>CALEHE010000001.1 GCA_937876415.1 uncultured Actinomycetes bacterium
GCAAGGTCGCTTCGTGCGATCTTGATGTCATTGTTCGCAGCAAACTGCAACACCACTCCGTCGATAGCAGCCATCGTCATACGCGCCAACTGCGGACGCGGTATCGCAGGTTCATGACCCACAGCATCGGCGATTAAATCAATTAGGTCCCGAGCGAGTCGGTAGTACTTCTCTTCAAGTATTTCAACACGACGATCGCCAGTTGGATTGAGATCATGTAGCAACACGCCATACCGTTCATCTTCCAATAGACCCGCAACGCGCTCCATGATGCCGATGATGCACGGGCCATATCCGGCCTTCACATCTAAACCATCAGCAACCCACGCGTTCACTTCCTCAATCAGTCTTTCAAAGGCTGCGAGTACAAGATCGTCCAACGACCCAAAGGTGTAATGAATGGACGCAAGCGGTGCGTTGGCTTCGGCAGCAACTGACCGTGTTGTGACACCCTTGATGCCAGACTTTTGCAGCACCGCAATAGTTGCATTGATCAGTTGCTCCTTGCGATCAACAGCACTTACGTAGGTCACGACCATAGTCTAGGCAAGTGTTGGTCATGCGACTAACTCTTGATATTGTTAGTCGCATGACCAACTCCTCCATGTCCTCCTCGGTTGTCCCCTTCAGAGAGCAAGTACGAGTCGCGGGTGCGACAAGAACGCTCAATTCTCTCTCCCGCTTAGGCCGGCGATTCGGTGACCCTTTCGGCGCATTCGATGCTCCTGGTGGCCCTACTGATCGCCAAGCACTCCACTCCTCACTACTCAAGGCAGGACCGCTCGTGAAGAGTCGGTTCGGGGTGTACCTCACCCCCACGCATGCTGGCTGTCATGCAGTGTTCACATCTCCCCATGCGTCATCGATGGTGGCCCGACCACAAAGCACGATTGGTCGACTTCTTGAACCGACACTTCGCACGAGTCTCGGCTCACCATTCGATTCGTGGTTCATCTCGATGGACGCACCCGACCACACCCGACTTCGGCGGCTTGTCCAACGCGGATTCACTCCCAAAGCAATCGCCGACCACACCGCACTCGTGCGCAGAACTGCCGACGAGTTGATAGATGCGTTTCCTACTCATGGCGATGTTGACTTAGTTGCGTCGTTCGCACGACTCCTGCCCATGCGAGTCATCACTCGACTTCTCGGTGTTCCAGATTCTGACTTCGCAACATTTGATCGATGGGGCGAGCACTTAGTCATTGCACTTGATCGCCCGCGCTCATTACGAGATGCGAGAAATGTTCACAACACCTTTATCGAGATCGACAAGATGTTTCGCAAACTCATCGCAGAAAGACGTCGTCATCCGGGCGATGACCTGATTTCAGTTCTTGCAGAGAAAGTTGACGGTGAACTACTCAGCGACGACGAGCTCGTCGGGACACTTTCACTCTTACTCATTGCTGGCTTTGAGACGACGGTCAATCTCATCGGAACCGGCACAGCCACTCTTGTTGCAAACCGAGATCAACTCGAACTGCTCGCTTCAAATCCTGAGATACATATCGCCAACACCGTCGAAGAAGCATTGCGCTACGAAAGTCCCGTGCAGTTGACGTTGAGGCGGACACTCGCACCAATCGAGATAGAAGAGGGCCATGTCATTCCCACTGGCGTTGATGTCATCACCGTCCTAGCCACCGCAAACCGCGACCCACTTGTATTCGACAACCCACAGAAGTTCGACATCACCCGACCAAATTCACGACGCCATCTCGCCTTCGTCAATGGACCTCACGCTTGTATCGGTGGAGCGCTCGCACGACTGGAGGCACAAGTTGCGTGGGAGTCACTCATCAATCACTTCCCTGACATCAGTCGGTGGCGAACAACAAGTGCTCCAACTCTTGGGCCGAGTCAGCTCATTCGCGGGTACAAGCATCTACCGATGCGTTTCGCATAGCTGGCAAATCACACACCACTGAAGGCAATCACGGTCCACACCGTGAAGAAGAAATCTCCAGCTGTTCTGCTTCAAGTCTCAAATTTCTCATCTGGGCTTGGCAACTCGATAGTTATGATCATCATCCCTTGGTTGATTCTTGAACGAACAGATTCACCAGCCTTTGCGGGGTTAGTTGCTGCAATATCTGCGTTGCCAGGAATTCTTGTTTCCCCTATCGGCGGCTGGATGGTTGATCACATCGGTCGTCGGACAGTAAGTGTCGGAGCAGACTTGCTCTCCTCTCTTTCTGTTGCAGCATTTCCAATTGTTGCTGCCACTTTCGGTTTGTCCAATCCCTCAATTCTCCTGATCGCCGTACTGGGCGCGGCCTTTGACCCTGCTGGTTATACAGCTCGAAAAACACTGCTTACCGATGTGGCGAAGGCTTCTGATGCAGACCTCAATCATCTCAATGGAATACACGACGGGATTATGGGAGTCGCCTGGATTCTCGGTCCTGCAGTTGGTGCTGGATTGATAGCAAGCGTGGGTGCAGTTAACTCATTTTGGGTCTCCGCAGCTTTGTTCATCATCGCCGCACTAGCTATTTCATTCCTGCGTGTCGGAGATGCGGCGAAGGAATCCCGCGAGACTGCCGAAGCATCTGGTGCAGAAACTGACTCAAGCATGCGTGTCGGCATCAAGACTCTTTGGGATGACAAAGTGTTGAGAATGCTGAGTGTCGCGCTTTTGATTATCGCCGCTGTTTATTTACCTACTGAAGCTGTTGTTCTCCCAACTTATTTTGAAGATGTCGATAATCCCAGTGGACTTGGATTTGTTATCTCAGCCCTTGCTGCCGGTTCTGCGGTGGGTTCGTTTGGCTATGGATGGATCAGTGCTCGGATGAAGAGAAAAACACTGATCCGATTTATTCTTCTTGGGAGTGCAGTCAGCATCATCCCAATGGCATTTCTTCCCCCATTGTCGGTGTCGATGCTTGCCGGATTTTTACTGGGATTGTCGTGGGGGCCGTATAGCCCACTCATCAGTACATTGGTGCAGCAAAGAGTGCCAGCACATTTACAAGGACGAGTTTTTGGTGTGCAAACAGCAGTCTTTTATGCTGCCCCACCTCTAGGAATGGTGCTTGCCGGACTTTCAGTTGAAAGTTATGGGATTAAAGCAACTTACATTGTCTTAGCTGGAGTACTTTCCGTAACTTCGATACTTGTTTTGCTGACTAAAGCCCTGCGTTCAAACTTCTAAAGTCAATAGTGACCGGCTAAGCAAGAGTCAGCCGCGTTTCAGGTCGGTGACCACGCCACCAGCGACTCGCACGATGTCCGCAGGCGCAGCACCGAAGTTGTCATTCCACGTTCCCGCT
>CALEHE010000002.1 GCA_937876415.1 uncultured Actinomycetes bacterium
ATTGAGGATCAGGTAGGGACTGTGGGTCGTGAACAATTTGGTCGTATTGCTGCGGTATTGAACCCAGGTTTTGTGAGGCAAAGTGGTGATTGGTATCTGGTTTAATGCCCAATAGACATCGCTATGATGACATGTCATTCTGTTGGGGAAACTCAACTAGTAACGCCCTCTTAGCTCATTCGGTAGAGCACTTCCATGGTAAGGAAGAGGTGGTGGGTTCGATTCCCACAGAGGGCTCGGTAATCTAGGCGGCGTAGCTCAGTTGGTGAGAGCATCCGGCTCATAATCGGAAGGTCGCCGGTTCGAATCCGGCCGCCGCTACAAAAAGGGGACAAGACTGTGATGGAACGGATGACCCACATGAGTACTTGGATTGGTAGTGCCATTGAACGAAACTGAACGCCGTTCGACGCTGCGTGTTGTGTGGGCAATATTGACCCACAAAGAGCGACGCAAGCTCATCTGGATTTTCTCTCTGATGTTGTTTGGCACAGTGCTTGAGACATTCAGTCTTGGACTCGTTGTTCCTGTTGTCGGATTGTTAACAAAGCCTGAGTATCTCAAGAGTCATCCTCGAATTGACGAACTTTTGAACTTTCCAAGTCAGACGCAATTTGTTGTTGGTGCAATGTTGTTGTTGGTGCTCGTTTATGTTGTGAAGAGCATTATCTTGATCGGAAGTTTGTGGGTTCAATACGGGTATTCAACTTCTGTAACGAAAAGACTTGGTCGAACCTTATTCGAGAACTACCTGAAGCAGCCATTCACATTTCATTTGCAACGGAACTCCGCAACGTTGATACGCAACTCGCAAAATAGTGCATCAGTGATGTCAGGAACGATTGACCCCATTCTGTCCATCGCGGCTGATGCACTTGTCACTTCCGGAATGATGGTGCTCTTGCTGGTGATTGAACCCAAGGGAACGATCATTACTATTTTGGTTTTTGCGCTGAGTTCAATGGCGCTTCGTCGTTTTAGTAGTCGACGAATTCGTCTATGGGGTGAAGCACAAAACTTTCATAAAGGAAAGATTATTCAGCATCTGCAACAAGGCTTTGGCGGTGTGAAAGACGTAAAGATTCTCGGCCGCGAAAACTACTTTGTTAATCAGTATTCGGATCATCTGGATGGCAATGCGAATGTACTCCGTAGGTTCTCGCTCGCTCAGGCAATACCTCGGTTTGGACTTGAAATATTGATGATGATTGGGCTTGCATCTCTGGTGTCTACGATGGTGTTATCGGGTCAGGAACTCACTGGAATCTTGCCTGTGCTTGGCCTATTCGGAGCTGCAGCTTTTCGGTTATTACCTGCAGTGAACAGGTCAATTTTGAGTGCACAGACAATTAATCTCAATCGGCCTTTGGTCGATGGTGTAGCCGCTGATCTGGGCTTATCAATTTCGACAACATCTACTAAGAGTGTTCACGGTCATTTGGCTTCTTCTATCTCCGTGGAAAATCTCAGCTTTTCTTATGAAACCTCAACCACGCAGGCACTCACGGGAGTATCCATTGACATAGCCCGCGGGGAAGCGGTTGGTCTCGTAGGTCCGTCTGGTTCGGGCAAGAGCACTCTCGTAGACATTTTGCTCGGGCTTCTCGAACCAACATCTGGTCGTGTGCTAGTTGACGGCAATGATATTCGAGAAAATTTGCGTGGCTGGCAAGATCAGATTGGATATGTGCCGCAATCCATTTTTCTTACCGACGATACATTGCGACGCAACGTTGCTTTTGGATTACCGAAGGGCGAAATTGATGATGACGCAGTGAAGTCGGCAATTAGATCGGCTCAACTTGAAGATTTTGTTTCGTCATTGCCGGATGGCCTGGACACAATCGTTGGCGAACGTGGTGTGCGCTTGTCGGGCGGCCAGCGTCAGCGCATAGGCATTGCTCGCGCGTTGTATAACAACCCAGATGTGCTGGTGCTCGACGAAGCAACAAGCTCGCTCGACACCGAGACAGAGCATGGAGTGATGCAGGCGGTGCAGGCCCTGCAAGGTGAAAAGACCGTAATTATTGTTGCCCACCGCTTGAGCACAGTGGAATATTGCGATCGCCTCTACAGACTTGAAAACGCGCGTATTGTTGA
>CALEHE010000003.1 GCA_937876415.1 uncultured Actinomycetes bacterium
TGCAGATGAACCAACAACGGCACTAGATGTGACAGTTCAAGCGCAGATTCTCGATTTGATAGGCGAAATGCAGGAAGAACATGGATCTGCGGTCATTCTGATTACTCATGATCTTGGTGTCGTCGCTGAAATCACTAAGCGCGTATTGGTGATGTATGCGGGGCGTTTAGTTGAATCAGCGTCGGTTTCAGATGCCTTCGGCTCTCCATCGCACCCGTACACCCTTGGTCTGCTCAATTCAGTGAAGAGTTTGGATTCAGACCGTCACACACGTCTCGAACCGATCCCCGGAAGTCCGCCATCTTTGATTGATTTGCCGGCAGGTTGTCCATTTCATCCTCGCTGCCGTTTCGCTGAATCACTTAATGGTCGATGCGTTTCGGATCTACCGGAGTTGAAAGCAGTAGGTAATAGTTGGTCGGCTTGCCATCTACCGGTGGAAGTATTGTCAATTTCCATGAAGGATTTGCAATGAGCGACGATGTTGTTCTTGAGGCCTTTGATCTCAAAAAGTATTTTCCAACTGGTGCTTCAAATCTTCTGCAACGTCCAACGCAAGTCGTGCAAGCCGTCGACGGTGTGTCGTTGTCGTTACGTCGTGGAACTACCTTGGCCATTGTCGGAGAATCGGGTTGTGGCAAGTCAACACTTGCCCGATTGTTGGCGCGACTCATCGAGCCAACTGCAGGTTCAGTCGTTCTTAATGGCGTCAACTTCACGTCTGCATCAGCAAAACAAGTGTTGAAGATGAGGCGCGATATTCAAGTGGTGTTTCAAGATCCGTATGCCTGTTTGAATCCTCGTCATAGCATCGGGCAAAGTATCGGTACTCCCATTCGAATTCAAAAGACCATGTCGCGAGATGATGAGAAGCGTCGAGTGTTTGAGTTGATGGAGTTAGTCGGTCTGAGCGTTGAACATTACAACCGGTTCCCCCACGAATTTTCAGGCGGGCAACGCCAACGAGCTGGAATCGCTCGTGCCTTGGCATTGAACCCCAAGGTGATCGTGGCTGACGAACCCGTTTCAGCTCTTGATGTTTCGATTCAGGCACAGATTCTGAATTTGCTCGAAAACCTTCAATCCGACTTGGGCTTGTCGTATGTCTTCATTGCTCATGACCTCTCTGTCGTGCGCCATATCGCCGATAAAGTCGCCGTGATGTATCTCGGCAAGATCGTCGAGATCGGCTCTCCAGAAGCCGTGTTTGAGGCAACAACGCACCCGTACACCAAGGCCCTGATGTCGGCAGTGCCCATCGCGAATCCGCAGTCGGGCGTCAAACGTCAGCGCATTATCTTGACTGGCGATGTACCGAGTCCGGTGAATCCACCGTCAGGCTGCCGCTTCCGGACCCGGTGCCCTCAAGCCCAGGATTTGTGTGCCCACGAAGAGCCACTTTTGATTGATCGCGGACAAGGTCATCGAGTGGCCTGCCATTTCCCCGACTGAAGCCACTAGGATGTTGAACCGTGCGTGACATCGTGATGTACATAATGGTTTTGATCAATGTGGTTTCTATGTTTGGCATGGTTGGCACAATTTTGATGCACAGCGGTAAGGGCGGGGGACTGTCCGACATGTTCGGTGGAGGCAGCGGTGCTGGCCTTGGCTCAGCAGCGGCAGAGAAGAACTTGAATCGGATCACTTTTGTGATCGCTTTGGTCTGGATTATCTCAATCCTTTCCCTTGGTTTCCTTCTCACCAACTGAGAGAACAAGCACACATTGTTGGCTGACTTTATGTCGACCGATAGAGTTTCAACACCACGTCGAAGTGGCGGAATAGGCAGACGCGCTAGCTTGAGGGGCTAGTGATCGTAAGATCGTGGGGGTTCAAGTCCCCCCTTCGACACTCAAACACACGTAAGGTATTTGTGCCCGAGGTTTCGAAACCAAAAGTTCGCCGTTTGCTAGTGCTGGCCTTCATTGTTGCCTTGTTGTCAGTAGGTGTTTATGCGGTGGACACACCCTCCGCATTTCTGTTAGCCCTGATTCCGTTGGCTTACACAATCCCCGCCTTTGCTTGGCTCGACCGACTCGAGCCCGAGCCACGCGCCATGCGGTGGAATGCGTTTCTCTGGGGCGCCGGTATTTCGATACTGGTAGCGGGCTTGGCCAACGAATTCACAGACGCGTCATTTGGGTATTCAGCGGCTCTCGTCATCAGCGCCCCGGTTGCGGAAGAGATCATGAAGGCACTCGGAATCTTGGGGGCCGCCAAACGACAACAGCTTGACTCGCCACTTGATGGAGCGATTTACGCTGGTTATGTTGGAATCGGTTTCGCGATGGTCGAAAACGTTATCTACTTCTCGCAAGCGATCACCGATGGCGATCTAGGGTTGGTGTTTGTTTTGCGAGGGTTGTTCTCTCCTTTCGCCCATCCTTTTTTCACGCTTTGGGTGGGGCTCGCCGTCGGCAGAGCGGTTCGTCACGGACGATCTCGTCGGTTTGCGGCGATTCGTGGTCTTGTGCCAGCGACGGCGTTGCATGCAGCATGGAACGCTTCGGGGTTGAATATCGTCTTCACATTTCTTCTGCTCGGGCACATTCTGCTTTTCTTCATAATGGTGCGTTACCTGCGACGCCTGCGATATGACGAAGTCACTCACGTGCGTGGTCGTCTGCCACAACTTGCTTTCACGCACAATTTGTCGCCCATTGAAATAGATTCCTACGGCGACCTCCGCGCGACCCGACGCCTACGTCGAAGTCTTCCGCGCCATCAGCGTGCCGCCTTTGATGAGCGCCGTTTGATGATCACGAAACTCGCGCTGAAAGAAGAAACCTGAGCCGCCAGTCATGCTCGCTTTGAGTGATTGCCACTGGTTCGTACTGGCGGTGGTGAGGGATTTGATGCAATTGGCAAGATAGTTAATGCAGACAATGATGAGCGAAGAAATCAAGTATCCGCACTACCTTGTCTCTCCTGGAGACCAATTCTTCTAGTGGTTCAGGCAATTACGAATAGCCTCAAGAAGTTGTGCGAAATCACGTAAGGCTGGGAATTGAGGAAATTCCTTGATGACGTTGTCGGGGGCATGGAACAAAAATCCGGCATCGGCCGCACCGAGCATCGCAGTGTCGTTGTACGAGTCGCCCGCAGCGATGATGCGGTAATTCAATGATCTGAACGCCTCAACAGCGTGGCGCTTTTGGTCAACCTGTCGTAATTCGAAGTCGACAATCCGGTCATTTTCAACGATCAACCGGTGACAGAGCAGAGTTGGCATACCGAGTTGGCGCATGAAGGGCCGTCCAAACTGCTCAAAAGTGTCCGACAAGATGATGACCTGAGTTTGTTCTCGAAGGGCATTGAGGAAATCGATGGCACCAGGAAGGGGCTGCAGGGTCGAAATGACCGTTTCGATGGCACTCATTGTCAGTTCGTGCTGGTCCAGGATCGCCAAACGCTGACGCATCAGGAGGTCGTAATCGGGCTCGTCCCGCGTGGTACGTCGGAGTTCGGGTATACCCGTCGTCTCTGCGACAGCAATCCAAATTTCGGGGACGAGGACACCTTCAAGGTCGAGCGTCACGATCGTCTGATGAGCTTTCTGGGCAACAACCATGTTCAATTCTCGCAGATAACTATCCAAGCAAACGACCAAGTTGTTCACGAGATTAGGGCATTTTTCACTTTCGACTGAAACCACTCGAGTCCGACCTCATGGCGCGGGCTTAAAGGTCCGGCCTGGTAAATGCCGCCGTCTAAGTTCTTCTGCACGATCTCGCAAATTTTTTGATCCTCATCCAAAATTTCGTTCGACATGGCCACCATTTGAGCAATGTTGTCTTCTGAAGTGTCGAACGCAAAGTAGTCGTAGACAACTTGGGTGCGATTATGTCCGACAGGCATGATTCGCTCAACATTCATCCCAGATGGATAAAGATTGATCGCCAAATTGGGATACCGAAATAGCCACGCTCCGGCCACCGGTGATCCATCTGAAGGTTCGCATTCATGAACGCAGTACGAATCGTCATGTACTGACACTTTGTAACTTGACATCTTGAGTGCACGATTGAGCGACGGGTGCACTAACTGTACGTGATAACCCTCAAGGTAATTATCTACGTATGTCTTCCAGTTGCACGCGAGTTCGCGCGTCATGCGCCGTGCGTACGAGAAAGTTTCAATTGGAAAACTCTCGGTCTTAGCGATTAACCCACCAAGCGAGTCAATCAAAGACTCCACAGGTTCACCCAGATGAACAAAAACCAAATGTCCCCAGGTTTCAACACGAATCTTCTTCAGTTCTGAATGCTCAGCGCACAACGGTTCATCATTGCCAAAATCTCGAGCCGACTTCAGATTTCCGTCCCAGCCAAAAGCCCAACCGTGGTATTTGCATACAAGGTTTCCGAGAGTCCCTTGACCAGGCCAGGCCAAGACCCCGGCTCGGTGCGGACAAACATTGTGGAAGCCGACAATTGAGCCCTCAGGGTCAACTACCAACAGAATATTGAATCCGGCAAGTTCTCCGGCGAAGTATTCGCCTGGTTGCGACAACTCTGCAATCGTACAAAACATGATCCATTCAGTCGCCCACACGGCTTGTCTTTCGATTTTGAAGGCATCTGATTCTCGATATGTTTCTGCGCTTAAAGCAAGTTTCATAAACCCATCTCTTTGGCAATGATTGTTTTCATTACCTCTGTCGTTCCACCGTAGATGGTGGTGATTCGGGCGTCGGCATAGGTGCGGGCGATGGGGTATTCGCTCATGTAGCCGTACCCTCCAAATAGTTGCAGGCACTTATCGGCAACTTTATTTTGTAGCTCGGTGCACCAGAATTTCGCTGCCGCTGCTTCAGCGGCAGTCAGTTGATCTTCATTAAGAGCCAAGATGCATTGATCAACATAAGCCTGTGCGACATCTATCGCCGTGCGTTGCTCTGCCAAAACAAACTTCGTATTTTGGAAATTGGAAATCGACTGTCCGAAAGCTTTGCGTTCCTTGACGTAGTCAACTGTCCAGTTGAGAGCAGATCGGGCGAATGCCACACCAGCGATAGCAATTGATAGGCGCTCCTGAGCAAGATTTGAAGTGAGGTAGTGGAACGCGCGACCTTCTTCGCCCAGCAAGTTTTCAACCGGAACTTCAACATCATTGAAAAACAGTTCGGCAGTGTCTTGACTGTGCATGCCGATCTTTTCGAGATTTCGTCCTCGTTCAAATCCGACCATCGAGCGTTCAACAACCATTAAGGACATTCCCGTATGGCGCTGAGTTGGATCAGTTTTCGCTGCAACAATGATGATGTCGGAGTTGATGCCATTGGTAATGAAAGTCTTTGAACCATTTAAAATGTAACGTTCGCCGTCTTTGCGTGCAGTTGTTGCGATACTGGCAAGGTCGCTACCGGTGCCGGGCTCAGTCATTGCGATCGCTGTGATCAATTCGCCGCTAGCAATACCTGGCAGCCAACGTGCCTTTTGTTCGTCGTTACAAATCTCCATGTAGTACGGAGTTGTGATGTCGTTGTGCAAGGTGATGCCAGCACCAGCCCCACCGATTCCGGCTGCCGCTAATTCTTCGGCGATAATTGCGTTAAACCGAAAATCCTTAATGCCACCGCCACCGTATTGCTCGGGAATCGCCATACCCAAGAAGCCACTAGCCCCGGCTTTGGAGTACATCTCTCGAGGCGCAATTCCATCCTTTTCCCACTGGGCATAAAAGGGAGTGATCTCTTTGGCTATGAAGCTTCGAAAACTGGCACCGAAGGCAAGATGGTCATCGTTGTAGAGGGATCGTTTCACCCTCCTATTCTGCCCTTACGCCCAGCCTCCTGCATAAGCCACGAACTGACCCGTTGTAAATCGGCTTGAGCCATCAAGGAAAGCCATACAGAATGCTGCGAATTCAGTCATGGTGCCCAAACGCTTCATGGGTACCTGTGACTCAATCTTGGCGCGTACCTCTGGATCGGTGGCACCTGACGCCTTCAGAAAGGCCGGGAAGTCCATAAAGTTGGTTCCGACAGCATTCACCTGCACACCAGTACGGGCAACTTCATCGGCAACGTTTTTCACCAACATGGACGCCCCAGCTCGGGCAGCCGAATACAGGGGAGCGCCTGGTGTCGGCCGAGCCGCTGATGCACTTGTAATCACCAGCACTTGTCCCTCTCCCTGTGGCGTCATCTTTGGGACAACTGCTTTCATGAAGTTGTAGGGCGCTTCAACGCAGCCGACAAGAACTGAACGAAGATCCTCAAGTGAAGAATTCACAAAACGACCGGTGACAATCTGCCCAGAAAACATGACGGCCGAGTCAATGCGACCAAAGATGGTGAGCGCTCGTTCGACGAGAAGGTCGGAATTCTGGGGTTGCGCAAGATCTTGTACGTTTGGCACGACCTCAACCCGAGCGCCCAATTGATGCAATTCTTCGGCCAATTCATCAGAGGCATTCCCGACAACAAGGTCAAATCCGCGATGAGCCAAATGGCGGCAAAGTTCGGGTCCGACATAGAAATGGCCGTCAGCAACGATGGCGACGGGTCGGGAAGATATTGAGGAATCTGTGGTCATGTGCCGAGGGTAGGTAGTGGCAGGGCTATTGTCAATACTTGTGAAAGATTACGAAGGCTTTACCGGGAAAATTGGTCGAACTGTTGCCGAGTCGGAGGCCGCGTGGCCACCAAATAAGCACCCTGGCGAGAAGGCTCCCAATGTCATCGTGATGTTGTTCGACGACTTGGGATTTTCGCATCTTGGCTGTTTTGGCTCAACCATCGACACTCCGAATATCGATCGTCTCGCCGAACAAGGTCTTCGGTACACGAACTTCCATGTCACTCCGTTGTGTTCGCCGACGCGCGCTGCTCTTCTCACTGGGCGTAATCATCATGCGGTTGGTATGCGCGGAGTTTCAAACTTCGATTCTGGTTTCCCGCACATGCGCGGACAGATTTCTAATCACGCAGCCACTGTCGCCGAAGT
>CALEHE010000004.1 GCA_937876415.1 uncultured Actinomycetes bacterium
GTCGACAAGATGGCGATTCAAATGCTCAACGATCGTTTGTTGGTCAAGATCCCCGATAAAGACGGCGAGCGTCGCAGTATGGGCGGAATCTTGATCCCGGCCACGGCGCAGGTTTCAAAGCGTTTGGTGTGGGCCGAAGTCGTGGCGCTTGGTCAGAACGTCCGCAGCTGCGAGGTCGGTGACCGTGTACTTTTTGGGCCCGAAGACCGCTACGAGGTTGAAGTCAGTGGAATTGATTACATCATGTTGCGTGAACGCGACATCCACGCCGTTGCCGCCAGCCGAATTGATGGCCATACCGGCCTCTATCTCTGACAAAGTTGTAGATATGAACCTGATCGTTCCCACCCCTGAGCAACTTGCTGCTGTCAAGTACAACTCCGATGGCCTCGTTCCAGTGATCGCACAAGACATCGTCAACGGTGATGTATTGATGATGGCATGGATGAATGCCGAGAGTTTGTCAATGACTTTTGCTGAAGGTCGCATGGTGTACTGGAGTCGCAGTCGTTCAGAGTTATGGCGTAAAGGTGACACCAGCGGCGATCGTCAGTTTGTGCGCGAGGCCTATTACGACTGTGATGTTGACACGCTTCTCTTCAAGGTTGAACAAGAAGGTGCCGGAGCGTGCCACACCGGAGCACGCTCCTGTTTCTTTTCAAGTTTCGGGACCCCTGCATGACTCAGCCTTTGGTGGTGCGTCCGTCACGCGAAGAATTTCAGGCCCTTGCTGCTGAGTACACGGTCGTGCCGGTGTGGGTTGAAGTACTAGCCGACCTCGAAACCCCCGTCGCCGCTTTCGCGAAATTGGTTGGAGACGAACCAGGTTTCTTGCTTGAGTCGGTTGAGCATGGTGAACGTTGGAGTCGATTTAGTTTTGTTGGACGCCATCCGCGTGCAACTCTTGAACTGATTGATGGTCAACTCAAGATCACTGGCGATATTCCGGCATCGGTGCCGCGCGATCAAGGGATGCTGGCAGCGATTGAAGCCTTGCTTCTTGAATACCGCAGTCCAGTGATTGCTGACCTCCCGCCGTTACAAGGTGGAGTCATGGGCTTTCTTGGCTATGACGTTGTCCGCGAAGTGGAGTCGTTGCCCAAT
>CALEHE010000005.1 GCA_937876415.1 uncultured Actinomycetes bacterium
GTAGTCACGGGCGGTCATCCGTTTGTCGCTGACGCCTTTTTTGCGGTCTTCGATTCAATCGACAACATCACGTGGACTGCCGCCGATACTCCTTCAACCGGATATGACGTCGTCGTTTTCTATGACATGCCCGGACTGAAGTTCACCGGTGGCAATCCCCCCGTTGATCTTCCGGCGCCAACTGCCGAGCACATCAAAGTTCTCAGTGATCTACAAGAAGCTGGCACTGGTTTGGTTTTCATGCATCACGCCATAGCAAGTTGGCCAAAGTGGCAAGGATTTGCTGATCTTGTTGGTGGGCGATTCCATTATCAACCGGCGACTCTGCGTGGGGTGGAGTATCCCGACTCTGGTTATGTCTTTGATGTTGAACACACCATTGAAGTCATTGACTCTGATCATCCGATATGTGAAGGACTCGGAAACTCATTCACGTTGACTGATGAACTGTATTGCTGCCCGGTTTTTGAAGATGAAGTCATCCCGCTCATGCGCACGACTTTCGCGACCGACGACCCGATGAACTTCTTTTCGGCCGATCTTGCAATCCGCGGTCAGCGCAACAGCAATGAGAATTGGACACATCCGGCCGGAAGTAATTTGGTTGCTTGGGTGAAGAAAGCAAAAAATGCCCCACTCGCCTACATCCAATTCGGCGACGGACCAGTGACGTATGTTGATCCCATGTTCCGCAAAGTGATAAGTAATGCGATCCGTTGGACTGCTTCGGCCCAGGCACGCGCCTGGGCCAGCAGTTAATTAGCTCCAGGTATTCCAGCGCACGAACTTTTCGGCTGGTACACGCTTAGCCAATTTGAAATCGGTACCAATCGTGTAGGCAACCGGAAACAAACCGGCTTGGGTGTACTGATCGAAAGGAATGCCCAGAAGTTCGGCGGCTTCTTTTTCATTCGGCAAGTGCAACGTCGTCCAGGCTGAACCAAGTCCCCGCTCACGCAACGCCAGCATGAAACTCCACACTGCCGGAAGCAACGATCCCCAAGCCGAAGCCTGACCGAATGTTGGCGTACCTGCATCAAGTCGACCAGCAATTAATGGAATCAAGAGCACGGGAACTTCTTCCAAGATGCCGGCGAGGTGCATTGATGAGTCGACGATGCGCTCACCTTGAGCATCGCGCTTGGGGCGATTGGGATCGTTGACATATGGGTAGTAATTGGCACGATACATATCGGCCAAGGCCTTCTTCTTCACCGGATCGTCGATGAACAACCAACGCCAACCCTGCATGTTTGAACCTGTCGGTGCCTGGTGCGCAATCTCAATGCACTCCATCAGCACTTCACGTTCAACTGGACGCGTGAGATCGAGGCGCTTACGCACCGAACGCGTGGTGGTCAATACCTCGTCTGCAGATAGCCCCAGTTTCCCATTTTCAAGTTTGTCGCTCATAATCAGTCTTCTTTCTTCGGATCGGCATTCGCGGCCATCCACTCAGAGGTTGCTTTACCCATTTTGCCACCGTCGTAACCGATTCTTTGCGTGGGCTTCACTTCAAGGATCACGCGACGTGGCGAATCAAGGAATTTTGTGAAAGTGTCACGCCGCACCGGGTCGCTATTGCCCATCACGGCAGCCGACAATGCAGGATAAAACCAATCCTTCGTGGCTTGGTCGTCATACAACACGCATTCCCCCTTATAGGTAACCGTCTTATTGCGAGCCATTTTCGAACCTGTTGACGTGACTACAACACACACGCGTGGATCGCGACGGACTGCCGAAATGCGGGCTCGCTGCGACGAAGCCGTCAACCAGAAACTGCCGTTGACAAAAACGTACGACATAATCACACCAACTGGCCACCCTTCTTTGTTTGACCAAATAAAGGTGCACTCGTTCTGCGCGAGTAACAATTCTTTTTCAACGTCGTCGTCCAATCCGTAAATCGTGACGTCTTCGTAGTTATCGGGATGCTCTGCCATGGTTGTCTCTTTCTCGTAGATTTTTAGTGAACGGTCTTATCTTGTTAACGGTCGCGGCGTGAACTGGCCAGTATTTGCGGTAATGCCTCCGTCAACAGGCACGACTGCACCGGTGACGAAGCTCGAAGCTTCAGATGCAAAGAAGGCGATGACCGCGGCGACTTCACTCGCCTGCCCCCAACGTTGCAAAGGCACAGCGCGACGCAAACTTTCGTATACCTCTGGCACCTGCTTGATCCCAGTTGTCATGCCGGTCTCGGTCGGACCAGGGCACACCACGTTGACAGTGATTGCATCGGCCGCCAGTTCAAGTGCGGCACCTTTAGCCAGATTAATTGCCGCGGCTTTGGCGGTGTTGTAGGGCCACATATTGGGGTCGGCATTAATGCCGGATGTTGAGGCAGTGACAACGATGCGCCCGCCACCTCGACGACGCAATGCAGGCACCGCAGCGCGAATGCCCAGCAGTACACCGCGCACATTGACTTCGAGAACTCGGTCAAAGACCTCGATTGGCAAAGTGAGAATGTCACCGCTCGCCGGAAGTCCCGCATTCAGGATCATCGCGTCAAGCCCGCCGAACTCCCCTTCGGCTAATGCCACTGCCAACTCGTTGGTGGCCGCGTCAGTGACATCGCCACCGACAGCCAGTACACGAGGATGCTTCTCGACTTCTTTCAAAGCTTGGCTGGGAAGGTCGACGATGACCACCGATTCACCAGCGGCAAGTAAAGTCTCCACCGTTGCCAGCCCAATACCTGAAGCACCACCAGTGACAATGGAAACCCTCGTACTTTTAGTTTGATTCATGTCCGTACCGTCACTTCTCAATGTCACTTTCTCACAGTCCATTTGATCGGCAACGTCGTGAGTCCGCGAAGAATAAAAGGTTGATTGACTTTGAC
>CALEHE010000006.1 GCA_937876415.1 uncultured Actinomycetes bacterium
ACGCCCGAGTCCATCATTGCGCCGCGGTCACGTTCATACGAACGGCGACGCTCGACAAGCAACATTGAAATACCGCGAGCTCGTTCACGCAATTGCTCAACACGAACTAATTCATCACTCAGGCCGCTGTCGCCACGTGCTGACAATTCGGATTCGGCAGCCATGACATTGGTGTCAAGCTCGGCCAAAAGACGACGCAACTCGTTTTCTTTGTCGCCGGAACTGGTTCGTTCGACAGCCAACGCCTCAAGACGACGGCGGAATGTCGTAATTTCACGACCTGATAAGAACAAACGCAGAGCATTGAGTTCGGCAACCAGATCGCCATGTCGACGTGCTGCTTCGGCTTGGCGTTCAAGTGGGCGTAATTGACGACGCACTTCGCGCAGCAAATCTTGGACCCGCAACAGAGAGGCCTCAGTGGCATCAAGACGGCGTTCAGCCTTTTCTTTACGCTTGCGGAACTTCAAGACGCCAGCGGCTTCTTCGATAATTGAACGTCGATCTTCAGGACGGGCATTCAACACCGCATCAATTTGACCCTGGCTCACGATGACGTGTTGCTGACGACCCACACCGGCATCGGACAAAAGTTCTTGAACGTCGAGCAAACGGCACGACACGCCGTTAATTGCGTATTCACTCTCTCCGGTGCGGAACAAAATTCGACTGACACTTACTTCGGATGCATCAAGTGGCAAAAGACCTGATGAGTTGTCGAGCGTCAGCGTCACTTCAGCACGGCCCAATGCGGCACGCTTAGCGGTTCCAGCGAAGATGACATCGTCCATCTTCTGGCTACGGACAGCACTCGGAGCCTGGGCGCCAAGCACCCACGCGATGGCGTCAACGACATTTGACTTTCCAGAACCATTGGGACCGACTACCACGGTGACCCCTGGTTCGAGATCCATCACGGTGGTGTCGGCGAATGACTTGAAGCCTTTGAGGGTAAGAGATTTAAGAAACACGGCGTACCGACCTTAGTTCACAGAGGCACCTAGTGCCCCCGTCGATCAGCCCAGCGAAACCCGAATTCAACGCTGGCAGACCTTGCACCAACTCGTGGTCCGTCCCCCGATGGCCGCACTCGTAATGATTCCCTTCGCGCAGGTCAGGCAGGGTAAACCGGAGCGGGCATACACCCGGTGTTGCTCTTGAAAACTTCCTGAATCGCCATCAAGGTCGACATATTGGGCGTCGCTCAATGTTGATCCGCCATGATCGATGGCGGTGTGCAGAATTTCGTGGAGTGCCTCGTGAATTCGGCCCGATTGAGCCGGCCCGACGTTACGAGCCGGTCGCCGTGGGTGGACTTTGGCCCGATGCAATATTTCGTCACCGTAAATGTTTCCGATTCCGGCGATGAGGTGTTGATCAAGCAATGTCGCCTTTACTGCCCGAGCGGTGGAACGGAGGATTTTTCGTAACTCAGCCAAGGTCAGCCCGTCAACAATCGGGTCTCGACCAAGAGCCGCAAGCTCGGGAAGAATGTGCGACACATCGGCTGGGTCGAAAACCACGACTTCTCCAAAAGTTCGGGGATCAACAAATCGAAGTTCATTCCCATCGTCAAGAGTCATCACCACGTGACTATGAGGCGGGCGCTTTGAGCTGGCTATGTCAATGAGCACCTGACCGCTCATGCGTAGGTGGATCATGACCGAGTCGCCCGAACTTAAGGAACACAGCAGATACTTGCCGCGTCGTTGGGCTTCAATAACACGCACGCCAGTGAGTCGCGCAATCACTTCTTCACGAGAGGTGCGACGAACCGAGCGTTCACGACCAACTTCGACTTTCGTAATTCGTCGACCAACGAAATGTTCTTCAAGTCCTCGGCGGACAGTTTCAACTTCGGGAAGTTCAGGCACGACCGATATCAACACCGCGCGCGTGCAGCACCGAAAGTGCCATGGTTGACGCAGCTTGCGCAGCAGCCTTTTTCGTTCGGCCATTTTCACAACCGACTTCAACACCGTTCACAATGACTTTGGCGGTGAATGTCGGTTCGTGCGCAGCACCAGTTTGTTCAATCTCGACCAGCGGAGGCCGTGAGTATTCTCGAACGCATACCCGAATCAAATGGCTTCGTGCATCAAACTCGTCAAGCCGCTCGGCCTGACTTACGATGCGCTCACCCATGATCTTGATGACAAAAGCTTTTGCTTTGTCGGGACCGCCGTCTAGATATAAGGCACCGATGAAAGCCTCAAGCGCGTCAGCCAAAATCGAACTCTTCTTTCGACCACCAGCCGACAGCTCACCGGCGCCGAGTTGAATCCATTGACCAAGTTGAATCTCTCGCGCTATCTCGGCCAAGGTTTCGGCGTTCACTAGAGATTTACGCAGATCGGTGAGTTCACCCTCATTCATCGTGGGGTGAGCTTGGTAAATGCGATCCGTGATCGTCCATTGCAAAATGGCATCGCCCAAGAACTCAAGACGTTCATTACTTGGGTTACCTGGATGCTCGGCACACCACGAACGATGGGACCGTGCTTGCCTCAGTAACGAAGTGTTGGTAAATGCATGGTCGCCGTTCTCGCGCGTCCAAACTTCAATATCTCCGCCAGAAAATTCGCTACGTTTTTCACGGCGTTCACGACGAGTTGTTTTCGCCCTGAACTTATTGAGCAATTTCCGAGATGCGGCAAAACCCGCCATCAAAAATCAGCCCTTTTGGCCGTGTGCCAAAACGTGTGCGTACACGAAATCAACTGCGTCACGAACAGTCTTCAAGTCGGCCAAGTCTTCATCTTCGATACGGAATCCAACGGTTCGTTCGCTTAATTCTTCTTCAAGTGCGTCGACCAATTCAACAAGTGCCAATGAGTCGGCATTGAGATCGTCCTTAAATGACTGTCCTTCCGAGATGTTTTCGGGATCCATTTCAAGAATGTCAACAAGCTGATCACGAACAATCGCAAAGATCGCATCGCGATCAAGGGGTCCGTCTACTACATGGGTCTCAGCGGGCACGATGTCCTCCAGGTCAACTAGCTGT
>CALEHE010000007.1 GCA_937876415.1 uncultured Actinomycetes bacterium
ATCAGAAGATTGACAATCCGCCCATTGATGTCGTGGACTCCCCCGATTTACCGCCTCTGCATCAAGTCTTTGGCGCTCAAAGAATTTCTCACGGGGTGTGGCAACTACCGCTACTCACTGCCGAGTTGGCGTCACCTGATGCAGCACTGCACATCGGTCCACAACATATTGCGCTTGAGACTGTGTCAACCGAGCTAGCGCAAGTGTTGAGTTCGGCCCAATTACAAATCAGTGATTGGTACGTCATGTTTGTGAACCGCGGCAAGGTCGGACCGTTCGTCACTCAGGGCGAAGCATTTGTTGGCGCCAACGGAAAAGTTGGAACACGTGTGAACTTGATTGACGAAGGCGACAACCATCGAGTTGTCAGCACCTGTGCCGCAACTTTTTCACCAGTCCACTCGTGATTCTGGCCCACATGTGATTCTGGTGTCGTTTTATTTGGTATAGCCAACTAAAACGACACCAGAAGCACAGGATTAGAGGGGCATACCTGAGATCTTGCGGAGGTTGTCACGCAATGCCAAGCGACGTTCATCGGCGGTGAGACCAGCGAAGTCACCCACCCAATCGCGAGGCGCTGCCAATCCTTCAGGGTGCGGCCAGTCGCTACCCAAAAGGATGCGATCGGCACCAATGAGGGTGCTCAAGATTGCGATGTCATCTTCGTAGAACGGAGCGACCGATACGTTGGAGCAGAAGGTTTCAACTGGATCACGCTTGTACAACTGCGGTGTTTTGCCGTACGAGCGCTTGAGGCGCTTCAACAGATCGGGAACCCATCCAGCACCGAGTTCAACAGTGGCAATCTGCAATTTCGGCACACGATCAAAAAGACCGTGGCAAATGAGTGACGCGACCAAGTCAAACACGGGGCGCTCAATATGAACACCCATCACTTCAGTTAACGTTGACATCTTCATACCGGTGTACTTGAGGCTTTCGCCCCAACGCTCGAGGTAAATGCCGTAACCAGAGTCGGCACCATGGAATGCGATCGCAACTCCAGCGTCGGCAGCCATATTCCAGAAGCGGTCATACATCGGGTCCGCTAGCGAACGGAAACGGTCAGGCGCTTGCACAGGTGCTGGGCGGAAGGTCACAAAACGCGCACCTTTTGAAATCGCCAATTCAAGTTCTTTTTCCGCCCGAACTGGGTCGATCAATGACATCAACGGGCCAGTCAAGATTCTGTTGTCGCGGTTGTAGCCCCAGTCTTCATCAAGCCACTGGTTGTAACTATGGAACACCGCATACAAAGCTTCCACATCGTTAGCGAGCATTTCTTCAAGACCAAGACCGAGGCTCGGCAGCACCCATGCAAGGTCAACACCTTGTTCGATGAGCTTGGCAACACGAGCTTCACGCGAGCGAGCCGCTGGCGGAATTGGACCCATTTCGATGATGTCGCGGATCTCTTTGCCGCCGTGGTTCTGCGCACGGAAGTACATCTCGAGGGAACCAGGAACACCGACAGGATCGTACGTGGGGTTCGGGATCAAGGTCAGCAAGCGATCATTCACGAGCAACGTTTTGCGGCCGTCAACTTCAACCCAGCGCACTGCCGTTTTATGGGCCTTGGGCAAGTGGCGCGTGACCGCATCTTCGGCTTCGTAATAGTGCTGATCAGCGTCTGATAGTCCGTACGTCACGTCATCAAGAATTGGCCGAGATTCAAGAAGTGTCATGTTTTTCCCTTAGGTCAGGCGACAGCAGCAAATCTGACGCTCCGTCAGATTGTACGGTATGGAAGCGCCCAAAGATAGATCTTGCCCGTGTACGGTGACGAAGGTCCTAGAAATTGGGTCCCAAAGACAGGGACTTCGGTTCACAGCCGTCCAACATCGATGAAGGGGTTCTTATGGAGATTTGGCAGGTCATCGCTCGAGAGTCGATTCGAGATCTCGTCGCTCGTTACAACGCCAATGGCGACACTGGCCGGTTCGCCCAGGTACGAGAGCTCTTTAGTCCTGAAGCCACCATGGATATTGGGGACGGGCGGGTCTATTCGGGTATCGAGGAGGTCATGACGATCTTCACGGGAACCAAAGAAGCCACGGGATCCGCGACCGGACTCACCCATGTGCGTCACTCAACGACGACACATCAAATTGATCTTGTGGACGAAACGCAAGCGAACGGCCGTTTGTACTTCTTTGTTGTTACCGACATTGGGCTCGACCATTGGGGCCGTTACGTCGACTCTTATGTCTCGATTAACGGTCAATGGAAATTCGCCTCACGCAAAGTCACCGTTGACGGCTGGGCAGAAAACTCTCTATTCCCTCACTAACGAATATTCGGCATTAACTACGTTCGGGACGGAACGCTGAACGGGGCCGTTGGACAAACTCAAAGGGCACGCCATCGGGGTCGTTCAGGAAGCAAATCCACATGTCGGGCACTGCTGTTCCTTCAAGTTCAACTTGTCGGGGC
>CALEHE010000008.1 GCA_937876415.1 uncultured Actinomycetes bacterium
GGGTCGTTCCCCGTTTGATGTGAGCGGGTCGTTCCCCGTATAAATCGAGAATTTGAGGTCAAAGGTTGTCGTTATTGGGGCCAAGATGGCACACTTGGGGTCGATGAACGCCAACTTGACCTCTAAGACTTCGGTCCTAGTCGCCTCGTTCGCGCTCGTAGTAGTAATCATCTGACGCATTCGATCACTCGAATGCGTCGTACGGCCTCCCAGATGGGGGGCCATTTCGCTTTCGGGGCTCGAACCTACAAGACACAGGAACCGACATGACTGAACAGATCACTGGTGCTCAAGCGCTGATTCGGGCTCTCGAGCTTGAAAACGTTGACACCATCTTTGGTTTGCCAGGCGGATGCATTCTGCCGGCTTACGATCCGCTGCTCGACAGCCATATTCGCCACATTCTCGTTCGCCACGAACAGGGTGCTGGGCACATGGCTGAGGGTTATGCCCACGTGACTGGTCGTCCTGGCGTTGCTTTGGTGACTTCTGGGCCCGCGGCAACCAACATGGTGACCCCACTATGCGATGCCTATATGGACTCGATTCCGATGATCTGTATCACTGGTCAGGTTCCAACTTCGGCCATCGGAACCGACGCTTTCCAAGAGTGCGACACCGTTGGTATTACGCGGAGCGTCACGAAACACAATGAACTAATTATGTCAGCCGACGAGATTCCTTTGATCGTTCGGCAGGCTTTCCATATCGCGACAACGGGTCGCCCGGGTCCGGTTTTGATTGACGTCCCGAAGGACTGTCTGCAAAACATGATGACGTGGCATTGGCCAACTGACGAAGAAGTTCTTGAAAGTCTTCCGGGTTACAAGCCCAACACCAAGGGCCATTCACGCATGATCAAAGAAGCAGCGCGTCTCATTCTTGATTCGAAGCAACCAGTTCTTTATGTCGGTGGCGGTGTGTTGAAGGCACGTGCTGCTGACGCATTGCGCGAACTCGCAGAACTCATCAACACGCCAGTCGTCACCACTTTGATGGCTCGTGGTGCATTCCCTGACAGCCATCCGTTGTGTCTTGGTATGCCAGGTATGCACGGTAATGCAACCGCAATCACGGCAATGCAAAAAAGTGATTTGTTGATCAACCTTGGTGCTCGTTTTGATGACCGCATCACTGGCAAGGTCAGCACCTTTGCGCCTGACGCGAAGATCATTCACGTCGACATCGACCCAGCCGAACAAGGCAAGGTTCGTCGTCCAGATGTTCCGATTGTTGGCGACTGTCGTCTCGTGATCGAAGAACTTGTCAAGACCATCAAAGAGATGTTGGCCAATGGCGATGCTCAAACTGATATTTCTGCATGGAAGAGTCGCGTCAGCGGATGGCAAGAACAGTTCCCGTTGTTCTACTCGCCAAGTGAACCGGGTGAGGCTTTAAAACCGCAGTTTTGCTTAGAAAAACTGCATGAATTAGCTCCCGCCGGAACCATCCTGTGTTCGGGCGTTGGTCAGCACCAAATGTTCTCGTCGCAGTTCTGGAAATTTGAAGAGCCATATACATGGGTGAACTCGGGCGGTCTTGGAACAATGGGCTTTTCAATTCCGGCTGCCATCGGCGCCAAGGTCGCACGCCCCGATCGCACAGTGTGGGCTGTTGACGGCGACGGTTGTTTCCAAATGACCGCACAAGAATTGGTGACGGCAAGCGTTGAACGTATTCCGATCAAGGTCGCGATTATGAATAACTCATATCTCGGAATGGTTCGTCAGTGGCAAGAGATGTTTTACGACGAGCGTTATAGCGAGGTGTACTTGTCGCCCGAACTTCCCGACTTCGTGAAGTGGGCAGAGGCGATGGGTTGCGTCGGTATTCGTGTTGAGAGTCCCGAAGAAGTTGAACCGGCGATTGCTTTGGCAAACAGCATTAATGATCGTTCGGTTGTTGTCGAGTTCCGCGTCGACGCCGGCGAAAAAGTATTCCCGATGGTTCCCGCTGGCTTTGGCAACGACGATGTTCTCTTGCATCCGAATCAAAATGATCGAAGGGAGTTCTTGCGATGAGCATGACACCGAACACAACTTCTATGCCGTCACATCACATCTTGTCGGTGCTTGTGCAAAACCGAGCCGGAGTCTTGGCTCGTGTTTCTAGCCTGTTCGCTCGACGCGGCTACAACATCTTCAGCTTGGCTGTCGCCCCGACCGAGGATCCTGACTTTTCACGGATCACGATCGTGGTTGACGTTGAGTCAGCCCCGCTCGAACAGATTGTGAAGCAGCTGTTCAAGCTCATTGATGTCGTCAAAATCAGCGAACTCGACCCCCGCCGCTCGGTGGAGCGCGAACTCATGATGGCCACTGTTCGGGTGGTCTCAGAGGACCGTGGGCAGGTCGTTGAACTGGCAAATATCTTCGAAGGCAAAATTTTGGCTGTAGGAACTGAGGCCATCACGGTGTCTTTGGACGGAAGTCCCGACAAACTTGACGACTTCGAGGAACTTCTTCGTGGTTACGGGATTGTTGAACTTCAACGGACCGGCCGTGTGGCGCTTCCGAAACTCGACAAAGAGGCGCGAACGCGTTCTCACAAAAATGGAAAGGCAAGTTGACCAATGGCAGCAAAGTTGTATTACGACGGTGACTGTGACGTTTCGATTATCAAGAACCGCAAGGTTGCGATCATCGGTTACGGATCACAGGGACACGCTCACGCTCTGAACTTAAAAGAGAGTGGAGTGCCCGTAGTGGTCGGTCTGCGCGAGGGTTCCTCGTCAGCAGCCAAGGCCGAGGCCGCTGGTCTCACGGTGAAGAGCATTTCTGATGCAGCCAAGTGGGCTGATGTGATCATGCTCACGATGCCTGATACCGAGCAGAAGGCAACATACGACGCCGATATCAAGCGTTATATGAAGGCTGGCAAGGCATTGGCATTCGCTCACGGATTCAACATTCGTTTCAAGCGCATTCGTCCACCTAAGGGCGTCGACATCATCATGATCGCCCCGAAGGGTCCTGGTCACTTGGTACGTCGTACGTACACCGAAGGTGGCGGAGTTCCGTGCTTGATCGCAGTTGAACAAGATGCAACTGGCAATGCCAAGAGTGTTGCGTTGTCATACGCATCAGCAATTGGTGGCGGTCGCGCCGGCATCATCGAAACCACATTCAGCGAAGAGACCGAAACCGACTTGTTCGGTGAGCAGGTCGTGTTGTGTGGCGGACTCACCTCATTGGTGCAGGCCGGATTCGAAACGCTCGTCGAAGCTGGTTACCAGCCCGAGATGGCGTATTTCGAGTGCTTGCACGAAGTGAAGCTCATTGTTGACCTCATGTACGAAGAGGGCATTGCTGGAATGCGTTACAGCATCAGTGACACCGCTGAGTACGGCGACGTGACCCGTGGACCACGCATCGTGACCCCGGCGACCAAGAAGATGATGCAGAAGATCCTCAAGGAAATTCAGTCGGGCAAATTTGCCAAGGAATGGATTGCCGAGAGCGAAAGCGGACGCAACAACTTCAATGCTCTTCGCAAGGCCGGAGCCGACCACCAAATCGAGTCCGTGGGTAAGAACCTGCGCTCGATGATGCCGTGGATCTCAGCCGGCAAGCAGAAGGTCAGCGAAGCCTCAGGCGGCTGAGCCGTTCT
>CALEHE010000009.1 GCA_937876415.1 uncultured Actinomycetes bacterium
GAGACCCATCACTGGTTGCTTCCTGAAACAGCTGAAATCATTTACGGTGGCATCGCTTCGGTGCTTGTTATCGGTGCTCTGGTCAAGTTTGCTGGACCGCAGTTCACCAAGTTCTTGAACGCTCGTACCGAGCGCATTCAAAAAGAACTTGATGCTTCAGCGAGCGACTTGGCAACTGCGCAAACTGATGCCGCTGGTATTCGTCAAGCACTTGGTGACATCGCCGGTGAACGTGCTCGTTTGTTGGCCGATGCCAATACACAAGCAGCAGCCGTCCTCACCGATGGTCGTGCACGTTTGACTGTTGAAATTGCCGAACTCGAAGCTCGGGCATCTGCCGACATCGAAACTGCTGCTGCTCGCGGTAGCGACGAACTACGCGCCGAAATTGGTCGTGTTGCTGCAATCGCTGTTGACGCAGTGTTGCCAACCGTTCTTGACGGCGCAACTCAGCAATCTCTCGTTGAGAACTTCATCTCGAAAGTAGGTGCTTCACGATGAGTGACAATCGCATCGAAGGTTACGCACGAGCACTTTTTGAAATTGCTCGCGCTGAAGGAACCATTGACGAGGTCGAAGACGAATTGTTCCGCCTGGCTCGCACGCTCGAGTCAAGCGACGCACTTCGCAACGCTCTCACTGACGAAAAGATTCCCGTGGCTCGCCGCGAAGGAATTGTTGAAGATCTGTTAGGCGGCAAGGCCACTGGCACCACGGTGCAATTGGTTTCGATGGTTGTTGCAGGTGGACGCGGTCGCGATCTTCCCGCCATCGTCGATCGTCTGGTCCAGCGTGCATCAAGCGCCAAGCAACTTGAAGTTGCTGAAGTGCGTAGTGCTGTTGAACTGACTGCTGATCAGCAAACTCGTCTCGCTGCCGCATTGGCTAACGCCACTGGCAAGCAAGTCAACCTCAAAGTTGTTGTTGATCCCTCGGTGCTCGGCGGCATCGTGGCCACGGTGGGCGACACCGTGATTGACGGCAGCATCCGCACCCGCCTCGACAATGTGAAGGGTCGGCTCTAAGAGCCGCCTGAAAGAAACGGAACGAGAACGTCATGGCAGAACTAACACTGTCCGCAGCTGATATTGCATCAGCGATCAAGAAGAACCTCGAAGGCTTCACGCCATCGCTTGAAGCTCGCACCGTTGGTCGCGTCACTTCAGTCGGTGACGGTATTGCCAACATCTCGGGCTTGCCCGACTGTGCTGTGAACGAACTCCTCGAGTTCGAAGACGGCACCCGTGGTTTGGCTTTGAACCTTGAAGAAGAATCAATTGGTTCAGTAGTACTCGGCGAATCAGATCGCATTGAAGAAGGTCAGACCGTGAAGGCCACCGGCGAAATTTTGTCGGTTCCTGTTGGAGAAGGCGTTCTTGGTCGCGTGGTGAACGCACTTGGTGAGCCCATCGACGGCAAGGGTCCGCTCGTTGGCGTTCAGCAGCGTCGCATGGAAATTCAGGCTCCCGGAATCATGGGCCGTAAGCCCGTACACGAGCCGATGCAGACCGGTATCAAGTCAATCGACGCGATGACCCCGATTGGTCGCGGTCAGCGCGAACTCATCATTGGTGACCGTAAGACGGGCAAGACCTCAATTGCAATTGACACCATCCTCAACCAAAAGGGACAAGGTGTGAAGTGCATCTATGTCGCTATTGGTCAGAAGGGTTCAACTGTCGCACAGACCGTTGAAACACTTCGCCAGGCTGGCGCCCTTGAATACACCGTCGTCGTGGTGGCAACCGCTGCCGACTCGGCACCGTTCAAGTACCTCGCACCGTACGCCGGTTGCGCCATGGGTCAGCACTGGATGGAAAACAGCCAGCACGCACTCATCGTGTACGACGACTTGTCAAAGCAGGCCGAGGCTTACCGTCAGATGGCATTGTTGTTGCGTCGCCCACCGGGCCGCGAAGCGTACCCTGGCGACGTTTTCTACTTGCACAGTCGTTTGCTCGAACGTGCCGCGAAGTTGTCCGATGAAAACGGCGCCGGTTCATTGACGGCATTGCCAATCATTGAGACCAAGGCTGGCGACGTGTCGGCATACATTCCGACCAACGTGATTTCCATCACCGACGGTCAGGTGTACTTGCAAGACAACTTGTTCAAGTCTGGTGTGCGTCCCGCAGTTGACGTAGGTATCTCAGTTTCTCGCGTAGGTAGCGCGGCACAGGTTCCTTCAATGAAGGGTGTTGCCGGTACTTTGAAGCTCGACCTCGCACAGTTCCGCGAACTCGAAGCATTCGCAACGTTCGGTTCTGAACTTGACGCCGTGTCGAAGGCACAGCTTGAGCGTGGATACCGCCTCGTTGAATTGTTGAAGCAGCCGCTCAACAGCCCAATGTCAGTTGAAGAGCAAGTCGTTTCCATCTTCGCCGGAACCAAGGGTTACCTTGACGATGTACCGGTGGCCGATGTGCGTCGCTTCGAACTTGAATTGTTGGCTCACATGCGCAGCCGTCACGGTGCGTTGTTGAACGACCTTCGTACCAAGAAGATCGCTGACGATCTCGGTGTTGCAGTGCAGTCATTCAAAGATGGCTTCATGGCAACAGCTGCTGCAGCTCGCAAGGCTGCTGAAGCAGATTCGGACGCTGAACAAATTGGTGAAGCAAAGTCAAACAAAACGTTGGCGACGGAGTAGTAACTCATGGCCGGTGGACAGGAACGAATTCTGCGGGGACGTATCCGCAGTGTGCAAGCGACTAAGAAGATCACGCGCGCCATGGAGCTTATTGCTGCATCGCGCATCGTGAAGGCGCAACAGCGCGTTCAAGCCGCAGTTCCTTACAGCGAACAGATCACCGAAGTTGTGCGTGACTTGGCAGCAGCTGGTGGATCAACCGATAGCCCGTTGTTGGGTCATCGCGAGACCATCAAGAAAGTTTGCTACGTCTCAATTACTGCCGACCGCGGTTTGTGCGGCGGTTACAACTCGGGTGTGTTGCGAGCAACTGAAGCCGAAATCAAAGTTGACGTTAAAGAAGGCCGCGACTACATCGTGGTGCCGGTTGGTCGCAAGGCCGAGGGCTACTTGCGTTTCCGCGACTACAACCTTGGTACTGCATTTAACGGTTTCAGCGATCAGCCGTCATACGCCAACGCTAAAGAAATTGGCGAATACGTTGTTGATCTGTACGCCAGTGGTGCAGTTGACAAAGTTGTTTTGGTCTACACACGATTCATTACGTCGGGTTCACAAGAGGTCGTTTTGCGTCCGCTCGTGCCGCTCGAGCGTTCAGTGGTCGAAGGTGGCGACGGCAAGCCTGGCACTGATGGTGCGAGCGCCGATTATGAATACGAACCAGATCCGACTTCAATCTTGGAAACATTGATTCCTCGTTACATCGAAGCCCGTGTCTATGCAGCACTTCTGAACTCTGCGGCCAGCGAACACGCTTTCCGTCAGCGCGCAATGAAGAGCGCAACCGATAACGCTGAAGAGCTCATTAAGAACCTTTCACGCATTATGAACCGTGCCCGTCAGGACTCAATCACCACTGAAATCATGGAAATCGTCAGTGGTGCTGAAGCCTTGTCTGGCGACAGTGGCAAGCATGTTCGGCTTGTCGAAATTGGACCTATTGGCAATTCAGAATTTGCAAAGCAGTAAGTACTCCTCGAGTAGCGCAGCATTCTCAAAAGGAAAAACATTATGACAATGACAGAGAATCAACTAAAGGACGGACGGGTCGTCGGTATTGCTGGCCCCGTTATCGACGTCGAGTTCCCGCGGGGTTCGCTCCCCGAGTTGAACACGGCTCTCGAGTTCACCGTGAACATCGGTGGTGAGGACATCAAAGTTCTCGCCGAAGTTGCTCAGCAGCTTGGTGAAGGTCGCGTTCGTGCCGTTTGCTTGAAGCCAACTGACGGTTTGCGTCGCGGTACTGCCGTGCGTAACACCGGTCGTGGCCTCAGCGTGCCCGTCGGTGACCGCGTGCTTGGTCACGTATGGAACGCATGGGGCGATGTGCTCGATGGCGATCCGGCCGACTTCGCCGACATGGAGCGTTGGGACATTCACCGTCCAGCCCCAGACTTCGCTGCCCTCGAACCGCAAAAGCGCATGTTCGTCACTGGCGTAAAAGTTATTGACCTTCTCACGCCGTACTTGGCTGGTGGAAAGATCGGTTTGTTCGGTGGTGCAGGCGTGGGTAAGACCGTGCTCATTACCGAAATGATTAACCGCGTGGCTTCACAGCACGGTGGTGTGTCGGTGTTCGCCGGAGTGGGCGAGCGTACCCGTGAAGGTACCGACCTTCGTATTGAAATGGAAGAGTCGGGCGTGTTCGAAAAAGCCGCCTTGGTCTTTGGCCAGATGGACGAACCACCGGGCGTGCGCCTGCGTGTTGCTTTGTCAGCGCTCACCATGGCTGAGTATTTCCGTGACGTGCAGAACCAGGACGTGTTGTTGTTCGTTGACAACATTTTCCGTTTCGTGCAGGCTGGTTCAGAAGTGTCAACGCTTCTTGGCCGTATGCCATCAGCCGTGGGTTACCAGCCCACACTTGCTGACGAAATGGGTCAGTTGCAGGAGCGCATTACCTCGACCAAGGGACGTTCAATTACGTCACTTCAGGCCGTGTACGTGCCCGCCGACGACTACACCGACCCGGCTCCGTTCACCACGTTCACCCACCTCGATGCGACCACCGAATTGTCACGTCAAGTGGCAGCGCTCGGTATCTACCCAGCTGTAGACCCCTTGGCTTCAACGTCGACAATCTTGTCGCCAGAAGTTGTGGGCGAGCGTCACTACAAGGTGGCTCGTGACGTGCAGGAAAACTTGCAGCGTTACAAAGAACTCCAGGACATCATCGCCATTCTTGGTCTTGATGAACTCAGCGAAGAAGACCGCCTCACGGTGTCACGTGCTCGCAAGATTCAGCGTTTCTTGTCGCAGCCGTTCTTCGTTGCCAAGGTGTTCACCGGTATCGAAGGCGAATTTGTGCCGGTTGATGAAACCGTTGCCAGCTTCGAAGCAATTCTCAATGGTGACCTTGACCATTTGCCCGAGCAGGCGTTCTTGAACGTCGGTGGCATTGATCAAGTACACGCCAAGGCGAAAGCGCTTCAGGAGAGCCTCTGATGGCAGAAGCAAGCACGATGCGTGTTGAAGTGGTCTCGCCAGAACGAGTGTTGTTCTCTGGCGAGGCAACTCAAGTCATCACCCGCACCCTTGGTGGTGGAGAGGTGGCGTTCTTGGCTGGACACGCACCGTTTCTTGCGGCCCTCATTGCGAACCACACCCGCGTGTACTTGGCCGAGGGATCAATTCTCGACGTCGCAGTGCACGGTGGGTTTGTAGAAGTGAGCAATGGCAAGGTTTCGATCTTGACTGACTTCGCTGAACTTGGTTCTGAAATTGATAAGGCCAAAGCGCAAGCCGATATTGAGCGTTTGCAAGAACAGTTGCGTCACGAAAATGACGCGGCTGGTGCTGCCGAGTTGGCGCGGGCACATGCCCGTTTGTCAGCGGCCGGTGGCGTCAACGGCACTGCCGCTGCTGCTCACTGATT
>CALEHE010000010.1 GCA_937876415.1 uncultured Actinomycetes bacterium
AATCGCACTGATGATTGACCAAAGAGTTTGCTGGCTTGGTGTTGACTCCGGCAGCTAACCAATTCCAAAGAGCACTGCCACCTACACCAAGTTGCGATGCCAACTGAGGCATCAACTTAAAACCATCGTTGTCAGTTGCTGCCCGCCATAAATTCAGACGCGGGTTTCCTCCGAGAAGCACATCAATATCAGCGCGATCTTCATTCGAAGAACGCTTTGGCAACCGTTGCGCTGTTGCGGCACGAACAACTACTTGATCCCAGCCAACTAAATACCCGGCCTCACACCACAGAGTTGCTTTCTTCACGAACCAACGAACAGTCAGAAGAACTTCGCCGTTCAGTTTTTTCGCTTCAAGGAGATTGGTTGGAGCGTCAATCAAAGCCGATTGCCCAGCATCGACTTGGGGCGACCAGTTTCCTGACTCAACAATCTCACCATCAAGAGAGAGTTCCCAGGTTCCCCGTAGCCACGAAGCATCATGAAACGATTGGCGATTCGTGACGCGCATTTTCCAGCCCGTTTGTTCAACAGCGATTGGTCGATGCACCCACATCAGTTCTTGAATCGCTGGGTGAGGTTCACACTCGGGTGATACCAAGCCATCAGCAACGAAGTTTCCGTCGTTGGGATGATCACCGAATTGACCACCATATGCAAAGCGTTCTTGACCATTCTTCAATGTTTGACGTAAGCCGTGATCTTTCCACTCCCACACGAACCCGCCCTGCAGTAGTCGATGTTGATCAATTACTTTCCAATAGTCAGCAAGACCGCCATTTGAATTACCCATGGCATGGCTGTACTCGCACAAGATCAATGGTCGCTCACCGAGTTTTGCCGTGACGTACAGGTCTAATGCTGACGCCGGCGCATACATCGGGCAGACAACGTCGGTGACATTCTTTCCGCCGTCGCTCCAACCAGCATGAAAGACCGCACCTTCGTAGTGCAACAAACGACTCGGATCAACGCGTCGAATGTGGGCAGCACATGCATCGTGATGTTCGCCGTAACCCGACTCGTTGCCGAGGCTCCACATGATGATGCTCGGATGATTGCGATCACGTTCAACCATGCGTGCCACTCGCGACAACCACGTTGCGGCATATCGCGGGTCGTGACACAGGCTTGTGTTGAAACCATGACTTTCGATATTCGCTTCATCAATGACATACAAACCGTATTCATCGCAGAGATCATAGAAACGATGATCATTCGGATAATGCGACGTGCGAACTGCATTGATGTTGGCGCGCTTCATCGTGATGATGTCTTGGCGCATATCTTCAACCGATACTGCTTTGCCTTTGTCGGGATGGTGATCGTGACGATTCACGCCCATGATGGTGATGGCCCGACCATTCACACTGACTAATCCATCTTTGATTTCAACATGTCGAAACCCAATGACTTGAGCGACAACTTCAGTAACTTCACTATCGGCATTCAACAATTCACAAAGCAGGCGGTACCGCTGTGGTATCTCGGCCGACCATGGTTGCGCTTTTGGTACATCAAATGTTGTTGTTGCGATGTGACCCGAAAATGCATACGGCTGAATATGTCGATACGGAACTTTGGC
>CALEHE010000011.1 GCA_937876415.1 uncultured Actinomycetes bacterium
GCCGCAATAACTTCGGGCGGAATTCCGCCTGGCCACGTTGATGATGCCGGCAGTGTGTGACGAATCTTGATGACACGACGACGCACTTCATCGATACCCAGTTGATCAACAACCCACTTCAGACGGGCCCGCAACTTGTTGTCACGGTTGCCCGTTTGTTCGAATAAGCGCAACACCGATTCGATTGTTGGCAATAGATCTTCACGACTTGTGAAATCTTCAAGAGACTGAGCAGGGTGTGGCGTGGCACCAAGTCCACCGGCGATGTACACACGGAATCCGACTTCGGTTGAACCGTCTTCACGTTGACGAGTGGCACCAACAACGCCGACGTCGTTGAACATGGCCTGACCACAGTCGGTGCTGCAACCAGAGAAGTTGACCTTGAACTTGCGCGGCAAACGCTGACCGAGTGGGTTGCGCACGAAGTGACGATGAACTGCTTCGGCCCACGGAGTGACATCAAGTTTTTCGTACGGGCAAGCACCTGCAAGGTGACACGCCATCACGTTACGAACGGTGTCGCCACATGCTTCACGCGAGGTCAGACCAACCGCAGCGAGACGACGCAATAGTTCAGGGATACGAGCCAACTGCACAAAGTGGAACTGAATGTTCTGACGCGTGGTGATATGTCCCCACCCACGCGAGAACTCAGTGGCGAGTTCACCCATAAGTTCCATTTGCTCAGGCGTGATGGTGCCGGCGGGCAACTTAATGCGCACCATCTGATTGGTTCCGCCTTGGCGCTGACCGTACACGCCATTGTTAAGACGCATCACGCGGAAAACGTCTTCACCGATTTCACCCGCAAGGTATTGGCCAATAGCGATTTCAAAGCGCTCAATGTCGCGCATCTGCTCGGCATCAAGGTCACGGGGCTGAGGGGCTGGTGCAATTGTCATCATGGTTCCTATCTAGAGAATCGTCCGATTAGTCAGTCGCTAGTCAGCGACCGACGTCCTCGCCTACTTCACGTAACGCATCATTAATTGCGCCGCGCAAACGGCGCGCACTATCGGCCGAGAGATGGGCAACAAGCCCAGTTCCTGGTCGACCTAAATCTTCAACTGTCAACACCACGCGTGGAGTTGCATCGTCATAGTCATCACAAATTGCGATTGCCCACGACACTGGCAGCGCGTCTTCAGCACCAGGCGGCAATTCACTTTCAGTGATGGGCTGATCATCAATCGAGCGACGCATGACCAGCCTTTCGTGCCCATGCCGAAGTTCCGGCAGTTGGCGAAAAATCAAATGCTGCAACCTGACCAATCACAATCGTGCTTGGTGACTCAAGTGGCGCATCAGCAAGTTCGCCAAGCGTGGTGCGAATTGTGGTCTGTTCGGGACGCGTGCCATAACGAATGGCTGCGACAGGCGTGTCAGCTGTAAGGCCGCCCGACATCAAACGTGCCGAAATTTCGGCTCGTTCTGAAACGCCCATCAACACCACAATCGTTCCGCCGACTTGAGCAAGAGCTTCCCAATTGATTGACGTCGCTCCGCCCTTTTCACGATGACCAGTCACAACTGTGAATCCGACTGACACATTGCGATGAGTCACTGGAATACCAGCAGCAGCGGGAACACCGACAGAAGAACTAATGCCTGGCACGACATCAAAAGGAACGTCGGCATCAATGAGAGCTTGGGCTTCTTCTCCCCCACGACCAAACACATATGGATCGCCACCCTTCAGGCGTACAACGTTGAGACCCTGAGAGCCCAGGTGCACCAACAGCGTGTTGATCATTTCTTGTGGAGTGGGAAGACCAGGCTTCTTGCCAACGTCGATGAACTCAACATCAGCGCGAGCCAAATCCAGAATCGCCTGATCGGCCAATCGATCATGCACGATGACATCGGCTTCAGCGATCAGTCGCGCCGCACGAACCGTGAGCAATTCGGGATCACCAGGACCAGCCCCAACTAAGAAAACAGTCATCCTGTCACCGTTCCTTGTAACGACTCACGAGGGCACGACATATGAATGTTGTGGTTCGCCACAATCTTTTCGATGATGGGCTTCCAGTCAATATCTTCGGTGCTGCGACCATCGGCATGAATCAGTACACGTTCTTGTGCCAACTCATTCACAACTTGTTCAAATTCTGGGCCAACTAATGCTTCAAGTTTTTGCCGCATCCACGATGACAAGGCCGGACTGTTTCCGCCAGTTGACACCGTGACCATGAGGTCGCCACGACGAACCACAGCCGGCAATGTGAACGCACAACGCTCGGGATCATCGGCCGAGTTGATCCAAATACCTCGTTCTTCACAGGTGTCGTAGATCAACTGATCAAGTTCGCGGTTGCCCGTCGCAGTAATGACTAGACGTTGACCATCAAGATCTGTCAATTCAAATGCACGTTGATGAATGGTGACCGGAAGCCCCGCAAAATCGCTGACAACTTCTGGGGCAACGACAGTGACTCGTGCTCCTGCTGCCAATAGTTGTTCGGTCTTGCGCAAACCGATACGACCTGCACCAACAACCAAGCACGACCGACCCTCAAGATTGAGGTTGATCGGGAATTGGTTCTTGGTCACTCGGAGTCTCGAATCATTAACGCGGCGCACGTCATACCCGTCGCTTCGTCAATCAAGATGGCGGCCCCACCTGGACGATGACGGTCGTAGTTATCAATCACCAAGGGAACCGAAACATTGAGGTGCACGCGACCCAAGTCGTTGAGCGACAAGCTTTCAGCCGGGCTATGCGTTGCTGTTGCAACGTCGTGGCGCAGTTCGATCGCACTGACGAAAGCCTTCGCGGTACGGGTCTGATGCTTGATGATCCAACGGCTTCCAGTTTCGAGTGGCTTGTCAACCATCCACGAAATGTCGGCGATAATTCGGTCAGTCACAATCGGTGCTTCGCTGGCAACTACTGCAACCAATACATCGCCACGACCAATGTCAATGTCATCGGCGAGTTGCACGCTGATTGCTTCACCAGGCTGGGCCGTATCTTGCGGCACTCCACCACGATCTATGCCAATCACTGTCGACTGCTGCCCACCAGGCAACACGCGTAAGAGATCACCAATCGCGAGCGATCCACCAGTGAGTCGTCCAGCAAAACCGCGATAGTCATGATGTTCAGTTGAATAGGGGCGGATAACCCACTGCACAGCAAGTCGTGCACCCACATTGTGATCGCCAGGAACTTCAATGGTTTCCAACAGATCCAACAACGGCACACCTGTGAACCAAGGCATGTTGGTTGATGAATCCACAACGTTGTCGCCAAGCAAGGCCGAGATTGGCAATGGATTCAGAACTACTGGCGCCGGCAACGCCTGAGCGTGAGCAGTCGCTTCGGCAACGATGCGGTGATATGTGGCTTCGTCAAAATCAACGAGGTCCATTTTGTTGACTGCCAAAATCACGAGCTTCACACCCAACAATGAAGCAACAAAGAGGTGCCGGCGAGTTTGCTCGGTCAAACCGTTTCGCGCATCAACCAAAACAATTGCAACATCGGATGCCGACGCACCAGTGACCATGTTGCGCGTGTACTGCGCGTGGCCTGGTGTGTCAGCAACAACAAATGTGCGCTTCGGCGTGGCGAAATAGCGATAGGCCACATCGATGGTGATGCCCTGCTCACGTTCGGCACGCAGACCGTCAGTGAGCAATGCCAGGTTCAATGAACCATCGCCATAACGGGTGCTGGCTTTTTCAACGGCCGACAACTGATCTTCAAAAACAGTTTTGGTGTCATGCAACAATCGACCAATCAATGTTGATTTGCCGTCGTCAACTGATCCTGCGGTAGCGATACGTAGAACCATCAGAAATATCCTTCGCGCTTACGATCTTCCATCGCCGAATCGGAGAAGTTGTCATCGGCTCGAGTCGCACCACGTTCGGTGATACGAGCTGCAGCAACTTCAACGAGTACTTCTTCGACGTTGCTTGCTGTTGAACGAACTGCGCCGGTGCAACTCGCGTCACCAACGGTGCGATAGCGAACTGTTTCTTCAAATGCTTTTTCGCCCGCTTCAAGTACGACTGGTCCGCCAACGCTAAGCAACATTCCATTGCGCTCAACCACGGTGCGGCGGTGCGAGAAATAGATCGATGGCAGAGCCACATTTTCAATGCCGATATAACGCCAAATATCGAGTTCGGTCCAGTTTGAAAGTGGGAACGCACGAAGGTGTTCGCCCGGACGAATCTTGGCATTCAACATGTTCCAGGGTTCGGGACGTTGAGCACGCGGTTCCCATTGACCGAAGTGATCGCGGAACGACAAGATTCGTTCTTTGGCACGGGCCTTATCTTCGTCACGACGTCCGCCACCAAATGCTGCATCAAATTTGTGCTCGGCGATGGCGTCCAACAAGGTGACCGACTGCAAACGGTTACGACTAGCGCGTGGACCTGTTTCTTCAACCGCACGACCCGAATCAATCGACGCTTGGACACTGGCAACAACCAGCTTCACGCCATAGTGCTCAACGAGCATGTCGCGATAGGTGATGACTTCTTCAAAGTTGTGACCAGTATCAACATGCATGACCGGAAAGGGCAAGCTTCCAGGACGAAAAGCCTTTGCTGCAAGATGCAAGAGAACAGCCGAGTCTTTTCCGCCCGAGAACAACAACACTGGGTTACGACATTCAGCGGCAACTTCACGAATAATCGTGATTGCTTCATCTTCAAGTTCAGCCACACTTTGCTTGATTTCAGCTGGCGTTGCTTGTGTCCCGTTATCAATCATTGTCATAACTTTCCTTTCGACGGTGTCGTTACGTGCAATCCGCATTCAGTTTTTTCTTGACCCGACCAGCGACCGGCACGCTTATCTTCGCCAGGCGCAACTGGTCGCGTACATGGCCAACATCCGATTGATGGGTAACCACGTTCAACGAGTGGGTTACGTGGCAAATCATTAGCGATGATGTAGGCCTCAACGTCTTCATCACTCCACGCAACCAATGGATTAACTTTTGTCAGTCCGCGCACGTCGTCGTATTGCACGGGTGGCGTTGTGGCACGAGTGGGTCCGTCAACGCGGCGAATGCCAGTGATCCAACCGGTGCGACCTTGCAAGGCGCGATTGAGTGGTTCAACTTTGCGACGCGCGCAGCAACCTTCAATATCAAATTGCCACTGATCATCTGGCTGTACATCATCCAGAGGTCGCACAATCTCTAACGGAAACTTCAAACGCTTCTGCAACTTCTCGACAAGCCACAAAGTCTCGGCAAAGAGATACTGCGTATCGAGCAAAACAACAGGAGTTCCGGGAGCATGCGTCGCCACGAGATGAACCAATACGGGATCTTCAAAACTGGCTGTGAGCACAAGCCCCGACCCAAATTCGCGGTGCGCCCAGGCAACGATTCCGGCGGCGTCAGTCTCGGCAATATCGGCCGCAAGAGAGGTCGGTTGGGCTGTCATGAGCCCCACGATACCTAATTCCTGACTATTCCAATCATATTTAAGGGATTTTTCAGATTCGGGGTTGCAAGCCTCTGACCAGCACTGTTAAATCTGAGTAATCAAGTCAGGTATATCTAAATTCCTGGCTCAACCGACTGTAGATAGGCCGTCCAATGACTCCGTCAGCCGCTCTTGACACCTGGAAAATTCGACCTCTCACCGGAGCCTTCGGCGCCGAACTCTCGGCTGGAAATGCTCGTAGCGACTTCGCTCCCGGCCAATTACTCGACCTGCTCGAGAAGCACTTGGTGTTGGTGCTGCGTGACCAGCATTTAAGCCATGCCGATCAAGTTGCCCTCGCTCGTTCAATTGGCGAACCGACTCCCGCACACCCAGTGGTTCCGGGTCATCCCGATCATCCCGAAATTCTCGAACTCGATGGAGCCAAGGGTGGCAAGAACGCTCGTTGGCACACCGACGTCACATTTGTCGCGACTCCCCCAGCGGGCTCGGTGCTTGTCGCGGACGTCGTTCCCGAATGGGGTGGCGACACTCTGTGGGCCGATATGCGAACTGCTTATGAACGGCTAAGCCCGAGCTTGCAGCAACTTGTTGACGGACTTGAGGCCGTGCATCGCATCTCGCCACTCGCCTATTGGGGCGAACCCTTTGACTCGGCAATGTCGCGCGATGATGCACAAAAACTTTTTGATGATGCCGCAAAAGTTCCGCCAGTGGTGCACCCAGTTGTGCGAGTACATCCAAGCACTGGCAAGAAGGCGCTGTTCGTCAACCCCGGCTTCACGACACACATCGTTGGATACTCACGTATTGAAAGCGACAACTTGTTGAAGTTGTTGTACGAGCACGCGACACAGCCCGAGTTTGTCGTGCGTCACCACTGGCAGCCTGGTGACGTGTTGTTGTGGGATAACCGAGCAACAATGCATTACGCGTCTGATGATTACGGCACCGCCGAACGTCGCATGCGTCGCGTCACGATTCGTGGCGGCAATACCGCCGGACCGTCAGGTCAGCAAAGCCGCGTTGTTGCCGATCCGCTCATTACCGTGCGCTAAGCACAAGGCAACGAAACGACTTGATTTTCGGAAGCTGCGAAGACTTCTACGCCGTGCTTTTCGCCGCGCCGTTTAGCCGCAGCAAGTAATGCATCAACTGCATCATCACTACGCGTTGGATCGTGATGAAATAGTGCCAGTTTCTTGACGCCACACTCGATAGCAACCCACACTGCGTAATCAACGGTGCAGTGACCCCAGTTGCTCTTCATTGTGAATTCTTCAGGCGTGTATTGCGCATCATGAATGAGAAGATCAGCACCCTCGCATAATTCGCGGGCACCATCGGTGATTCCCATTGACCCGTCTTCGGGCATTTGGTGATCGGGCAAGTAAGCCACACTCGTCGACTCATAGTTCACGCGGAAACCCAAAGTGTTTCCGACGTGTGGAACCAGACGACTTTTCACTTTCAGTTGACCGATATGGAAATCGCTGTTAGCCACATCATGAAATACAAAAGTTCCGGGCAACGATGTCACGCTCACCGGAAACATCGGTGGTTTGATAATTGCTTCAAAAACTTCTTGCACCGTGCGACCGTCTTCTTGCACTGGCCCAAAAATTTGAAAATGGGCTCCGTCGCGAAGTGTCGGCACGAAGAATGGCAAACCTTGCACATGATCCCAATGCATATGGGTGAGCAAGCAATGACCTTCAAATGGACCCGTCGCCGGAATCTTGTCACCGCAATAACGCAGTCCAGTTCCGAGGTCAAAAACCAAGGGGGGTTGATGTGGCGCGCTCAAACCCACGCATGACGTGTTGCCGCCATAACGCCTCGTGTCATCACCATGGCAAGGCGTAGAACCACGCACGCCAAAGAATGTGACATCAATGTTTTGATCTCCCCCGATGGAGGTGAACGCTAAATGACAAACAGGGGTAAATGAAATGGGCAAAGTAGGTGACCTTCGTCGCAGTTGAGGTGTGCCCGATCAGTGCCGTGCGAGTACCGTTTGCTCATGAGCAGCATTACTCAGCACTCCATTTCGGCCAATGATCTCAATATCTCGTACTTCGCGGCTGGCCTTGATAATGACGGCCCACTGGTGATCTGCCTGCATGGATTCCCCGATTCGGCCCATACCTGGCGCCATTTGCTCCCCCGACTGGCCGATGCTGGCTATCGCGCCGTTGCCCCGTTCTTACGTGGCTATGCCCCAACTGAGGTGCCAACTGACGGCCGCTTTCAAACTGCTGCCTCGGCTATGGATGCCCTCGCTCTTCGTGATGCGCTTGGTGGAGGTGCTGACTCGGTCATCATCGGCCACGACTGGGGCGCCGTCATTACCCATATCGCGGCCAATGTTCGCCCCGATGCTTTCGCCAAGGTCGTCACCATGGCAGTGCCACCAGGCAATGCCGTAGGTGTTGCTTTCTTGTCGAACCTCGCTCAGATCAAACGCAGTTGGTACATGTTCTTTTTTCAACACCCATTTGCAGATTTTGTAGTCGGAGCAAACGACCTCGCTTACATCGACATGTTGTGGGCCGATTGGTCACCAGGATTTGCTGCGACTGAAGAACTTGCACTTCTCAAGCCAAGCCTGCGCGACCCTGCCAACTTGCAAGCAGCTCTCGGTTTCTATCGCGCCACACTTGGTGCCGGTTACAACGATCCGGCATTGCAATCGGCACAAGACATGTCGTCCACAATTCCGCCGCAACCACTCCTCTATCTGCATGGCTGCACCGACGGCTGCATGGGTGCTGAAGTAGCAGAATTTGCGGCGGCCGAACTGACGTCAAATGCTCGAGCACATTTCGTTGATGGTGCTGGGCACTTTTTGCATCTTGAAAAGCCCAATGAAGTAAACGACATCATCTTGTCGTTCCTTGCAGAGCAAACATCATGACGCTGCCCGCTCTTCCCGATGGTTTAGTTGTCATCGTTAAACGCGAATGCGAAACCTGTCGCATGGTTGTTCCGGTCATTGAACAACTCATTAACGGATTGCTTCCGGTCACTGTCTATGTGCAAGATGATCCAGCATTTCCCGAATCCCTTGCGCCAATTCATGATGCCGATCTTTCAATCAGTTGGCATTACGACATTGAAACTGTTCCCACAGTGTTACGAATCAAAAATGGTGTTGAAGTAACTCGAACCGTCGGTTGGGTTCGCGATGAATGGCAACGCGTCACTGGTCAATCAGACCTCGGCCCACAACTGAGCGCGTTTCGTCCAGGGTGCGGTTCATTGAGTGTTGACCCTGATTTGGTTGACGAATTGCGTGTTCGTTTTGGCGCAACGACTCTTTCGGCACGGCGTGTTGACATCGCTGAAGCAGAAGACGAATTTGAAGCCATGTTTGATCGCGGTTGGACTGA
>CALEHE010000012.1 GCA_937876415.1 uncultured Actinomycetes bacterium
CGCGTTCAATCTCTTTCGCCGATTGATCGAGTAACTGGCACACAAAAGTCGAAAACACGAACAGTAGAGAAAAAAATGAACGATTCCATCGGTATCTACCTCAACGACATCGGCAAGGTTCCATTGTTGACCGCCGAAGACGAACGCGTTTTGTCACGCGCCATCGAAAAAGGTCGCGAGGCCGCATCCAAATCAGCTGCTGGTGACAAGACAGTCGCTGTGAAGCGTGACATTCGCGAAGCGGCCAGGGCTAAAGACCGCTTCATCCGCGCCAACCTTCGTTTGGTTGTCTCGATTGCCCGCCGGTACCCACTGCCCCAGGGCATGGATCTTCTTGACCTCATTCAAGAAGGAAACCTCGGTCTCGAGCACGCTGTTGACAAATTCGACTGGCGCCGTGGCTTCAAGTTCTCGACATACGCAACGTTCTGGATTCGTCAAGCCATCGGTCGTGCACTTGACCAGAAGGCCAGCCTCATTCGTATTCCCGGCGATCGTTCGGCAAGTTTGCGTGCCGCTTTGCGTCAGGCCAGCGGCGACGGCGAAACCCTCGACTTGTCAAATGCTGAACTGCATCGCCTCACCACCCCGGTCTCACTTGACAAGACCATCGGCGACGACGGCGACGCAACCCTTGGTGACTTGATGGCCAATGGCGACCCCACTCCTGAAGACCACATCATCGCTCAGGGCGAAACTGATCAACTCAACAAGTTGCTCGACACCCTTGACGCTCGTGCTCGATACGCCGTTGAAGCCCGCTTTGGACTCATCGATGGTGAGCGCAAGAGCTTCCGCGAAGTGGGCGAAAAGCTTGGCGTCACTGCCGAAGCAGCTCGTCGCTTGGTCTCACGTGCAGTCACCGGCCTCAAAGAAGAAGCCGAAGACATCTTCGCCTACTGATCTTTTATTCACCCATAGTTCAGCGGGGCTAGACCCCAGTGAAAACGACCCGATGGCTTTGGCCCTCGGGTCGTTAGGCTTTTTTTATGGCCAATACTTGGACCCCATCATCATGGCAGTCATTCCCTGCCGTTCAACAGCCAAAGTGGCCCGATCAGAGCGCGGTCGATCGCTCGCTGAAACAGATTGCGTCCTATCCCCCGTTGGTGTTTGCTGGCGAAGCACGCTCATTACAAAATGCTCTCGGTCAGGTGTGTGCCGGCAATGCGTTCTTGTTGCAGGCTGGCGACTGCGCCGAAAGTTTCGATGAGTTCTCGGCCAACAACATTCGTGAAAAACTGCGCGTCATTTTGCAGATGGCAGTTGTACTGACCTACAGCCTTGGAGTTCCTACGATCAAAGTCGGTCGTATCGCTGGACAGTTCGCCAAGCCTCGTAGTGCGGACATGGAAAAAATCGGCGACCTAGAAATTCCGTCATTCCGTGGACACATCGTCAATGATCCGGCGCCAACATCTGAAGCACGCATCCCCGACCCCGATCGCCTCGTGCAGGCTTATCACCAGTCGGCAGCAACGCTGAACTTGTTGCGCGCTTTTGTCAAGGGTGGATTCGCCGACTTGTCACGCGTACATGCCTGGACTCAAGAGTTCGTTGGTTCAAGCCCCGAAGGTCAGCGTTACGAGCAAGTCGCATCCGATATTGAGCGTGCATTGCGTTTCATGCGTGCCTGTGGCGTTGACACCGAAAATACTGCAGCACTTCATGAAGCCGATGTCTACACGAGCCATGAAGCACTACTGCTTGGATACGAAGAAGCTCTCACACGTCAAGATTCTCTAACGGGTGTTTGGTACGACTGCTCGGCGCACATGTTGTGGATTGGTGAGCGCACTCGTCAACTTGATGGTGCTCATATTGAATTCTTGCGTGGCGTCGGCAACCCCATTGGTTGCAAGATCGGTCCGTCGACAACTGTTGACTTCATTCTTGAACTGTGCCAAAAACTCAACCCTGCACAGATTCCTGGTCGCCTGACCTTGATCAGTCGCATGGGCGCCGACAAGGTCGAAGATTCGCTCCGTCCATTACTTCGTGCAGTTCGCGAAAGTGGTCACCCGGTCGTGTGGGCCTGCGACCCGATGCACGGAAACACCTTCACATCAGTGGGTGGTCGCAAGACCCGTCACTTTGATGAGATCATTCGCGAAATTACCGGCTTTGTCGCAGCCCACCGCGCCGAAGGTACATGGCCGGGCGGAATTCACGTCGAACTCACGGGCGACAATGTGACTGAATGTCTCGGCGGCGCCGACGATCTCACCGATTCCGACCTTGATATGCGTTACCAAACGGTTTGTGACCCCCGCTTGAATGCTCGTCAAGGTCTTGACTTGGCATTCGGTGTCGCTGAACTCATTCGCTCTGCTGGCTTTGCCTGATTCATCACTGACTTCAATTCTCGCAAGCGTTGACGAGTGGCCAGTACCGCATGCGGCGACTGCGGTCGTACATCACGGTACAGTCATTGCGACACATGGCGAAACCCATCGCGTCTTTCGCTTAGCTTCAATTTCGAAAGTCATCACCAGTTGGACGTGTTTGATTGCAGTTGAAGAAGGCTCAGTATCACTTGATGATGCGGTGGGTCCCCCAGGTTCAACTCTGCGACACTGCCTTGCTCATGCCGCCGGATACGGGTTTGATACGTCGAATCCCATCATGGGTGTTGGGAAACGGCGCATCTATTCAAATACCGGAATTGAAATGGCCGCGAGTCATGTCGCCGAACGCACTGGGATGATGTTTGGCGACTACATGAACGAAGCGATCTTTGAACCACTTGCTATGAGTGATACGTCTCTCAAAGCGTCGCCCGCGTACGCAGTTCTCAGCACAGTTAATGACATGTCACTATTCATGAGGGAACTCATGCATCCCACATTGATTAGTTCGGCCACGGCGCATGAAGCCACCACAATTCAATATCCCGAACTCGGTGGGGTCATCCCTGGTCTTGGTTCATATAAACCGAATCCTTGGGGACTCGGAATTGAAATTCGAGATCACAAAAAACCTCACTGGACGGGTTCACTCAATTCACCACAAACTTTTGGACATTTTGGCGGATCCGGAACAATGATGTGGATTGATAAAAGTATTGACGTTGGTGTGATTGCATTAACCAATCGCAACTTTGATGAATGGTCGACTGAAGCACTCGTTGCATGGCCTAGCCTGAGCGATGCAGTCATTCGTGCAATTACGAACCACGCTTAACCACTCTCATACCAGCAAACCTTCTTTATGACCAGCATTCGCAAAACCGAACGAGTATTGCTTGGTGCAGTGTTTGCAATGGAGGCAGGCGGAAGTGTCATCTTTGCTCTGATGGCCAACTTGCAAGATGAATTCAATTTCACTGACATTGGCCTCGGACTGATTGCCGCCGCCGGGTTCATGGCATCGTTTGTCGTGCAAATTCTGATTGCTCCCTATGCCGACCGCGGTCATGCAAAACGACTGTTGATTATTGGCACTACTTTGGCCGTTCTTGGTAACGCCCTCTTTGCGAGCGGATCAACGCTTGTTATTTTTATTTTGGCGCGACTCGTGTCTGGTGCAGCGAGTGGACTCTTCTTGCCACCGGCGCGCGCTCTGATTGCATCACTAGATGAAGAGGGTGTTTCTGAACGACTTGGAGCAATGGGTGGAGCGGCTCTTGCTGGGTTCGTCACTGGTCCAGTGATCGGAGGATTTCTAGTCGGACCACTGGGCCTGCGTTGGCCGTTCATCATCTTTTCGATTGCGGCAATGATTTCGTTGTTGATTGTCAGCACCCAACACTTGCCAACTTTGCCCTACTCGGCGAATCGACAGGGACTCGCATTCGGACTCTTAAAGCAGCGATCAGTTCTGGTACCAATTTTGATGCTCTCATCAATTGCTCTACCCGTTGGCATGTACGACGCATTGTGGGATCGTTTCCTCACCGATATTGGTGCATCCGACATTGTGGTCGGGCTTAGCCTTGCGGCCTATGCATTGCCGTTTATTGTTCTGTCACGATTTGGTGGTCGACTCGCTGACCGTCGTGGCAAAGTCAAGGTGTCATTCATCGCGATGCTGTTCGTCGCCCCACTCACTGCGCTGTATGGATGGTTTACCGTTCCCCTCATTCCGATTTTGCTCGGCATGATCGAATCATGTGCTCAAGCTGCCGGTGCGCCAGCAGGTCAAGGTCTACTGGCCGAAGGGGCGCCTGAGGGTCGCGCTAGTGCCGCTCAGGGTCTCGCCGGCGCGTGCAATCAACTGTTGGCTGCCGTTGTCGCAGTCTTGGCAACCTGGGGCTACGGACAAGTCTCAGCACCGACTTTGTTCACAATTGCCGGAGCATGTGTGTTACTCATGGGCTCAGTCGCTCAAGTACTCGCTCGCAAACTCCCCGCGGCACAACCCGCATAATACAAATGCCGGTGAGCGCCTCAACTGGCACTCACCGGCATCAAAACGACAACAGAGTTGTTGTTTTTAGTTCAGCTCATGCGCTCGATGATCATCGACAAGCCCTGGCCGCCACCGACACACATGGTCTCCATACCAACGTTCTTGTTGCTGACCTGCAAGCCGTGAATCAAGGTGGTCATGATGCGGGCACCGGTCATACCGAATGGGTGACCAAGAGCAATTGCTCCACCATTGACGTTCAACTTGTCCATTGAAATACCGAGGTGCTTCGCCGACGGCAAAACCTGTGCGGCGAATGCTTCATTGATTTCAACCAAGTCGATGTCATTAATGCTCATGCCGGCACGCTTCATCGCCTGTCGACAAGCTTCGACGGGTCCGAGTCCCATAATTTCGGGGTTCAACGATGACACACCGCTCGACACGAAACGTGCAAGTGGGGTGAGTCCCAAAGCCTTGGCCTTGGTATCGCTCATCACCATGACAGCAGCAGCACCATCGTTCAACGGGCACGCATTACCGGCGGTGACTTGACCATCGGGACGGAATGCGGGCTTCAAGCCAGCAAGACCCTCAAGCGTTGTTCCTTCGCGCGGGCAATCGTCCTTGCTCACAACGGTTCCGTCTTCAAGAGTCAACGGCGAGATTTCGGCATCAAAGAAACCATTCGACACGTTGGCACTAGCCAAGTCCTGACTGCGCTTGGCAAACCAGTCCATATCTTCGCGGCTCACGCCTTCAACTTCACGGACGTTTTCTGCAGTCTGACCCATCGCGATGTAAGCATCGGCAAGACCATCTTGTGGGGTCCATACGGGCTGACCACCGGCTGAACGCAACTTGGTGCGCTCGCCTGGTCCCTTGAAGATGGGGTTCGGCGCAGTGTCGGCAGCGCCGAACTGATAGCGACTAACGGCCTCAACACCAGCAGCGATGAAACAATCACCTTCGCCGGCCTTGATCGCGTGAGCAGCCATACGAATGGTCTGCAACGATGATGAACAGTAACGGTTCACAACGACGCCAGGTGCTTCGGGGATACCAGCCAACAAGGCGACCATACGGCCCAAGTTGAAACCTGCTTCACCGGCGGGTTGACCCACACCAATGATGAGATCTTCAATGTCAGAACCCTTGACTGATGGAACCTTGGCCATCAAAGCGCTAACAATCTGGGCGGCCATTTCATCGGTGCGCAATGACACCAATGAACCCTTATTGGCTCGGCCGATCGGGCTGCGGGCGGTAGCAACAATGACTGCTTCGGGCATGGGATTCTCCCTCGTTAAGGCACGTGATGTGCGGACTGTATAAGCGTAGCGAAAGTTACCAACGGGTCACATATTGGTCGCATCGGGGACACCCTAAGTTTTGGACACGACGCCGAAATATCAGTGGCGGCTACCGGGCAACTTCGTTAAACGAGGTCAATGCGGCGCCATTAGCCGAGACCGAGATCCGAGTGATTGATGCCGTCACCAATTGCGTCCTCCAACCAACCGACACGTCAACCCCTAAGGCCCAGGCGACGGCCGATTTGATGGGAGATACATGCGACACGACGACTGCGGCTCGACCATTCAGGCGTTGAGTCAATTCATCGCACGCTTGGCTCACCCGTTCCTGAACCTGATTCAGCGACTCCCCCTGAGGGGCCGCAAAGTCGCTATCGCTCCTCCACTCACGCCACACGTTGGACGGAACTTCCGATTGACGCAAACCTTCGTAGGCGCCGTAGTCAAGTTCGATCCAACGTTCATCGATTTCTAGGGACGCACCGACAATTTCGGCGATCGCGGTTGCAGTCTGGCGTGCTCGCAATAATGGACTGCACACAATCAATGTGTCAGACAGCAGTTCGGGTGCAAGATACCTCGCAACTGCTTCCGCTTGCGCAAAACCGACTTCATCAAGTGGGTTGTCGGTTCGACCTTGCAAGCGACCCGTGGCATTGAACTCGGTGCGACCGTGACGAACGATGATGATGGAACCACTCATTCGGACAGTGTTCCTGACTTCATAAAACTTTTGCGACGCGCTGGCTCGCCTAGATGAAATTTCTTCCAAGCAAAGGCGCACATTAATAAGCCAGCGATTTCAAAGGCAACATTGAGCATTCCGCGGTCAACAACCGGCAGGCGGTCACCTGCAAATGACAAACCGCTAAACGGCCACCAAAAAACTTTGGTGTTATTGAATGCACCGTCATAAATCAGATGCAAAAACATCCCAATCGGAATGGCCAAGAGTCGTTTACGTACTGGACGACGACCAATGGTCGCCAGCATCACGATCACGAGTATCACAACACTCGCCGCAACTGAGTGAAAGGCCCGTGCTCCACCCCAAATCCCATCAATGATGTCAGGCAATAATGCCCCAATCACCAATGTTCGATGGTCAAAAGCGGGATCCCGAAAAACGAACCAGACCGACAATACTGCAGTACCGATAAACCAGAAAAACATGTTTATCGCACGAGTAACCGATTGCAGTTTGGACATTCCGCAACTTGATCAGCGGGCAAACGCTTCATTGCATCAAGCTCCGAAACCGAGATATCCATATGACATCCCCCACACACACCGTGTTGAATGATCGCGACAGCAATTCCTTTGTATGAGGCGCGCAGCCGGTCGTAGGTAGCAATATCGTGAGCGGTGATTGGCGCGACGACTTCATCACGACGCGCTTGCAAAGCGGCCATTTCTTCGTTTTTAAAGGCAACTGCAACTTCTTGGGCATGCTTCGTCGTGGATTCAACCTCAATTGCTCGGCGTTCAGTGTCCACCAACTGACGAAGCTCTTCGTCTGCTGATGCACTTGATTCGAGTAACAGCAATCCGCGATCATCAAGTTCATTGCGAGCGGCAGCAAGAGTTTGCATTTCGTGCTGCAATGCTTCGGCCTCACGTGGAGCAATGATGGTTTTCATTTGGCGCTCAAGTTTGGCGCGGTGAGTATCAATCTCGGCTGATTTCGTTTCGATTGATGCGAGTTCGGCTTCCATCGTTGACTGTTCGCGACGCAAGTTGTCACGAGTTGATCGGACATGGGCCAAATCAGCAAGCGCCTGGGCATGATGAGTGCGCTCGGGCAGTTTCTCAAGAGCAACCTTGGTTTGCTCGATTGCCGTATCTACCTTTTGCAGTTCGTACAGCGCTCTAACATCCATACTGATGACTGTATGCCCTCGGGCTAGCAACTTCCCACTGTGTAGAGCGTCGGATCAATTGTTGGGACGGGCCACGTAGGGTCGACCACACCTCGTGGCACTGTCGTATTGAGGTCAGTGATTGCCCCTGGCACAGGTGGGACCAACGTCGTTGTTGTCGTTGTCGTGGTGGTGCTCGTCGTGGTGGTCGTCGGCACCGTCGTCGCAGTGGGGTCAACCGGAACTGTTTCCGCCGGAATTGAAGTTTCAGTTGGCGGCGCCGTCACCGGTGTCAAACAATCAGTTCCTGGAAGGTACAGCCGCACTGCAGGTCTGGCATTAACGGGAGGTGTTGCGAAGAAGGTCGCAGGCTGACCAGCGAGCGCTGCGTCCATCGTGGCTTTCCAGATCCGAGCTGGGAAGGTTCCACCAGTGACTTTGTTGACATCTACGGCGACAAACTCGGGAATGTTGATCATTGGCAAGTACCGATCAGGATGCCCGACCCAAACTGCTGTCACTAGCTCGGGCGTGTAGCCCACCATCCATGAGTTGGTGTTGTTGTCTTGGGTCCCGGTTTTTGCAGCAGCAACTCGGCCTTCAAGAGGGCTGCGACGCGCCGTACCCGACACCAGCACACCGGTCATAATGCTCGACGTTTTCGCGGCGGCTCCAGGACTTAGTACTGCCACGCCGTCATCTTGATGTTGATAGAGCACCGAACCATCTGCACCCGAAATGCTCTCGATGTAATACGGTTCCATGTGCACGCCGTTGTTGGCCAAGGTTTGAGCACCTGAGGCCATATCGAGCGGACTCATTTCATTAGCACCAGTAGCGAATGAGCCGTACGGACGCAACGGCTCACGTTCGGCTGGATTGCGTTCGGGGTACAAATACAAGTTGCGCGCCATGCGGTATGTCGTGTCAACAACCCGATCAAGCCCGACGATTTGTGAAAGTCGGCCGAACGCGCAGTTAATTGAGTACCACGTCATCTCATCGACTGGACCGAGCGGCCGACTGACGCCTTGTTCAATAACAAACGGATTCTCGGGGTCATCGGGGTTGGGCAAGGAACACGGCAATGTGCCATCAAGTTGATCATTGTTTTGTACGCCGGCTTGAATGGCCGCCGCCAGAATAAACATCTTGATACTGGAACCAGTTTGGCGCGGCGCTAAAGCCATGTTGACCTCGTTGCGACCCGCCGCGAAAGGTTTGCCGCCAACCATCGCACGAACGGCTCCAGTCTTGCTGTCAAGCGTCAAGATCGCGGTGTCAATACCGGCAGTATTCACGGGCAGTTGCGTGGCTCGCGCATTCTCGGCGGCACCTTGCGCAACCGGATCAAGAGTTGTGTAAATACTCAAACCTCCACGGAATAGCTTGTTGTACCGCTCTTGATAGGTCTCGCCTAAGAGATTGCTTTTATTCAGCAAGTACGACTTCACCTCTTCGCTGAAATGCGTACGCGTAATCTTCTTTTCAGCAATGGTCTTGACGACTTCTGGGATCTGCCAACTTCCGACACATTGCGCAACCACATCAGGATCATCTGAAGGTTCGAGGCAGGTCTTGATCGCCTCGGCCTCAACTGATTCCATCAGCCCGACATCAACGACCGCGTCAAGTGATTCACTAAATCGGCGCCTACTTTGCTGTGGACGACGAATGGGGTCGTAACTACTCGGAGCTTGAATGAGTCCTGCCAAGAATGTTCCTTCAACAAGTGTGAGGTCTTCAACTTTCTTCCCGAAGTACACCTCTGAAGCAGCTTGGATTCCATAGGTGTTATTACCAAAGTAGATCGTGTTGAGATAGCGCTCAAGAATTTCATCTTTGGTTCGTTCTTTTTCAAGACGTAACGCATAGATAATCTGCAACAACTTGTAACGACCATCGCGTTCAAGACCACCGAGAAATTCAACTTTGACAACTTGTTGAGTAATCGTTGATGCACCTTGACGTGCTCCACCCTCAAAGTTGGAAAGCGTGGCGCGAAACAATCCTCGAATATTGACCCCGTGGTGGTTATAGAACTCTCGATCTTCAACCGCCAGAACAGCCTGAATCACCGGTTGTGGAATCTGCCCAAAAAGAACTGGCTGACTATTTTCCAATTCGTAGGCGGCAATCTCATTACCCGCTCGGTCATAGACATACGTCCGCTTGGCGATCCCCTCCCACGCGGGAAGTTCCACTGGGGTTTCCACATGCGCGTTGGCAACTTTCCAGATACGTGGAGCGACACCGACGAACGCCGCCGTTAAAACAAGTGCTCCCGCCACAACGACGATGCACAGCCGCATCCACCAGGTGATCATTCGCACAACGCTTCTACGGTAGTTCTCGGTTCGGGCTGAGCAGTGTCACCCCCGACCCACTACCGTTTCATGTATGTTGACCTCTTCCCCCCGCCCCTTCCGTTTTGGTGTTCAGGCGTCTCAAGCCAACACCCGTGATCTTTGGGTTGGGTTGGCTCAACGATGCGAGGCCAATGGCTATTCATGTCTCACGATGCCCGACCATTTCGATGACCAGTTAGCCCCCGTTCCAGCCCTTATGACCGCAGCCAATGTCACGACTAATCTTCGTATTGGCGCCTTGGTGTGGGACAACGACTACAAACACCCCGCCGTTCTCGCCAAAGAATTGGCCACGATGGATGTCTTGTCTGACGGGCGCCTCGAGATCGGTATCGGAGCGGGTTGGATGATCAGCGACTACGAACAAATGGGTATGCCGTACGACCCTGCCAAAATTCGTATTGATCGTTTCGTTGAAGGACTCAAGGTCATTAAAGGCGCGATGGCCGAAGGAGCGTTTTCTTTCTCGGGCGACCACTACACGATCACCAATTACAACGGCACCCCCAAGCCAGTCCAAGCACCGTGTCCCCCAATCTTGATCGGCGGAGGCGGCAAGCGCGTCCTGTCGATCGCTGCTCGCGAAGCCGACATCGTTGGCATCAACGCCACCATGTCCGCGGGAGTTGTCGGGCAACATACTTTCAGCACCATGACTGCTGAAGTTGTTGACGAGAAAGTTGCCATTGTCCGCGAGGCGGCGGGCGCTCGCTTCAACGATATTGAGATGAATGTGCGGGCTTTTTTGGTGAACATTACCGACGACGCCAAGCAAGCAGCCTCAGGAATTGCATCGATGCTTGGCGTTGAACAACAGATGGTTGAACAAACTCCTTTCGCACTTGTTGGTCCAACGAGTAAACTGATTGAGGACCTACTCGAACGTCGCGAACGATGGGGCTTTTCTTATGTCATCGTTGGTGCTGACGATGTGGATTCATTTGCCCCAGTTGTCGCTGCTCTCAACGGCAAGTAAGACGGGGAAACCTTTGTGACTGCAGCCAAGTCAATCGCTCTGTGTGGAGCAGGAATGATTTCTGGTGCTCACGCTATGGCTGCACAGTTTTTAGGATTACCCGTCATCGCAGTGGCATCGCGAACCCAAGAGAAGAGCGCCGAGCGCGCCAAGCAGTTGAATGCAAAGTCCGTTGAGTATGCCCAACTTCCAAGCGGCGCCAATATTGTCGTTGTCGCTACTCCACCGGCCCAGCACTTTGATCATGCGATTTTTTCGTTGCAGCGCGGAGCGGCCGTTGTCATTGAAAAACCGCTTGCCTACACGCTCAACGAGGCCGATCGACTATTTGTAGAAGCACAACAAAACGGCCAAAAGATTTTGTATGCCGAAAATTTGGCATACGCGCCAATCGTTCATGCGTTCATCAAACGCGCTGTCACCATTGGTCCAATCACGCATATGTCACTTCGCACAGTGCAGTCACTCCCCGTTTGGGGCGACTTCACAACTGCCGAATGGGGCGGCGGTGCACTCTTTGATCTTGGTGTACATCCGATTGCAGTTGCAGTTCTCGTCGGGCGCGCAATTGGTGCTGGCGAGGTGGTCACCGTTTCCGCACAACTCGAGGGCGAAACTACCGACACTCATGCCGACCTTGAACTCACTTTTGCTAACGGCCTGACTGCGACTGTGGTTTCATCGTGGCAAGGTTCTGAAACTCCGGAGTGGAACTTTCAGGTCGCATCCGATCAGGGCGTCGTTCGAGCCGAGTTGATGCCCAATTTGATTCTTGAGCACAACGGCGAAGAGGTTTCTTTGCCCGCTGCCACCGCTCCAATTCCTTTCATTCAACAGTTCGGCTACATCGGTCAATTGCAGGCTTTCACCGATGACTTATCAACATATGCGACTCCTTTTATGGATGTCGCGTTTGGACGTTGGATGATGGAAATTGTGTGTGCGGGTTATGTTTCGGCTCGCCAGAACTCTTCATCCGTTGCCGTGCCAAGTGACTGCGATCGTTACGTGAGTCCCTTACAACTTTGGAAAGGCCCTTAGTTCAGTAATGTTTCCCCGATCGGATATTTCACGTCGACTCTTTCTGGCCCTCGGTGCTTCGTCATTCGTTGCAGCCTGCTCAAAATCAACGAGTGATGAGCAACCAACCACAAGTTCCGAAACATCTGATTCCCTTGCAACATCGACCCAGTCAACGAATCCAGGTGGCGCAGAACTGCCGACAAGCACTTCAATTGCTCCGCTTATTCCGTACTCACAGCCAGGCTGGTTAGCGATTGAAAATTCCCAGGCCGGCACCGACAGTTGGCGCATCGACTTAGACATCGCACCCACGAAGCGACTGAATATGACGGGATTTATTGAAGGGTATGCCGACACCACCAGCGCTCAGTCAGGGCAGATGGTCAACATTTACATCAAAACTGGGTCACCACAGTGGCATCTTGAGGCATACCGGATGGGTTACTACGGTGGACTGCAGGCGCGCCTGATATGGACCTCTGAAACTTTTGACCAACCGTGGCAGTTTGCGGAACCATCGTTCGACCGTGAAACGCGCATGCATACGGCTCAGTGGGCACCATCAACCTCATTCACGATTGACGACAACTGGCCGCCCGGCTCATATCTCCTAAAACTGAATTCATCCGAGGGTGGGGCCCACTACATTCCTTTGACAGTTCGCCGTGATGACTGCGTAGCATCACTCGTTGTCGTCTCGGCAGTCACCACCTGGCAGGCATATAACCCTTGGGGTGGACGCAGTCTGTACGAAAACTTTGGATCAGGAAGTCGTTTTGATCGATCGCTGGTGGTCTCATTTGATCGACCATACGCGTCGACGTATCACTGGGGCTCGGCAGATTTTTTAACCCACGAATTACCCCTCATCAGTTTGATTGAGGAGTTGGGTATTGACACCGCGTACGTCACTGATATCGATCTTCACACGAGCGCACTTGATGGCGATGGTTCGCTTCATCCCGTCTTACTCAATCGCACCGCACTCCTCACAACGGGTCACGATGAGTACTACTCAACTCCAATGCGGGCAACGCTTGAGCGCGCTCGTGATGCCGGGATCAATCTTGCTTTCTTCGGCGCTAACGCGGTGTATCGCCACATTCGCCTTGAACCCAACAGCGAAAGCGTGCCGTATCGACAACTCGTCAACTACCGCACCGCCAATTCCGACCCGATGACTGCCGAGGACCCTCAACAGGCCACGGTGCAATGGCGAAATGCCCCGCTCAACCAACCCGAATCAGCTCTCATCGGTGTTCAGTATTTTGCTGCTGGAATCACTGCATCAATGAAACTTGTCAATACTGACAACTGGGTTTTCACTGATGTTGACCTCTCCACTGGCCGAAGTATGAGAAAGCTTGTGGCGATTGAGGCCGACGGACTCGGTCCCCCAAATCATGAACCCGAAAATCTTGAAGTGCTTGCAAGCTCTCCCGTGATTTATAACAACTCGCGTTATAACCATGCGATGACGTATTACTCTGCCGACAGCGGAGCGGGCGTCTTTGCAACTGGCACAATCGGATGGATCAATGCTCTCGACATCGCTGAATGGGGCGACGAAAAAGTGTCAACATTTGTTCGTGGGGTAACCACGAATGTTTTAAAAGCTTTTGCAGCGGGCCCGACCGGACTTGAACATCCAAGTGTTGGCAACGCCAGTCAATATCGGTCGTCAGTACAAACGATCGTGGAAGAATGACTTGAGTAGTGGGCGCTGAGGGACTCGAACCCCCGACCTCCTCGGTGTAAGCGAGGAGCTCTAACCAACTGAGCTAAGCGCCCGTCTAGAAGTGGAAATCCTACCGTCACCTGGGACGTTCGAAACGAGAAATAGCGGGTATCCACGATGTACGCGCTTCGCGCTACTACGGTTTTTCTCGTGGCAACCCGCCCTGGTGACGCTGAAAGCGAACTCCTTCGACAATATCTAGATGACATCGGGACCTACCCGTTGCTCAACGCTGATGATGAACGTCGTCTCGCTGCCCTCATTTTGGCCTCACGTTTCGCCCAAGAACGCCTTGATTTTGATCCCGCACCTAAGGGACGCGAGCGCACCGAACTCATGCGTACGCTTCTCGCCGGCGATGACGCGAGAGCCCAGTTCATTCAGTGCAACCTGCGTTTGGTCGTCAGTGTGGCCCGTCGCTACGAGGGTGCTGGCCTTGGACTACTCGACCTCATCCAAGAAGGCAACCTTGGCCTGATGCGAGCAGTCGAGGGCTTTGACCACGAAAAGGGTTTCAAATTCTCGACATATGCCACGTGGTGGATTCGCCAGTCGATTGGTCGGGCCCTAGCCGACTCATCACGAACCATTCGTGTTCCGTCCCATGTGCGCGAGGTCTATTCGCTTATTGATCAGAGCACCGAGAAACTGGCCGCCGAACTTGATCGTCAACCAACAGTCGAAGAGATCGCCGAGTTGTCGGGCGTGAGCGCCGAGCGCGTTGCGCTTGTTCATCAGCACCGTCGCCCATTGGTCTCATTGTCCACCCCCCTTGACAACGACGGCGATTCAGAACTTGGTGACCTCATCGCCGATGAAGGCGCGATCTCGCCCTTTGAATCAGCCGCTGTTGCTCTTGAAAAGCGCGCCCTGATTGAACAGCTTCGTCGCCTCGAAGAACGTGAAGAGGAAGTGTTGCGTGCTCGCTTCGGTATCGACGATCATCCGATGACACTTTCAGAAATTGGCGAAAAGCTTGGCATCACTCGTGAACGCGTTCGCCAGATTGAAGCTCGGGCGCTCGGCAAGTTGCGTCACCCCAGCGTCTCGCGCGTGTGGCACGAAGACCAACGCTCTGCCGACGCCGTCTGACCAGACTTCGTCACGGGTTTACAACGGCAATTTGAGTCGCGCCGAAAGCGCCTGATCGAAAATTCCAGTTGGTGCCGCGACCGGGGTTCGGCGTGCCGCATGATCAAGAACAATCAATTCGCGGCCCTGCGCATCTTCAATACGCACGCCAATTTCTTGGCAGATCAGATACGCAGCCGCGTAATCCCACACCCCATGTGCACTCGGGCTCATATCGATGAAAGCATCAACCGTTGAGTCAGCCACGTAACACATATCTATGGCTGATGCCCCCAATGATCTGAATTGGGCCCAACCCGCGTCAACGGGTGGACGACCCGACACCGCGACCAATGCCTCGCCCCACACGGTCATGTTGTCACGTGACAGACCTTCACCATTTCTGAAGGCTCCTTGGCCACGAATGGCCCACCAACGTGTTCCGACCGCCTGGTCGACCACCAGGGCCACCCACAGCCCAGCAGCGTCAACTGCACACAGCGACGTGGCGTAGTGCGGCACACCTCGGCTGGCATTTGTCGAACCGTCAAGAGGATCAACAATCACCACAATGTCACGGTCAATATTCTCGGAACCACTCTCTTCAGAAACGATGCCGACTCCGGCTTCTCGCAAGATGTCGAGGGCAATTTGGTCGACCACAAGATCGGCGGCATATTGCCCATCACGAACGCCCGAGAGTCCCCAATTGGAGATCGTTTGCAACTCATCGCCAATCGCGTCCGCCACTCGATTCAGCAACGCGAGCACCTGACTGGAGTCCATCACAACGAGGGTAGTGCGCCGATTGCCCATTATCCTGAACTCAGTTTCAAAGGACGGGTTATGGCTTTCATTGATGTTGCTGGGTTTGTCTCCGACATGAAGAGTCACGCCATTGACCATGGTTTCCATGTTCACGATGAACGGCACTTCGTCGAGACCTATTCGCTACGCCAATTATGGGAAGTTGACCTGCACCCTGAAGAAGCCTGCGACGGACCCATTGACTTGCATCTTTCACTCGAAGTCGACCCACGCGCCCTCTTGGGCTTTGAAGATGAAATGAGCAAACTCGAAGAACCAACTGACGAACCCCCGCAGGGTTTTGAATTTCCTCTGTTGTTTACGTGGACCCTTCCCCCGCTCAGCAGTCGACCCGACCTTTTGGTTCTTGCAACTGATCTTGCTGGCGTTGGCGGAATCGAACTACCACTCGAGGTTTCCGCTATTGACTCCACTGCATCAGTCATTGATGCCCCCGAACATCGCCTGTCGATCGTGGCACGCCTCAGTGTCTCGCTCGCCGATGTCTATACCACCGATGACTCGGTATTTTGCGGCGTGCTGGAAAAGTGCAGTGAAGTTAGTTTGTTCTTGCTTGAGATCGCTCCCTCATGGATGTCTGAATCATGAAGTTTGCGTTAGTTACCCGACTGTTTCAGTTGAGCGTGAAATACTGACACTATGAATGTTGCCGAACTCATCGACATCTTGCGAGATCTTGACCCCGAAACAATCGTAGAAATGGCGATCGTCGCGCCGGTCACCGAACACTCAGACGACATCACAGTTGATCAATATGAAGTCGAAGGCGTGTTGCCACGCGACCCCGCCGATCACGACGGCGAATCAGTGGTTTGGTTAATTGGCGGCGAGTCACATGATGTTGACGAGTTTGTCGACGCCATTGAAGGTGCTGGCGACAACGTACAAACTGGCGAATATGCCGATGTCATAGATATTGACCGTGGCGCTGAAGCCCGCAAGGCCATTTTCGGAGTCTGAGATGGGTTTTTCGTACCGGCAAGCGCTCGTGGCTCAATATTTCTAAGCGTGGTGTCAGCGGTAGTGGTCGATTGGGTCCATTCACCATCAACTCGCGGGGCCGTACTTCGATACGCCTCGGCAAGGGATTGAGTTACCGCGGTGGATGCGCATCAGTTTTAGTAGTGGCCGTCGGGGTATGCGCCACCGCAATCACATTGCTCACCAAAATCTGACCAATTCCGCTGTGTTGCCATACCCATCGGCGAGAATAAGACATGGCATTTGGTCAACCCGCTGGTCCTCCGGCATCACATTCGCAAATGAAGCAATTGCTCGAGCTTCTGAATGCGGCCGGGCATACCGATTTCCGTGATGCTCGCGGACCGATGCAATTCAATCAACGTCAAGCTGGCGGAAAATTCACTCGTCAAGAAGCCGAAGACTTCATTGCACAACTTGAGGCCGAAGCCGAGTTGACAATTGATGTCCCGCCCGAAGTCATTGTGGCTCGGCCAATCAAACCTGCGCCCCGCACCACGAGTGCAGAGAAAACAGTGCGTGATTTACCTGATTCTGTTTTAGCCGCCGAACTTCAACGTCGCGGTTGGATTGTCGTCGAGCCGTAAACAAAACTTTTGTTCATCCCAGTACAGAACTAGTCAGCAAATAGCGGCGACGACATCAGACAATCGGCGGTTGACAAATTGCTGGCCGTTGGAATGTCGTAGACCACCGCTATTCGCAAGAGTGCACGAACATCTGGATCATGCGGCTGGGGCTCAAGTGGGTCCCAAAAGAAGATCAATATGTCAACTTGCTGCTCGCAGATCATTGCACCGAGCTGTTGATCGCCACCGAGCGGACCACTTTTCAGACAACGTACGTTCAACCCAACAAGTTCGTTCAACATTCGCCCAGTCGTGCCAGTAGCCACCAATGAGTGTTGACTGAGACGTTCTCTATTGTCCTTGGCCCATTCGATCAGTACATCTTTTTTGTGGTCATGGGCAACGAGCGCAATGGTGTGCGAGGTCATGACCCCCACTCTCGCACACGGCGACGACGGGTTTAATGTGACTTTGGTGGGGCGGGCAGGACTTGAACCCGCGACCAAGGGATTATGAGTCCCCTGCTCTAACCAACTGAGCTACCGCCCCAAAAGGCGCAGGGTCCGCCAATGGCGGACCCTGCGTTATGTGCTCCGAGAGCAGGGCTCGAACCTGCGACCCGCTGATTAACAGTCAGCTGCTCTGCCAGCTGAGCTATCTCGGAAGGCGAATCCGAGGATATCAGCCGAGGACTCAATGCCCAATGGTCAGATACTGATCAGACTGGCCTCAGTCGAGATTGATCGGCTCTTCATCGGCCGCCGTGAACTCAACTTCTGGTGCATCGCCTAGACCGGCAGCGATACGCACCTTTTCGGCGACCTCGACCATGATCTCGGTGTTCTCCATGAGGAAGTTCTTGGCGTTCTCACGACCCTGACCCATTTGCTCACCGTCATAGGTGAACCAAGCACCGGACTTCTTGATGATGTTGAGGTCGACGGCCATGTCGAGTACTGAACCTTCGCGGCTAATGCCCTTGCCGTACATGATGTCGAATTCGGCCTGGCGGAATGGCGGCGACACTTTGTTCTTGACCACTTTGACGCGGGTGCGGTTACCGACAACTTCGGCGCCGTCTTTGATCGACTCAATACGACGAATGTCAAGACGCACCGACGAGTAGAACTTGAGTGCACGTCCACCAGGAGTTGTTTCGGGTGAACCGAACATCACGCCGATCTTTTCGCGCAACTGGTTAATGAAGATGGCGATGGTGTCGGACTTGTTGAGGTTGGCAGTCAACTTACGCAACGCCTGGCTCATCAAACGGGCCTGCAGACCCATATGGCTGTCGCCCATATCGCCTTCGATTTCGGCCTTTGGCGTCAATGCGGCAACGGAGTCAATGACGACCACGTCAAGTGCGCCCGAACGGATCAACATGTCGGCGATTTCGAGAGCCTGTTCACCAGTGTCGGGCTGCGAGATCAACAACTGATCAATGTCGACTCCGATGGCTCGCGCGTACACCGGATCCATCGCGTGTTCGGCGTCGATGTAGGCACAAATGCCGCCATTGCGCTGAGCCTCGGCCACAACATGCATGGCGAGGGTTGACTTACCCGATGATTCGGGACCGTAGATCTCGACCACGCGACCACGGGGCAATCCGCCAATTCCGAGTGCGACGTCGAGCGCCAAAGCACCAGTCGGGATGGCTTCGATCGCCATGTCGGTCTTGTCGCCCATCCGCATGATGGAGCCTTTGCCATACTGCTTGTCGATTTGGGCTAGAGCCATTTCAAGGGCTTTTTCACGATCGTTGCTCATTGCATTGCCTTTCGCTGTTGAGTTGTTGGTTGCTGTGGGTGTTGGTTTGTTTGCCATAACTTGGACCGTACGAAATGGGTGTTGCACAGTAGTTGTGCGGGCACCCGTGTACGGCGAATAACAAGAGCGTAACTACGAACGAGTGTTCGGTCAAGCATTGTCAATACGAACAGGTGTTTGACCTGCTCAGAGGGGGTGCCCGAACCCCAAGAAAGTTTGATTACGACTGGTTTTCGAGCCAGGCTTGGGCGTCAGCGGCTTCGCCCGAACTCATCGGACGCACGATCAGGTCAATGGCCATCCACACAGTGTGAGTCATTGGCCATGTCAATATCGGAAAAACGAGTGCCGCCGAAGCCAGCACGATGTACAGGGTGAGCACGGGCACATCTGGTGCGGTGATTGCGATCGCAACTCCCATTGCAATCACGATGAGAGTGATATTCACGACTGACGCAATCGTGATTGACCCAAGTTCATGCCCATCGGTGTCACGCGTCCGCTTGATTCCGCAACCGATGCAATGATCACTTTGTTTAAACCAGTTCGTAAACCACGCGCGATGGTTTCCACAACGTGGGCAATGACGTAACAACGAACGGCGGATCATCTTGCCCTTGGACGGCAAAGGCTGAACAGGAGAACTCATTGAGTTAGTTCAGCAACAAAATCACCGAAAACATTGGCGTATCGCAATGCTTCCTCCTCGGTATGCATGATTGAGATCAACCACTGCTCATCGAGGCCTGGCGGCAACAAGATGCCGCGATTGATTCCGTGAATCCATTGAGCGAATGCAATATCAAGATCGGTCTTCTTGTAATCGCGATAGTTGCGAATTGGCTCGGGCATCCAAGTGACGCAACCTTTCGCACCAAACTGCACCGTGTGCGCTGGCAATCCGGCGTCTTCAATGATGTCGGTACAGGCATCAACCAACATCTTGTTTCGACCAATAGCTGCAGTTGTTGCTTGAGGAGTACAGACCTCTAACAACACTGCTTTTGCTGCGGCCATACATAACGGGTTTCCATTGTATGTACCCAAGTGCAACACGCGACCCATGGTGATTTGATCCATGTATTCGCGCTTGCCCCCAAAGGCGCCAAGTGGCAAGCCACCACCGATTGATTTAGCGAGAGTAACCAGGTCTGGCGTGACGCCAAGCGCACCCGTGGCCCCGCCCCAACCGGCAGTAATTCCAGTCTTCACTTCATCAAAAATCAACAACGTTCCGTAACGAGAAGTGATTTCGCGAACTGCTTGCAGATAACCGTCATCGGGCAAACAAATACCAATGTTTTCCATTACTGGTTCAACAATAAAACAAGCAACATCTTCGTTACGCAACACTCGTTCGAGTGCTTCAGCATCGTTATATGGAATCACAATGGTGTCGCCAA
>CALEHE010000013.1 GCA_937876415.1 uncultured Actinomycetes bacterium
CTTCCAAAGTGGGTAAAAACGGCCACTCTGTACTTTGGGTTCCGACAGGTGGAACGCAAAGTACAGAGTGGCTGATTAGTTTCGGGTCAGGTGCGGGTCCAGTTGGGGGAGCGCTTCTCAGCGAACGCCCGCGGACCCTCTTTTGAATCATTCGTCGAGAAAATCGGCCAGCCAATTTCGAACTCAAGCTTGAGGGCCTCGGCCTCGGGCATCGCTGCAGTGTCTTGGACCGACTTCAGAATCGCCTCAACTGCGAGCGGACCGTTCGCACAAATCATTTCGGCCAATTCCAAGGATTTCGTCAAAGCTTGACCATCGGGCACCACATGACCGATCAGGCCGATTTCCTTGGCCTCAGCAGCGGTGTATCCCCGTGCCGTCAACAACATTTCGAGAGCATTCGTGTACCCAATCTGGCGCTGCAATCGAACGGTGCTTCCACCTACTGGGAAAAGTCCGCGCTTTGCTTCGAACACTCCAAACGTCGCGCTTTCGCCAGCCACACGGAGATGAGTCGCCTGCAGAATCTCGGTTCCGCCGGCTACTGCGTATCCCTCAACCGCGGCGACGAGCGGCTTGCGTAAGCGATAGTGGCGCAACAATGCCTTCCAATGAAGATCGGGATCAGCGGCCCAGCGCTCTTGATAGGGGTTGGGACCAGAATCATCATTAGCGCGGGCTTTGAGGTCCATTCCGGTGCAGAAAGAGCCACCTGAACCGGTCAAAATCGCGCATCGAATGTCGTCGTCTTCATTGAGTCGAACCCAAGCGTCGGCCAGGCCCACGATCATCGCGGGGCTCAGAGCATTCTTTGCTTCTGGTCGGTTCATGGTGACCACCAGTGTGTGACCCACCACTTCGGTCAAGAGATGCTCGGTGCCAGACATGATTTCTCCTTAATGGATGCGAAATTGCTTCCTTAACTTCTACTACGAAGCGCGGTGGTTCGGCTTCATCGACGGTGATGTGATAACACAAACATATGGCAGCAACGACTTTTAACCTGGCCGACCTCTTTGAAGCTGCGGCTGATGAATGGCCAGACCGCGATTACATCGTGGACGAACGTACCCGTCGCACTTTCGCCGAGATGGATCGTCGTGCGAATCAACTAGCCCATCACCTTCAGTCACAAGGAATTAAGCCGGGTGATCACGTTGGTATCTATGCACTGAATCGCGTTGAGTGGGTTGAGGCACTGTGGGCGATCTTCAAGATTCGTGCAGTCTGGGTCAACATCAACTATCGCTACGTTGAAGATGAACTTGCGTATCTTTTTGATAACGCCGATCTGACTTATCTCATCGTTGAACCCGAATATGTTGATCGAGCTCGTTCGGTCGCTCCGCAATTGCCAATGCTTGTTATAGGCGATGATTACGAAAAGACGTTGGCAAGCAATAGCGATGCTCGTGATTTTGCGCCACGTTCAGACGATGACATCTACCTTTTGTTTACCGGTGGCACCACCGGAATGCCCAAGGGCGTTGTGTGGCGTCACGGCGATGTGGTGATGGCCCTTGGTGGCGGAATTGACATCATGAGTGGCGAGAAAGTGACGTCACCAGAAGGTTTTGTCGAAAAGGGACGCACTGGTTTCCCGTTGGTGTCGTATCCGTTGCCGCCATTGATGCATGGCGCATCGCAATGGAGCGTGATGGCTCAGAGTTTTGTGGGCAACAAAGTCGTCTTGCGCGGGAAGTTTGATCCCGCCGACGTGTGGAGCACTGTCGAAAACGAAAAAGCCAACTTAATCATGATCACCGGAGATGCAATGGCGCGACCGTTGCTTGACTATGTCGCTACCAACACTGACAAGCACGATCTCTCGTCACTATTTGCGGTCAGTTCAAGTGCTGTTCTCTTTTCGCAATCCTGCAAAGAACAATTCATCGATCTTTTCCCGAACGTTGTGATTACCGATGCGGTTGGTTCAAGCGAAGGCGGCGCCAATGGCATCACGATGGTTGGCAAAGGCATGCAATCAAAGGGCGGACCGACAATTAAGGCGGGTCGAGATTCGGTAGTACTTGGTGATGATTTATTGCCGGTGAAACCGGGTGAGATGGGTCGACTGGCGCGTGCTGGAAACATTCCGTTGCGTTATCACAAAGACCCAGAAAAGACGGCCGCGACATTTGTAACTGCTCCTGATGGAAGGCGGTACGCGATACCTGGCGATTTCGCTCGTCTTGAAGAAGATGGAACGATCACATTGATTGGTCGCGGTTCGGTGTGCATCAATAGTGGTGGCGAAAAAATCTTCCCTGAAGAAGTTGAGAATGCTTTGAAGGCCCACCCCGAAGTGTTTGACGCCGTTGTTGTCGGAATCCCAGACGATCGTTGGGGTGAGCGTGTTGCCGCCGTTGTGCAAGCACGTCCCGGAACAACTCCAACGTTAGAAAGCGTGCAAGAACATTGTCGCGCTCACGTCGCTGGTTACAAGGTTCCGCGCCAACTTACTTTGGTAGACCAGATGGTGCGTTCGCCAGCAGGCAAGAGTGATTATCGCTGGGCGAAACAACAGGCAATGATTGACGCTGGAATTGAAGGCTGATTGAAATGGCTGGTCCGCTGCAAGGTATTCGGGTGATTGAACTTGTCGGCCAAGGACCTGGCCCGTATGGGGCAATGGTGTTGGCCGATCTTGGTGCCGATGTCATTGCGGTTGAGCGGCCCGAGGTTGCGGCGCGGGTCAATCGTGATCGTCTTGCAACAAATCCAATGATGCGTGGAAAGCGCAGTATTGCTCTCGACTTGAAGAGCCCAACAGATATCGCAACTCTGCTTGATCTCACCGACCGAGCCGATGCGTTCATTGATCCATTTCGTCCCGGTGTGTGCGAACGTTTGGGTATCGGACCTGACGTCGTGTGTGAACGCAATCCCCGCATGATTTATGGACGGATGACTGGCTGGGGACAAGATGGCCCATTGGCCCACACCGCTGGGCATGACATTGACTACATCTCGTTATCGGGCGCGCTGCATCTCATCGGTTATGAAGGTCAGCCACCAACCCCGCCCATCAACTTGCTTGGTGACTTTGCGGGTGGGGGTTTGGTGTTGGCAATGGGTGTTGCCTGTGCAGTGGTTGAACGTTTCAGTAGCGGGCGCGGGCAAGTCATTGACACAGCAATGGTTGATGGTGCGGCAATGATTCTTGGCCCATTTTTCTCAGCATTCACTAGTGGTTTTTGGGGTGAACGCGGTACTAATCATCTTGATGGTGGGGCTCATTTTTACAATGTCTATGAGACGGCCGATCACAAGTGGGTTTCAGTCGGGGCCATTGAACCGCAGTTTTATGCTGAACTCGTGCAGCGTCTTGGAGCAACTGATGATGCCTTGTTGCAATCAGCCGAGCAGAACAATCGCCAAGTGTGGGCGGCAGCCAAACAACGCATGGCTGAGATCTTCATGACAAAAAGCCGTGCTGAGTGGGAAGCAGTTTTTGAACAATCAGATGCGTGTTTTGCTCCGGTGCTTTCACCGAGTGAAGTAGCGACGCATCCCCACACAGCAGCGCGTGGAACCGTCGTGACGATCAATGGTGTTGTGCAAGCACAGGCTGCACCGCGTTTTTCACGTACAGAGGCAAAAGCGGGTGTGCCATGTCACTCTGGTCAACACAGCGTTGATGAAATTCTGTTGTCGTGGAAGTAGCGAAGATTTAGCGACAGACGGTGGCGCCGTCGACTAACAGCGATTCACCACACACGAAACTCGCGCGATCACTGCATAGCCATACTGCTGATTCAGCGATTTCGGATGGCTCGCCCAAGTACCCGCGACCGATTCCACGACTCACCATTTTTTCAATCTTCGGATCACCATTGATGAATCCTTCAATCATGGGTGTACGTGTTGTGCCGGGAAGAATCGCGTTAACGCGTACGCCTTTGGCCGCAAATTCTTGCGCCGCGCACTTTGTGAGACCGAGCACTCCATGCTTGGCTGCCGTGTAGTGCGGCAATCCTGGTGCAGCAACAACGCCAGCCCCTGATGACACATTGACGATTGCTCCGAAACCTTGAGCGGCCATCACGCCGAGTTCGTACTTGAGGCACAAAAAGACGCTGGTGAGATTGGCATTGATCATGTGCTGCCATTCATGCAACGGCAGATCAATAAATGAGCCGAATCGTCCACTCACGCCCGCGTTGTTGACGGCACAGTCAAGGCGACCGTAATTGTCAATTGCTGAGTTAATGACTGCAGCGACATCATCTTCTTTAGTCAGGTCGGCAGCCACTGCGAAGGCTTCACCGCCATGTTCTTGAATCGAGCGAACGACCGCATGAGCGGCATCTCCGTCAATATCGCAAACTACGACAGCAGCGCCCTCAACGGCAAAGAGTCGTGCGGTTGCCTCGCCAATGCCGCGTCCAGCGCCAGTTACGAGAGCAACTTTGCCCTCGGCCAGTCCGAGCCGAAGCGGGAAAGCCGCTCGTACGAGTTCGTCAGTTTGTTCGCCAGCCATCGGCCAAACGTTGCCAGTAGGGGTGGGGTCTTCAATGTTGTCAGCCACACCTTCACCGTAGTTGGTCTACGGTGTCAACATGCTGAATTACGGAGATGAAAGAGCAATCCTCAATTTGTTGTTTACCTATGCTGAACGAATTGATGCGGGTGACTTTGAGGGCGTATCGGAGTTGTTCAGTAGCGCGGAGGTCTTTATGGCTGGTCCGGATCAGCCATCGGTTGCTGGGAAGCAAGTTGGACCCATCATGAAACACTTCGTCAAAACTTATGAAGGAATCCCGCGCACCAAGCATGTGGTGACAAACACAATTGTTGAGGCGCAATCGGCAACCAGTGCTCATACTCGTTCGCAATTTACAGTTCTGCAAAATGCACCCGATCTATTACCGTTACAGGTTGTGGCATCGGGGCGTTATCACGATCAATTCATCAAGACCGAAACGGGCGAGTGGAAATTCACTCAGCGCATCATGTTGGTTGATGCTTATGGTGACGTGTCTGCGCACCTGAACACCGGAACAGGAATCGCATGAGTGTCAGTGTCTTGGGTCAAGGCAAACTGGCCGATTTGCTGCGTGATGGCGTGTATTCTGAAACCCGCAGTGCGGTCATTGTGGTTGAGGTGGATGGTGATCGATCAATTTCAAGCATCGCCCAATTGACCGACGCGCAGATTGATGAGATATTCGAACAGCCGATGCAACGAGTCATTGGTGCCTTGCAAGAGGCTCATTCAATGAACTGCGAGCGGATCGTTGTCGTTGTGCCCACAACAGGAATGTCTGGGGGAGCGTGTTACGCCCCACAAGCCGCACTGGCTGAGTCGGCGCGGATCTTGGTGAAATCAGCAGCCCGTCAATGGGGAGCAAGCGGAATCACCGTGAATGCAGTTGCGGTTGAACCTCATTGGTTTGCGATTGATCCGAGTATTTCTGGCCCAGTAGCGATTGCCCCGCGGTCATTAGGCGGCGACGTGAGTCCAGTTGGCCTCGTGAACTGGTTATGTGGCGCAACCTCTGGTGATGTCACTGGCCAAACCATCGTGTGTGATGGAGGGCTGTGGATGTGAATAGTCGACGATTAGAAAATCGAGTAGCCATCGTGACTGGCGCAGGACAAGGAGTGGGTGAGGGTATCGCTCGTCGCCTTGCGCAAGAAGGGGCAACTGTTGTCATCGCTGCCCGGCGTGCCGAGACTGGCGAGCCAGTGGTTGAGTCAATTCGTTCGCGAGGCGGGCGGGCGGTTTGTATCGTCACTGATGTTTCGGTTTCTGAATCGGTTGACGCCTGCGTGGCCAGCTCTGTTCAGCAATTCGGTCGACTCGACATCATGGTGCACAACGCGTTTATGGGTGGAATTCCTCACAAGTTAGAAAAGGCGCAAATCGAAAAGCATTGGACCTTGATGTCTCGCACCGGAGTCTGGGCCAGTTTGTTTTGCGCTCGCGCAGCGATGCCGCATCTAGTTGCTTCGTCGGCTCGCCCGAAGGGCGAAGGCGGTGGTCGCCTGATTCTGATTACCTCACCGTCGGGAGTTGAGGGCAGTGCAAATATCCCGCTCTATTCTCCGGCTAAAGCAGCCCAGCGGGCGATTGCGAAAAGCCTCGCGCGTGAATGGGGTGAATTTGGTATCACGGTGAATTGCATTGGTCCTGTTGCCGGTAGCCCCGCTTTACTGACGGCTTTTGACCGTAACCCCGCGTTACAGCAGGCGATCGAAGCCCGCACTCCGCTTGGTCGGGTTGGAGACATTACGGACGACATCGGTTCGGTGGCCCTTTTCTTGGCAAGTGACGATTCGTCATTTGTGACCGGCCAAACCATCATCTGCGATGGTGGATCATTCTTGGGTTTGTAATAGAAATTCAATAACACGAAAGGCACGACCATGATTCGACTCGTCACACTTCTCAAGCGCAAGCCCGGAACAACCCATCAAGAGTTTCTTGATTACTGGTTCAACACTCACGGGCCATTAATCAAGAATTGTTCGGCCGCTAAGTATGTTCGCCGTTACGAACAGCACCCGGCGGTATGGCCAGCCGAGGGCAGCCGTCACGAACCAGCTTTTGATGGAGTCACGATTCAGATTTTTGATTCAGCCGACCAGTTCAATGCCCACATGGGAGAGCCTGATTTTCCGTCAGTCATGGAAGACATTGAGAAGTTCATGGACTCGTCAAACATTCAGTGGATTCTTACCGAAGAACCAAATCTCGTTATCGATAATTGACCCTGAGTCAGAAACACCTACAGTTTGGTAGAGCAACGTACCAGTCGTGCATTGAAGGGGAGTTATGAAGAAGTACCCAATTGAACTGGGCACCTTATTGTTCACAATGGTCGAGCCCAATAAGGGCCACGAAGTTGAATACAACCGTTGGTATGAGCGAGATCACTTCTACGGTGGTGTGCTCGTAGGCGCCTATTCATTTGCAGGAGATCGTTTCGTTTCAACTCGCGACCTCAAGGCATTGCGCTATCCCGTTGATTCACCCATGACACCAGACCCGATGTCGGGTTCGTACCTCGCCATTTACTGGGTGCTGAAAGGTCATCACGATGACTGGAATCGTTGGAGTGTCGACACGGTCAAGAATCTGCACGCCACTGGTCGCATGTTCGCCGAGCGCACTCACATTCACACGCAGTTGTACGACAACCAGTGGTCAATGACTCGCACTGAAACCACTACCAATATCGAACTTGCACTCGACCGCGGATACCCCGGAATCATTGTCAACGTTGGTGAGTTGAACGAAGGCGTGACTCACGCGCAGATGAGTGAGTGGATGCAGAACAATTGGGCACCCCGAGCATTTGCTTCATCGTGGGGACCAGATGTCTTCAACTACTCAACGTTGTTGCCGCTGCTTGATGATGCACCGCCGGATGTGCCCCGTGTTCCAAAGGCAGATCAGCGTTTCATGCAGATCCATTTCGTCGATCACGATCCGGCTGCCGAATGGTCCAATGGCTACGCAGAATTTGGTGCCGATCTTGAATCAAGTGGACTAGCTAAGCATTTGTGGACGAGTCCTTTCAAGAACACCGTGTTCGGCACCGACACTTACACCGACGAATTGTGGTGATTGACGTGCAACCAATCACGGGCAAGAGGATTTTGGTCACCGGGGTTACAGGCTGGGTTGCTGGTCCGCTTGCTGAGTCGTTAGCTGCACAGGGCAACACGGTGTATGGAGCGGCTCGATTCAAAGATTCTACCCAACGTCAACCGTGGCACGAAAAAGGTGTGCAGACGGTCAGTATTGATTTAGAAAAGGGCATGCTCGACGAAGTGCCAAGTGATCTTGATCTGGTCTTGCATTTTGCGGTGGCAAAGAGCAGCAACTTTGACGAAGCATTTGCGTCAAACGCTCATGGAAGTGCGGACTTGCTTGAAGTAGCCGCGAATCAAAGCGACAGTTTGTCGTTCTTTCATTGCTCGTCAACCGCCGTTTATGAGCCAAAGCATGGCGAGCCGCGTAAAGAGACCGATCTTTTAGGCGACAGCCATCGCCCCATGCCCGGAATGCCGACGTACAGCATTTCAAAGATCGCTGGTGAAGTTTTGGTGAAGCACACAGCAAAGCGATTAGGTGTGCCGACAGTTATCGCTCGACTGAATGTTCCATATGGCGATGCTTATGGCTGGATGTCGTTTCATCTCATGATGATGGAACGCAATATTTCAGTACCTGTGCACGTAGATCAACCAACGACGTACACGCCAATCCATGCCGATGACATCAACCGCAGCATTCCCTACTTGCTTTCGTACGCAAACACTGGGGCGGAAATTGTCAACTGGGGTGGCGATCAGTTGGTGTCAATCGAAGATTGGTGCGAAGAGATGGGTCGATTGACTGGCATCGTTCCCACTTTCAATCCGACGACCGCAACGATTGCTTCTATTGTTCCCGACCTGCAGAAACTGCACGATGCTGGTTTCCATTCGTCAGTTGATTGGCGCGAAGGAATTCGCCGTCAAGTCGCGACGATGCGCCCCGAACTTCTCGTTGAACTGTGATTCTGGTGCAGATTTGTTGCGTTTTGCGTAACAAATCTGCACCAGAATCACGATGAAATTTGGCTGTACAGCATCGCTTTGTGCATGATGAGGTCTTCGGGATCATCGGGCATTTCACGTTCGCCGTATGCAACGCCGCGAAGTGATGTACGAATTGCCACTGCCGCAAAACGCAAACTTGCGTAGATGATGTACCAATTGAGATCTTCAATGTGCTGTCCACCAGCACCTTCGTATGCCTCAATGATGTCGTCGGTCTGGCAGAACTCGGGGAAGCCAGGCATCTCAAAAATGTCAGCGAGCGACTGGAAGAACTGATGCATGAAAATGAGCCAGCCCACGTCAATGCCGGCCGGGCCAACATTGACCATTTCCCAGTCAAGAACTGCGGTGGGAGAGAGGCCATCAAACAAAACATTTCCCGGTCGAGCGTCGCCCCAGTTAATAACAGTAGGTCCGGGATTGGCGGGCTTGTGTGCGGCGAGCCAAGCGAGTGCTTGTTCAATCACTGGCAAACGTAAATCCCCACGAGCCCAGTCGTAATACGCGCGTTGTTCCGCCAGTAGTCGATCAATTGCATCACCATCGCGCGAAGGCAAGAATGAGATGTCGTCTGTAACTTTCGATAAATCAATGGCATGAATACGGGCCTGAACCCGCGCCACCTCACGGCCAAGTTCGCGTCGCTCGTCAACCGACATTGAATCCATGTAGCTGCCGCCGAATACATACGGAGGCATATCGGGCAAAGCCCGACCGTTGACCCGATCCATCACCAAGAACGGTGAACCCAAAATTGATGTATCAGTTTCGAGGAAGCGAACATTGGGTACTGGCAAGTCGCTGTTATTGCCAACGATGCGCATGGCACCAGCCTGGGCGACCATGTCGTAGATCGGGAAGACGGGCCAGTCGTTCATGTCTGGGTTGAGTCGAGTGACGACTGGTTCAACGAGTCCGTTGTGATGAATCGTGAAAAGCAAAGTTTCACTACTCATTCCTGTGCCCTCGGGGATACCGACATCGGTGATCGTGCAGGGGTGGCCAAACTGTTTGCTGAACCATGCCTCAAGCGTGCGAGCGAGTTCTTCAGGGTTGCGCTTTGATGGTAACGGCATGATCAGGCCGGCTTGACGTAGGCGAGTTGTTCAAAACGATTGCTGATGAGCCAACCATTTACGGTGCGCACAATGGTGTCGTTGTACCAACCACTGGCTTGCATGTAAGTCGGCTGATCGCCAGGAATACGCATCGTCATGGTGTAAATCGAACGAACTTTGGCGGTGTCATCGTTGTCAAAGGTGATCGCCACATTGCCGCCGGCTGAGAGTGAAACATCAAACATCGCCATCATGCCGCTGAAGGTTTCAGCCGCTATGGCGGGGGATCCGACTGGACCGCCAGCAGTTGAATAATCAACATGAGCGTCAGGTGTAAAGACCTTTTGCCAAGCGTCCCAATCGCGGTCGACAAGAGCCCATGTGTAACGCGACAATAAGTCGGTGATTAAGGCGCGATCTAGTGCTTCGTTTGACATATTTCCCCCAAGGATTCAAGTGATGCTCTATAGATCATAAACCCTCGTGATGGGCGAGTCACATGCTGGCAGAATAGATCTATGAGTTCTTTGACCTCGCCAAGTTCAACCGTTGTATTGGGTACCTGTCATCACGATTGCCCAGATTCCTGTGGGTGGGAAGTCACGGTAGAAAACGGCGTCGCCGTGAAGATGCGCGGCAATGCGCAACACCCGTATTCGCAAGGCGAATTGTGCCCCAAGGTCAACCGCTTCCTCGATCGCGTGTACAGCCCTGATCGCATCTTGTATCCGCTCATTCGAACAGGAGCCAAAGGGACTGCTGAGTTCCGCCAGGCAACGTGGGATGAAGCATTGCAGTTAGTTGCTTCAAACATTCACGAGGTGGGTCGCACGTTTGGTGGCGAGGCGATCATGCCGTGGGGCTCGGCTGGAACACAAGGTCTCATTCAGATGAACGCTCTTGACCGACGATTTTTCGCCAAAGTTGGGGCATCGCGTCAAGTTGACTCACTGTGTGGGGCAACCGCAATGGTTGGTTCGACGCTCACCCTCGGATCACCTTTGGCGAACGATCCGATGGACATTGAGTTTGCCCAGTTGATTTTGTTATGGGGGACGAATACTCGTTTGGCAAATCGGCACTTGTGGCCATTCATTGAGAAAGCTCGCGCTAATGGCGCCAAAGTGGTGGTTATTGATCCGCTACGAACAATCACCGCCGAGGCTGCGGATGTTTTTATTCAGCCTTTGCCCGGAACCGACGTTGCCCTCATGTTGGCGTTGATGCACATCTTGATTCGCGATGAATTGCTTGATGTTGATTACATCACGCAGTACACCGAGGGTTTTGAAGAACTCAAAGAGCAGGTGTCAATGTGGACACCTGTACGGGCTGCCGAAATTTGTGGAATCACTGTTGAAGTTATTGAGTCGCTCGCTCACGATTACGGAACGATCAAGCGTGCGTTTATTCGTACGTTAATTGGTGCTGAACATCGCGAGCACGGTGTCATGTTTTTCCGCACCCTCACATGCCTGCCCATGTTGACTGGCGCATGGAGGCATAAAGGCGGCGGATTCTCACGAAGTGTCGGTTCGTATGCCGCGACAAATATTGATGATTCAGTTTTTGATATCCCATCGTTAAATGCGGGCAAAGAACGCCGATCATTGAGCATGAATCACCTTGGCCGAGTTTTGAATGATGCAACTCTTGCTCCGCCCGTCAAGATGTTGTTCGTCTATAACGGCAATCCTTTAGTGACTGCACCGAATGCAGAACTGATTCGTCGTGGATTTGAGCGCGAAGATCTTTTCACGGTGGTCTCTGAGCAGTTCATGACCGACACCGCAAAGTATGCCGATGTGATTTTCCCGGCATGTACCCAAATTGAACAATTGGATGTGGTTCCCTCATGGGGCCATCTCTATTTGGGATGGAATCATCAAGCAATTCAGCCATTGGGCGAAAGCGTTGCTAACACTGAACTTTGGCGTCGACTCTCAGCTGCGTGTGGTTTTACTGAGCCTGAACTTTTTGAAGACGACGAGTCGTTGCTGGTCAGCGCGCTTCATGATCTTGATGTTGAAAGGTTAAAAGCCGATGCCTTTATTCGTTTGTCATTGCCAGTTGACTTATTGCCATACGCCAACGGTGGATTTGAGACTGCTTCGGGTAAGGCGATGTTGATTAATCATGGGCTGCCTGCAGTTGGCTTGCCGGCATTGCCGACCTATTTGGCGGGTAGCGAAATGTCGAGTGATTCATCCGGGCAAGCGGAGTA
>CALEHE010000014.1 GCA_937876415.1 uncultured Actinomycetes bacterium
GCGCGCAATGCCGATGATGGTCCATCACTCCAATACACACCGATATAACCAAGATCGGCCAACGGATCGCCCAGTGTGCACAACTCCCAATCAAGTACTGCAGCAATGCGACCATTTTGAACATTGGTCAACACGTTCCCAAAACGAAAATCTCCGTGGGCAATCACGACGCCTTGTTGTTGCGGAACCTTGCTCGACAACAAACGAACTACTTCATCAATCTCAGGCAACTCGCGTGTCTTTGAGTTCTCCCACTGAGTGCTCCAGCGTTTGATCTGGCGTTCGATGTAACCCTCGCGCTTGGCAAGATCGCCAAGTCCAACTGCGTCCACATCAACCGCGTGCAATTCAGCCAACACATCAATCAAATTCATTGATGCCTCAATACGTAATGACGGGTCAAGCTTGGCGGCTTTTTCAGCACTGTCTAAAACTTCACCTTCAACAAATGCCATCACATAAAACGGCGCACCATTCACACTTTCATCGGTGCATACACCAAGTGTCTTAGGTACTGGAACGCCGGTCTGTCCAACGGCGGCAATGATGCGATGTTCACGCGCCATGTCGTGTGCAGTCGCCAACACATGACCAAGCGGTGGGCGACGCAAGACATAGCTAACATTGTTGGCATCAGTGACTTTGTAGGTGAGGTTCGAACGCCCACCGGCAATCAACGAAAACGAAAATGGTGCCGGCGCGCCATCAATGTTTGTCGTGAGCCACGCCGAAACCTTGTCGACATCAACACCTTGAATATCTTTGCCCTGAATAGCCGTGGAATGTGACTTGGCTTGGTCAGCCATACTTGCTCCGTTCACCTACTTGTGAACAGAACCGTAGTTCGTGTTGCAGCGCTGAGGCTCACCCCGGGCGAGTCACGCCGACGACTTTGGACCACGTCACGGCAGCGATACGAACATCTCGTCCAACACCTGGTGCGTCAACCATCATTCCGCCGCCAATGTAAATTCCGACGTGGCTGATCGGATTATGGAAATACACCAGATCGCCTGGCTCAATATATTCAGTCGGAATTTTTGGCCCACGACCAAACTGCGCACGCGACTGATGTGGCAATGAAACACCTGCTCGCCCCCAAGCAAATGTCGTCAAACCTGAACAGTCAAACCCGACTCCCTCTTTCGACATGTACTTCACGTACGGCACGCCGACCTGACTTTTCGCAGCTGCTATGGCAATCGCGGCACGCGAACTGGTTGAAGGAATTGACGACGGATCAAAAACTTTCTTGGCTGCTTCACCTGGCGAGTTAGGAACACCATTACCGCGCGATGCAACCAAAGCCGCGGCTTGAGCACGAGCAGCGGCAGCTGCCGCTGCGGCACGACGAGCTCTTTCTGCGGCCAGTGCGCTTCCGAGTTCTTTCTCGGCTTTGGCTTTGAGCTTGGTGTACTTAGAAATTTCCTTTTCGGTCTTTTCTTGTAGACCAACAATGTTCTTCGCTAAATCTTCGGCTTTGTTTTTCTGCTTATTGAGTTGCTCAGTGAGCTGTGCCAGATCAGTGATTGTCGCATCAAGTTGATCAGTCGTTGCAAAACCAACATTGAGAGCAATTTCGGTGAGCGACTGTTTCTGCACCGATTCGTTGGGGCCGCCACCCGGAGCGAGAAGTCCGGTGATGCTTCCACCTCGACCGCCACCAACAAAAGCCTCAACTGCTAGGTCGGACATTTCTATTTGCAATCCACCAAGTTCGGTTTGTTTGACGGCAATTTCAGCTTCGGTTGCGACAATTCCAATTTCCAGTTGCAGTTTGTCGTCTTCAGCAATTCGAAGTTCTTCCGACAAACGGTCGGCTTCGGCCTCGGCAGCCTCAAGCTGGTCGGTCATCTCGCGGACCCTGCGCTTGGCGTCGTCAACCGAGTCGGCGGCAACCGGCCGTTCCATGGCCACAACGCCGACGGTGCCAAGCAACATGGCGCTCACCAAAACCTGGGCGGCGACACGGCGCATTCGGGAGCGGGGACGGAGACTCAACATGACCTTTGGCAGGCTAGCGAATATTACGAATGTGTTGCAGTCGGGAGGCCCAAATGCTGTATTCGCCTATTCCCGGTCATTCCCACTCAATGGTGCCGGGCGGCTTGGACGTGATGTCGTAAGCCACTCGGTTGACCCCGTCAACCTCGCTAATAATGCGACTCGACATGCGCTCAAGCAGGTCAAAAGGCAGGCGAGCCCAGTCGGCGGTCATCGCATCGTCGCTGGTCACAGCCCTAATAATGATCGGATAGGCATAGGTGCGCTCGTCGCCCATCACGCCCACCGAGCGGATATCGGGCAGTACCGCAAAGGCCTGCCAGATCTCGCGTTCAAGGCCCGCCAGGCGGATTTCTTCACGAACAATGGCATCGGCTTCTTGCAAAATAGCCACCTTGTCAGGTGTCACTTCACCGATAATTCGCACTCCCAGGCCAGGACCCGGGAACGGCTGACGCCAGACAATTTCATCGGGCAGACCCAATTCGCTGCCCAAACGGCGAACTTCGTCCTTGAACAACGACCGCAATGGTTCAACCAACTTCAAAGTCATGTCAGCGGGCAGTCCACCTACGTTGTGGTGACTCTTAATGACCGAGGCCGTGCCATCGGTGCCACCACTTTCGATGAGGTCGGGATACAAGGTTCCCTGAACCAAGAACTCGGCATCGGTGACGCCACCCGTGTGCTGTTCGAAAACACGCACGAAAAGCTCGCCAATGATTTTGCGCTTGGCTTCGGGTTCGGTTGTGCCCTTGAGACCATCAAAGAACTTCGCTCCCGAATCAACATGAATCAACTCAATACCCATATTGCGTTTGAAAGTTTCGACAACTTGATCGCTTTCACCTTTACGCATGAGGCCAGTGTCGACATACACACACGTGAGTTGAGCACCAATCGCGCGATGTACAAGTGCCGCTGCAACCGCTGAGTCAACGCCACCTGACAAACCACAGATCACGCGCTTGTCACCCACTTGCGCACGAATTACGGCGATTTGTTCATCAATGACCGAGCCCATGGTCCAACTGGCCTCGCAACCAGCAAGGTTGTGCAAGAAGTTTTCCAGCACCTGCGCACCAAACGGCGAGTGCACCACTTCGGGGTGATACTGCACCCCCCAAATTTTGCGATCATCATTTTCGAGAACCGCAACGGGAGCTTCGGGAGTTGATGCAGTAGCCGTAAAGCCAGCGGGCACTTGCGAAATTGCATCGAAGTGGCTCATCCAGACTTCTTGCAGATCGGGCAAATCGGATGTGAACAACGTTGATTGTGAACCAGCAATACGCGTCATTTGCGCGCGACCATATTCGCCACGTGAACCACGACCGACTTCACCACCGAGTTGATGCGCAATTAATTGAGCGCCGTAACAAATACCCAAAATCGGCACACCCGATTCGTACACCTTGGGGTCAAGCCGGGGAGCCCCTTCAACATGCACACTCTTTGGCCCACCCGACAAGATGATGGCAGCCGGATTCTTGGCCGCGATCTGTTCGGCTGTGATGGTGTGCGGAACGATCTCGGAATAAACCCGATGCTCACGCACGCGACGAGCAATGAGTTGTGCGTACTGCGCACCGAAGTCAACAACTAGGACAGTGCGGCGAGTGGTCACCTCAGTGATCGTAGTCTCCCTGACCAAAACCCCTAAAACTGACCCCTTGGACAATCAATCACTTGTGATTCTGGTGTCATTTAATTCGGTATTGCCCATTTAAACGACACCAGAAACACAGTTTGGTGGTGTGAAGTGGCACGATAAAGGGGTGAACATTCGCCGGATCCTGACCACCGCACTACTTGCCATCGCGTTTGCTCTCGGCGTAGGACTAGTCAGTTCGTCCACGGCCTATGCGACGACTCCCCCTGCCGACACGCAACTTGACATTCCGGCTGACACGCAGCCGCCGACCACCGAAAACGATTTCATGATTCTTGAACGTGATGTCACCTCGTGCATTAGTTCAATCCCAAAGCCCGGGTGCGGTCGCGAGCCCACCAGTTCAAGCGACCGTGGCGGATGGCAGCAACTGCTGTTGTTCTTCATCATGTTCCTTGGCATGGCCTTCATTTTTTATCGCGTCTATCGATCAATTCGTGCTCGCGATAAAAACATGGTTTGAGAAAAACACGGTCAGAAAAGCTAGTTACCAAGAAAATCTGGTGTTCGTTTTTCTAAGAACGCTTGACGTCCTTCATTCGCATCATTGCTTGCCCACGCAGCAAGGCGTGCGTGTTCAACTGCTTCAAGAGAAATATCGGCACCACCCAAACGTTCAAGGGCCATTTTGTGCGCCTTAATAGTGAGTGGAGCAAGTAACGACATCTCGTGCGCCCACGTCATTGCATCCTCAAGATTGCCGAGTCGATGTACAAATCCACCGACGAGTTCATCAGCATGAATCGCTTCAGCCGATAACAACATGTAACGCGCTGCACTCCAACCGGCTTCACGACCGATGCGTTCAACCGTCCATGAATCAACGGCCAGACCTAACTTCGCTGCCGGAACTCCAAATTTGCTCTTCGGTGTCGCGATACGTAAATCGCAGGCAGCCGCCAATTGCGAACCTGCACCAAGCGCTGGTCCGTCAATGGATGCCAATGTGAGACAGTCCATCGAGCCAAAACCGCGCAACACCGACAACAACGTGTCGGTGAATTCGCCGAGTTCAACACCACCTAAATCGGCACCGCTACAAAAAGCTGGCGGAGTACCTGTCAATACCAGCACACGTGCGCCACCTGATACCGCTGTCGCTTGCGCCCCATACAAAGCCTGCAACGTTGCCAAATCGACCGCATTGCGCTTATCAGGGCGATCAATCACCACCTTGCATACCGATTCAAACCATTCCACAAGAACTGCCACAAGCGAACGGTAGCCCGTCGTGAGTCTGCAAGCCTGCCCTCTAGGCTGAAAGGGTCATGAGTGCCCCCCAAAGCCCACATTCGTCCTCCGACCCAGTTCGGGTGCGCCGAGCGATGATTGCGTTGTGGACCAAGCGAGCCAATCGCGTCGGGTATTTGCTTTTCGCTGCTTCCATCGCACTTTTCATCGTGGCCTTTCTCGTTGATTTCAACGACACCATGGTCACGCTCATCACCATTTGCATGGTGGTCGGCTCCATTCTTCTCGCTCCTGCCATCGTTCTGGGATATGCCGTCAAGGCAGCCGAGAAAGATGACGTTGCACAAGGTTTATAAAGGTACCGTGAGGGCGTTATGTCATTAAGAATGCCAGCCGCTGAGCGTCGCGAACAATTGCTCGCAGTTGCACTTGACGTGTTTGCTCGTGAGGGCTATCACCAGACATCAATGAATGATGTTGCTGAAGCAGCGGGCATCACGAAGCCGGTTTTGTATCAACATTTCGAATCAAAGCGCGAGTTGTACTTGGCTCTCATTGAAGATGCCGGCGCGCGCATGCTTGAAGTCATCACGACTCCAGAAATTGCGCAAAACAACGGTCGTCGTCGCACCGAACTTGGTTTTCGCGCCTACTTTCAGTGGGTCTACGACGATCACGATGCATTCCAGTTGTTATTCGGTGGTGGCTCACGCCGCGATCCCGAATTCAGCGAAGCAGCGGGCAAGTTCCAGTCACAAGTTGCTGATGCTATTGAACCGTTAATTACTGCTGACATTGATCCCGAACATCGTCGCACCCTCGCTCACGCATTAGTTGGTTTAGCCGAAGGTGTGTCGCGTCGGTTGTTACGTCTTGGTGGCGAATTTGATCCCGAATTAATCGCTCGGCAAGTGAGCGATCTGGCCTGGGCCGGCTTGCGCTCAGCTCAACGCCCAGTGTGATTCTGGTGTCGTGAATGACACAATAAGGCGCGGTTAGTCGCGGTAGGGCATGACCTTGTAGTAAATCGCCTTTAAGTACGCTCCGAATTCAAAGCCGATCGGATGATCAACTGCGTGTTCGGTGCGTTTGAATTCGTCAATCTCAACTTGTGCCGTTCGAGCCGCAAGATAAGCCGCATCTGCGAGTTCATCAATGTTGACCCGACTTGAACACGATGCCTGTAACAACGTTCCACTCGGTGCAGTAAGTCGCAATCCAAGACGAGCCAGGCGTTCGTATGAACTCAAGGCCCGCAAGATTGACGCCTGATTTTGCGCAAATGACGGCGGATCCAAAATCACAATGTCGAATCGCTCACCGCGCTCAACCATGTCTTCTAGAACCGCAAATGCGTCACCACGAACATCAGTCACCTTGCACGATGCGATTGAACCAATTTCTTTGTTGTGCTCAAGATTGCGATGCGCCGTTGCAAGAGCAGGAGCGCTCACATCAACCATGTGCACTGACTTCGCTCCACCAGCTGCCGCCGACAACGTGAATCCACCGGTGCTTGAAAAAACATCAAGCACTCGACAACCACTCGCCAAGTTACGCACGATCGCACGATTGTCACGTTGATCTAAGAAGTGTCCGGTTTTATGGCCAAAGACAACATCTGCTTCGAGTGCAAGACCATTCTCCAAAAACATGATCGGTGCGGTTGGGGCTTGGCCATACAAGGTGTCGCCATCAACCAAACCATACGTTTCACCATCGCGAACGAGTCGCGAAAAGCGAATCACGACGCGCTCGAGAGAACCAACTTCAATCAATGCTTTCATGATCGAACGTAAATGCACAAACCATGCCCCGGTGTACAACTTGATGACGGCAGTTGATGCATATTGATCAACGATCAATCCGGGAAGGCCATCGTTTTCACCGTGAACCCAACGAAATCCCGTTGTCAGTCCGGTACTCAAAAGTTCACGCCGAATCTCAAGTGCCTGACGCATCTTGATGAGCCACCAGTCGTCATCAATGGTTACTGGCTTACCGACGTGCAACACCTTGACTCTGATCGGTGATTCGGGATCCCACAAGCCGATTGCCGCGAAACGGCGATTGTCATCGAACACCACAGCCAAGTCGCCGCTCACGCCCGCTGGTTTGTGAGATTCAACTGCTTGGTCAAACAACCATGGGCTACCAGAACGAATTGCCCGCAAACCAGGACGACTTACTCGTACCGCAATCCGTGCATCAGATGGTTTGGGCAGTACCGAAGGATCAATAAAGCCAGGGGAACGTTCTTCGGCTTCAGACACCTGTGTAACGGTATCTCGCAACTTGCTCGCTCGGCCCATGATCTTCACAATTACGGTACGTGCAGACCTCTGCAGACTTTGTATTCTGACTTTGTTACCGGGGGGTCAACAATGACATCACGTCACGTTTCACATTCATCCGTCCGTTTCGGAGCAACGATCGCCATTTTTGGTTTGCTTGCACTGGCCGCATGCGGTGGTGGTGATTCTTCGAGTTCATCGGACACTGCTAGTCCTTCAACGCAAGCAGTTGCAACGACTGATGTCGCAGTAACTGAGCCAACCACAACTGTTTCAACCGAATCACCTGTTGCGCCGACTTGGGAAACTATTGAAGCCCCCGCCGATTGCATGTGTGCTGATGGCAGTCCTTTTCACTATTACATTCGTGAAGCAAGTCCGACCAAGGTGTTGTTTTATCTAGAAGGAGGCGGGGCTTGTTTCAGTGCAGAAATGTGTACGCCTGGAAGCGGCACATACAGCGAAACCATTTCGCCAATATCAAAACTCGAGAATATTCCCGGAATTTTTGATTTTGGCAATCCAGAAAATCCATTCGCCGATTACTCGGCTGTTTATATCCCCTACTGCACCGGCGATGTGCACTCTGGCAATATCACCAAGGACTACGGCAACGGTGTTGTGATTCAGCACAAGGGATTCGTCAATGCTTCTAACGCGCTTGACACGATGATGAAGCGTTTCCCCGATACAGCACAACTTGTTGTTGCCGGTTCAAGCGCTGGTTCTTTCCCAACCCCGGTGTTTGCGGCCATGGCCGGAGATCAATTACCAAATGCCGATCTCAAAGTCTTTGCCGATAGTTCGGGTGCAGTACCCGACGCCATGGGATTCGTTGTTGGTAATTGGGGAACTCTCGAAACTCTTCCCGATTGGCCAGAAATCGAAGGTCTGACTGTTGATCAACTCACACCGGCGTACACATTTATCAAAGCCGCTGAACATAACCCGAAGATCACGTTTGCTCGTCACGACTTTGCTTTTGACAGTGTGCTTTCAAGTTTTGCTCGTATGGCGGGCTTGTCCCCTGATGACTTGGTCTCAGTTATGCGAACCAACGAATCAAAGGTTGAAGCGGCTGGCGTCAACGTCGCGAACTGGATCTCGCCAGGCGAAAGGCACACCATTGCCGTGGGTGAAGAGTTCTACACCGAAGAAATGAACGGTGTGCGATTTGTCGAATGGTTCACCGCATTCCTCAATGGCACACCCGAGGCCGACAACTACTGCGTCGATTGTGCTGGGTAAGGAACCGTCGCTTCGCACAACTTGATACGGGGAGAGGAACCGTCGCTTCGCACAACTTGATACGGGGAGAGGAACCGTCGCTTCGCACAACTTGATACGGGGAGAGGAACCGTCGCTTCGCTCCTCCCAAATCGCCAACCCCGATCAAATAAAAATTGGCCGCCCCAAGGGGCGGCCAATTTTTATTTGGTGGCGGGGAGAGGAGCCGTCACTTCGTTCCTCCCAAATCCTGCAAGTCGACTAAATTGTTTGAGGCCTGCCAGCAAGCTGACAGGCCTCAAACAATTTGGTGGCGGGGAGAGGATTTGAACCTCTGACCTTCGGGTTATGAGCCCGACG
>CALEHE010000015.1 GCA_937876415.1 uncultured Actinomycetes bacterium
GGCGGCCAAATCATCCATGGACCTTCTTGGGCCAGGTTTCCTTGGCCGCGGTACATCGATGCCCAAGGTTCGGGTGTATCGAAAGGCTCATGCGGATCGAACTCGTCTATAACAAGCAACGAGCGATCATGATGCCCACCATTGGTGCGCACCCAGTTCACTGCCGCTTGCATGGTTCGAGGGCCAGGAAATTCTTCTTCGGACTTAAACCACGTACGCGAATCCTGATACTTGAAGTGACCGCGTCGGGGCTCATCAACTGGCAGAGCTGGTGTACCAACCCACGAAGGGTCTGGTCGCGTTTTCCACGGATCGTTCTCGTGTCCCCGAACATATTCCCAGGCATCAAAATCAACGTGATAATTCTCGCCGCCACATTCAAAGAGATGTGGGTGATCAGACACCAACATGGTGGTGACGCCGGCCTGCCGTAACGAAAAAGTGATGGCGTCTTCCCAAATTTCGACCGAGCCCCAAGGGCGCCACGGGAAGTCCATCGCTCCGACCAGTAAGTCGTGACGCGCTGGCATACAGGGCAACGAACCGGTGTGATGGTTGTCAAACACGACAGACTGTTCGGCGAACCGGTCAAGGTTGGGGGTCGAGAACTCGGTGCCCCCGTATGCGCCGAGCATATGGCGGTTCAGGCTGTCCAAAAGCACCACGACTACGTGCTGAGGACGGTCAGCAGTGACGTCGGCCCGAGAAAATTCTTGGGGATCCATACCCCTACGCTACGCACTCCGTCGTGTGGCATCGTACGATGCTCATATGAGCGATGAATTGGGTTTCATTCCCTTCGATGCGGACAACCACTATTACGAGGCTCTTGACGCCTTCACCCGTCACCTCGACCCCAAAGATGGTCAAAGATGTGTGCAGTGGGCAGAAATCAATGGACGGCAATATCCAGTCATCGGTGGCCGCGTGAGTCGCGTGGTAGCCAATGCGACGTTCGATCCCATTTCTCCGGCTGGCTCAATGCATGACTATTTCCGCGGGAACCCTGACAAAAAGCATCCGCTGGAATTTCTGGCCAAAAGAGAACCAATTCGCCCCGAGTATCGTGATCATGACGCACGACTTGCTGTCATGGATCAACAGGGTGTGAGCAAGATATGGCTCTTCCCGACCCTCGGAATGCTGTACGAAGAGATTTTGAAACATGATCCAGAAGGCGTCGGAATCATGTTTACGGCGTTCAACCGTTGGCTCCAAGAGGATTGGGGCTTTGATTACAAGAATCGAATTTTCGCAGGACCGTATATTTCGCTGGCCTCAGTCGATTGGGCGTGCAACGAACTTGATTGGGCGCTCTCGCAAGGTGCACGAGTGGTGTGTATGCGTCCAGCCGCGCCAACCACTCTGACTGGTCAACTTTCTCCATTCGATGAAACCTATGATCCCTTTTGGGCTCGTGTGAATGAAGCCGGGATCACTGTCATTATTCATGCAGGAGACAGTGGTTATTCCAGTAATGGTTATGCCAACGATTCATTCTCGGCTTCATTTAGTGGCTCATGGAAACCTTCGATCAAGAGTTTCGCCATCGAAAGGGCTGCACAAGATTTCATCATCACGTCGGTCTTTGAAAAGCTCTTTGATCGTTTCCCCAATGTGCGCATGGCTTCAATCGAAAATGGTTCAAGTTTCTTGCGTGATGCCTGTGACAAGTTGACTTCAACGGCAAAGAAAATGCCGGGATACTTCGTTGATGATCCAGTGGAAACCTTGCGCAACAATTGGTGGATCAATCCATTCTGGGAGGACGATGTCCACGAAGTGGCCGAGATCATGGGCGCCGATCATGTTCTTTTCGGCTCAGACTGGCCCCATATTGAAGGTATGCCCAACCCACTTGACTACGTCACTGAGTTAAAAGCGTTCTCCGATAGCGATCGTAAAAAGATTCTTTTGGACAACGTCAGCGCACTTAACGAACTACGTCCTGCTCGCTAATCAGTTTTTTAATTTACCAAGTATCAATATTTAGTCGCTTCTTACCCGATCGCTCTGGTGCTCGGTGTGATTCCAAAATTGCGTTCAGCCAGCGACGAGAATCAGCCGGATCAATCACATCGTCAATCTCGAAATGCGTAGCGACCGACAGTGCCTTGCCGTGTTCGTACATGCGATCAACCATCTTTTGAAATGTGGCTTCGCGTTCAGATTCGTCAGTAATCGCGGCTAACTCGTTGCGATATCCAAGCCTCACAGCGCCCTCTAGTCCCATGCCACCGAATTCGCCCGTCGGCCAAGCGACGCAAGCAAGCGGAGCTTTGGTGCTGCCAGCCATCATCGCCTGTGCCCCTAAGCCATAACTTTTACGAAGAACTATTGATACGACCGGGACAGTGATGTTGACACCGGTGACAAACAGACGACTGCAGTGCCGCACCAGTGCAGTTTGCTCAACTTCAGGACCAACCATCATTCCGGGCGTATCCACGAGAGTTATTAACGGGATATCAAACGCGTCGCACAATTGCATAAAGCGGGCGGCTTTATCTGCTCCATCGCTATCAATGGCGCCGGACAAGTGATGAGGATTATTGGCGATGACACCAACAGGTTTACCTTGAACGCGCGCCAAAGCCGTGATCATTCCGAGACCGAAACCGCTTCGGAGTTCAAGGACGGAATCGACATCAAACATCAGTTCAATAACATTTCGAACGTCGTAAGCCTTGACTCGATTGATTGGAATGGCCATACGCAACTTGTCTTGATCGTGGATGGTGAAGTTGCGAACTGAGCCTTGAAAATACGACAGGTACTTCTTTGCTAAGTCGACTGCATGAGCATCATCTTTGGCAACCAGATCCACGACGCCATTGGCCTGTTGAACTGATAGCGGTCCGATCTCTTGGGGTGCAAAGACGCCCAGTCCTCCACCTTCAATCATCGCTGGTCCACCCATGCCGATATTCGATCCCTCGAGTGCAATGACGACATCGCAGCATCCCAGGATCGCGGCGTTACCGGCAAAACAAAAACCACCCGTAATACCGACTAGGGGCACTAGTCCGGACAATTTGGCGAAATCATGGAACGCCCAACAGTCAAGTCCCGACACACCAAGCCCATCAGTATCACCGGGGCGACCACCACCACCTTCGGCAAAGAAAACCACCGGTAACTGCAACTTCTCGGCAACTTCGAATAAGCGATCTTTCTTGCGGTGGTTCTGTTGACCTTGGGTACCAGCCAAGACTGCATAGTCGTATGACATCACGACAACTCGAGAATCGTGACCGCTGAACAATGAGCCGTTTATCGAGGCAAGTCCACCGACGAGTCCATCGGCTGGAGTCTTGGTGATTAATTCGTCAAGTGAACGTCGACGCCGTTGGGCGGCAACGACTGTCGGTCCATACTCAACCAATGAGCCCTCATCAATCAGAAGATTGATATTTTCACGGGCCGTCAGCCGGCCTTGGCCGTGACGTTTGGCGACCGCTTCTATACGTTCGTCATCTAAACCGATTTGGTGACGCCGTTGCACCTCGTCAAGATCAGGGCGAACTAACGCCTCAACTTCTGGAGACACTTCAATCAGAGAGTCAAGAGAAATTTTCCGAGGAATAAATGAAATGAGACGGTCGCCTGTTTTGACCGCTTGACCAACTTGCACAAGCACCTCTGATACGGCACCGTCCGCATCAGCAAAAATATCGTGCTGCATTTTCATTGATTCCAAGGTGATGACTACTGACCCCTTGGAGCACTCAACACCTACAGAAGCCACAAACAGAACTGTTCCCTGCAGCGGAGAAACAATGAAGTTTGTGCCCTCGCTCATCGTTAACCGATTGACGGAAAGCGAACTGGAACGGTGCGGGGACCACGCACTTGACCGCCAGCCCAAGTGACCTTGGATTCATCGGCTATCTCGAAATCAGGAATCCGCTCAAGCCATGTCTCGATTGCGACCCGCAATTCCATACGTGCCAAGTTTGATCCGGCACAACGATGGATACCGGCGCCAAAAGCGACATGACGATTGAGTTGGCGATCAAGAATGACTTCATCGGGGTTTTCGAAAACGGCTGGATCACGATTAGCGCCTGGGAAGTTCATCAAGATGCGCTCATCTTTTTTCATAGGACAGCCGTTGTATTCAACATCTTCACCAAGTCGGCGCGCCATAGTGACTGGTGAATATGCACGTAACAATTCTTCGATAGCGGTCGGCATCAAATCAGGTTCTTTAACGAGCCGTTCAGCGTCTTTTGGATGGCTCGCAAGATGCCACAAAGAAGATCCGATTGACGACCACGTTGTATCTACTCCAGCAATAAGTAAAAGTCCGCACATTCCTAGGATCACACTTTCATTGACGGACTCTCCATCAACCTCAGCCAGCAGTAGTTCAGAGATGAGGTCGTCGCCAGGATTCTCTTTGCGTTCAGCAATCGCACCTATGAAAAATTGGATGACGCCGGTCATCCCACGACGGCGTCGTTCTTCGTCATAGGCGAATTCCAAAACGTCACGAACCCAACCCGTAAAGCTGTCACTCATAGTTTCGGGAACGCCAAGAATATGAGCGATCACTCTGGCGGGAATCTGCTGCGCGTAATCTGCCGCCGCATCAGCGTTGCCGTTGGCGATGAAACCATCAATCAGGCGATTGCACAATTCTTTGGTCATTGATTCGTAGGTGAGAGTTCTTTGCGGACTCATCCATGGAAGTAGAAGACGACGGGTCCA
>CALEHE010000016.1 GCA_937876415.1 uncultured Actinomycetes bacterium
ACGCTGTTGCCATAAAGCGATGCGTCAAGTGGTGAATCCCAGCGTCGGCGACGATTGATGGTGTTGGCTTCGCCCTTGATGGCGTTCATGGCGGCGGCACACGCGGTGGCGACAGTTGGCCAGGCAATCATTTCGGCATCGTACGCAGCTTTGCGAACTGCGACATCCGCTTCGGTGGCCAGACCGCGCACCGCGGGCATGGGCATGCGTTTTGTTCCCGTTGGAAGTTGAACATCAACAGTGAGTTGCGAGGTGACGTCACTTTGCAAGCGGCCCCATGCTGATGAACCAGTTGTTGAAAGTTCGGCGTAAAGGCTTTCTTCTGATTCGTCCATTTGGTGTTCTGATCGTTCTGTGAGTCGCATGAGCGGTCCGAGGTGATCGCGTGCTTCGCTGCTAACTGCAGACAAAGCATCAACATCGTGATCGCACACGAAATCTGCAAGGCGGGCGAGTAATGGTGTAATGCGTGAACCCGCTACTTCAATTTCGGAGAGCAGAGCTTGGGCGGTTTCGTCGCGCGTGTTTGTCGCGACAGTTGCATACACGTACGCCTCAAGAATCTCGGTTTGTGCGATGACGGCATTGAAATCACGAATGGCTCGGTCGAGTCGATTGCCGGTTTCGGTGTCAACAGTTGGCGACACGCCATCGGGAAGCGCCCGAATGCCGAGTTCGTCGTAGAGGGCTTCAAGACGACCGACATCAGACTGCACTCGTTCAAGCGAGTCAACAAATGAGCGACTCGTCAACGATTCGTGCACATCGGCGACACTCCAGAGCGGAAGATTCTCGGTCGCGGTCATGACTGCTCGCTTTCAGGAGTTGAAGTGATCGGCGCAATATCGCCGACGAATGCGCGGTCGGTGCGGTGAACATGAAAACCGAGGCCCTCGTATAGGGCCATCGCCGCCGCATTCTCGGGATCGACATACAACATCGCAGTTTTGATGCCGCGTTGACTCATGTTGACAATTCCCGAGACAACCATTGACTTGCCGAGTCCGTGACCATGAAACGTTGGATCAACAGCAATCACATAAATCTCGCCGAGCACCGGATCGATGTCGGTATGTACTTTGGTCCAGCAAAATCCAGCGAGTTGATTGTCAATCTCGTGCAACACAAAACCGTTTGCATCAAACCATGGTTGAGCAAGACGTGCCGACAAGGTTGCGTGATTCCATCCACCTTGTTCGGGGTGATGTTCGAAGGCGCGGTTGTTGACGGTGAGCCAAGATTCTTCGTCTTGACCCTTCACGAATGTGCGGACTGCTACTTGTGCTTCGGCATCGCTGCTTGACAACGGAAGTGAGCGACGCATCTGATGTAAACGACGACCCGGTGTCAATCCGACTTGGGCTGCTACTTGTTCATGACCAATGGTTGGCTCAAAGACCCACCAATGCACGTGTCCGCCGCCGTTGATGGCGACTTCATGAAGTGCGGCCGTGAGTAGCTCGGGTCCGATGAGATGCATCTCGTATCGGTGGTGCGGATGGACCACGAGTTCAATAGAGAACGAATCATGGCCCTTGCTGATTTGGGCGTAGGCCACGGGATGGTCGTGATCACCTTCCCAGGCAACGAGTCCGGCGAAACCCTCGCGGCCGCCGTCAACGAGGTCGAGCCAGAGGTGATCAGAAAGCGGTCGATGGCCATCGGCTCGTTCGGCATCGCGTAAAAGGTCGCGCACAACCGAGATGTCATCGGGCTGCATTTGCCGTTTGATGTCCAAGATGCGCATGGAGTCACCCTATCGGCGGTGGTTCGGGGGCTGAACGAGTTGATTAGGGTCAAAGCATGGCCAGCAAGAAAGCACCAGCAA
>CALEHE010000017.1 GCA_937876415.1 uncultured Actinomycetes bacterium
TCCTGGGGTGTTTGGGATACATTTGTGAACTTTCTTTGTTGATTAGGGGATCATCATGAATATTCGTGCACTCTTTGTTATTCCGATGTTGGTTGCGGCTGCTGTTGGTTGCTCCAGTAATGACTCAACGAGCGATTCGTCAACTGTCAACTCGACTGCTCCAGTGACCGATACTGAAACTCCCTCTACCGAGGCGCCAACGACAACAGTTTTTGCACCAGTACCCATAGCAATGACCGATGTAGGCGAGACAACTGTCGAAGGCCCCGTCACCGGTGGTGGTGGCCAAATCGTTTTCGGTACTGCGGCATTTGATGGCGCGCTTTTTGGTTACACCGAAGAAGAATTCTTTATAAGCGGCACAGCGAACAGTTACACGTCTGATCAGCCTTTGACCGAAGACGGCATGTGGACCGTCACCCCCAAGGACACCGCCGAATACAAGACTCGAATCTTGGTGCGACGTCCAGTGACCGCTTCCGAATTCAGCGGCACGGTGTATGTGGAATGGCTCAACGTCACCGCAGGCTTAGATACTGGTCCGACCTGGTCATTGTCATGGGTTGAAATGCTCCGCCAAGGATCAGTATGGGTCGGAGTTTCAACTCAGCGCGTTGGTGTTGAAGGTGGCGGAAACAGGATGGGCGAGTTCCGAGTATTAAAGATTGCCGACCCCGAGCGATACGGAACTTTGAATCACCCCGGCGACAACTACAGCTACGACATCTTCAGTCAAGCGGGCGCGACTGTCTGGAACCAGGCCGACACAATTCTCGGAGGTCTCGAGCCGACAACAGTGATTGGCATGGGCGAATCACAGTCCGCGTTCCGCATGGCTGCGTATCTCAATGCAGTTGCAACGACTCACGATGTGTACAACGGCTATCTCGTGCACAGTCGTGGCGCACGGGCAGCGAACTTGTACTGCGCGACGAATTGCGCTGACCCCAGCGACCCGTCCGATGTGAAGGGCCCAGAGGTCGCACTGATTCGTACCGATCTCAAGCGACCGGTCTTGAACTTCTCGGCTGAAACTGATGTTGTCGGAACGAATCTCGGATATCGCAAAGCCGAGCAACCAGACACCGATTTCTTCCGTGGCTGGGAAGCGGCCGGCACTGCTCATGGTGATGCATACAGC
>CALEHE010000018.1 GCA_937876415.1 uncultured Actinomycetes bacterium
GGTGCTTGCCACAATCAAAATGCCATCGGGCGACAAAGCATTTTCGGCAGCAATGATCTGTGCTGCTGAGGGATCAACGTCGGGCCCGATGATGACTACGTCCATTGAACGTGAGGCGATTGAAGCAATCTCGCTGGGGTTGATGGTTCGGGCTTCTGCGCTGATTCCAGTCGGAACCTGGGCGTAATCGGGGCCTGATCCGAGACCGATGATGGCTACTTGCAGAACATGGGGACTCGTGAGATGCGACTGGTTTAAGACGTGGCGTTTGAGAGCCACCCGTAAGTTGTCAAGAGAAGAGATGTAGTTCAATCGAGGCCCTCGCCAACGTTGTTTGGACGTTCAAATACTAGGCGTTCAGCCCAGCGAGTCTCAGACCATCAATGGAAGTTGATTCATCGGATAACACGATGGAGCAAAAAACCAGGCTTCAATGGCGTAGCGGTCTTTGGTCATGCCAGGAGCGATGGCTGTGCAGTGAAGGTTCATTTCATCAAACAAGATGGCGTCGCCAGCCTTGAATTGAAGGCGCACGGGCGGCAAGTCGGCCGAACACTCATCAACGATCTCGCGAGAGACCGACCAATCGAAGGCAGCACCGTGAGTGCCGGTGGGGGCGATTTCATGGAGGCGCTTTGGAACCATGTCCATGGTCGGTGCATCAACGCCACAGTCGGTGAGTGCGATCCACAGGTTGATGGTTCGGATGCCCTCGCCGAGAAAGGCTCCGTCTTGATGCCATCCGTTGGCAGTGTCGCCGCCACACGCGACGCGACGCAACGTGGTTTTCTTGACTGATAAGGCTGGACGTTCGCCGAGGTAAGCCTGAATCAAACTAATGATTGAGTTGTTCTGAAACAATTCAATCAAATGTGAAAATGTTCGTGGTGAATCGGCGGCAAGGACACCGCCGCCGTCGCGAACCCAGTGTCGCGAACCTTGATCTTCGGGACTCCATGCCGAAAACTCGGTGACACCTAGTTGCTCAGACGACTTAAATGGCACAAACCATGGTGCCGAATCTTCAAGTGGTTTGCCAACGATCGCGTCATCGTATTTTTCAAAAGAGCTGTTGACGTCATCAATGGCCGCTTGCGCTTCGCTCGGCGTAATTAAATTACGAACGATGAGCGAACCGTTATTCAAAATTGCTGACCGCAATTTCTCAACGTTCAACTCATCGCGACTGATTTCGGGAATACCGACAACGTCACTAAACAGATTGGTGGTGGCGGGCGGCCACGTAGGGAACGACGATTTCGGCGACAAGTGAAAGAGTGCTTCGTGTCGAAGTTCGATCAGACGGGCCTCGACGGCAGGGGATGGGCTCGCTGAATTGGCCTGAGTCAAGGAGTCAATTGCTTGCAGGAATTTTCCAGACTGAACGAGTCGTTCGGCATGAGCGATTGGATCGGTCGGCCCAGACTTCTTACCGAATCTCCATGTGAATGCCATCTTGTCGTCCCTTCAACAAACTCTGTGTGTCAGGTTACTGACATCAAATCATCATGTTGAGGGCACTAGTGACTTTGCGACCGTGATCAACGTCCCCGCTGT
>CALEHE010000019.1 GCA_937876415.1 uncultured Actinomycetes bacterium
TGTTGACGAGTTCCAGGCCAATGGTGGAAGTTTCGTGATGTTGGCCAAGGGCAACAGATCAAAGGCCGTCACCGATGCCTGCAAGAAGCACGGTGGTTTCTATTTGGGTTCGATTGGCGGACCCGCCGCTCGATTGGCCCAAGACTGCATCACCAAAGTTGAGGTCTTGGAGTACGCCGAGTTGGGTATGGAGGCAGTGTGGAAGATTGAGGTTCAGGACTTCCCCGCATTCATCGTGGTTGATGACAAGGGCAACGACTTTTTCGACCTGGTCAACAGGCCATTTGGGGGCACTCCCGTCAGCCTTAAATAATGAGTCGTATTTGGGTCTGAACAAATTCTGAATATTTCTTCAAGTTATTGACAGAAATTTCAGTCACCATAATCTCTACTACTATGAAAATTGTGCGGGGTTCATGGTCCACGTTCGTTCGACGTCTTTTCGCTGCTGTTGTTGGAGGGCTCCTCATTTTTGCTGCGACCCTTCCGCTGGCGGCTTCAGCAAGTTCCCCAACGTCCCAAAGGAACGTCGCCGCAACATTGCAAACAGCAGCGTTGACATCGTCAAACGTGATGCAAATCGAAGCTGGCTCTGACTTTGTGTGCGCATTATTTAGAGATGGTCGCGTGAAATGTTGGGGCGACAACTCATTTGGTGGACTAGGCCAAGAGAACACCACTCAAATTGGCGATGCCACAGGCGAGGTGGCGTCCCTGAACTACATCGACCTTGGCAGTGGTGCCCGTGCCAAACAAATCGCCGCCGGCGGTTCATACGCATGCGCTCTGTTAACAAATGGGCAGGTCCAATGTTGGGGATACAGCGATTTTGGAAATCTTGGTATTTCAGATCGTGATGGACTCGGCGACGCACCAGGCGAGATGGGTTCAAGCCTCGTCCGAGCAAATCTGGGTACAGGTTTAACCGTACGCAGCATCGCAACGGGAAATTACAACACGACTTGCGCAATTTTCACCGATGGTCGCCTGAAGTGCTTCGGATACAACCGTTACGGCGGAGCCGGTGCTGGCGTTAGTGATCAAACTCTCGGTGCCAGCGACAGCGAACTCGGCGATGCCTTGCCTTTTGTCGACTTAGGAACAAATCGATACGCGGTCAAGGTTGCGCCCGGCGGAGAACATACTTGCGCAATTCTTGATGATGGATCCGTCAAGTGCTGGGGCCTCAATGACCGTGGTCAACTTGGTGTTGGCGACTCAACAAATCGAGGCACAACCGCCGCTTCAATGGGGGACGCACTTCCCACTGTCGGCCTTGGGACTGGGCGAACTGCCGTTGACATTGCGTCGGGAGACGACCACACATGCGTCATCCTCGACAACGCCACTGTCAAATGTTGGGGGGACGGAACCTTCGGCCGGCTCGGACAAGGAAACTCAAACCACGTAGGAGACACTGCAGGTGAAGTCGCAAGTCTGTCACCCGTATCGCTCAACACCACTTTGCCTCCGATATCAATTGTCGCTGGATCATCCAGTAACTGCGTGAAATTTGCGACAGGACTTGTGAAATGTTGGGGCTACAACAACACAGGGCAACTGGGAATTGGCTCAACTACAACTATCGGCGATGGATCAGGCGAAATGGCAAGCCTTGCTGCTGTTGATCTGGGGACTGGTGAGACCGCTGTTTCGATTACCGCGGCCGGAGCATCTTATTGTGCAGTCCTTCAAGACTCTGCCGTGAAATGTTGGGGACTCAACTCTTCAGGCCAACTAGGTATCGGTAACACCACCAACGTCGGGACAACGAGTGGCCAGATGGGTAACAGCCTTCAGGAAGTTCCCCTCTCCGCATCTCTACTGACATCTTCGATTGTTGCTGGCGGCGATCACACCTGTGCAACTCAATCAAATTCCACGGTGAAATGTTGGGGACTCAACTCATACGGTCAGCTCGCCCAGGACTACCCATCCAATCTTGGCGATTCGACAGGCGAGATGGTGTCGTTGTCAACGATTGATTTTGATGGCGACGGAATTGACTCAGTAGTCGCTGGCGGAAATCACACTTGTGCTTTCACGGTCAGCAGCGAAATCAAATGTTGGGGTCTGAATACTTCAGGACAACTTGGCCTTGGTAACACAAATCTCATTGGCGATATTGATGGCGAGACTGCCTCGTCTATTTCAACAGTCAATATCGGTACATCAACTTACGGTTCTTTTCTTGACGCCGGAGAAAATCACACTTGTGCAGTAACCACCACTGGCACGTTGAAGTGTTGGGGTCTGAATACTTCTGGGCAACTCGGCATTGGAAGTGCGGTTGCCATTGGCGATGGTGGTAGCGAGATGGGTTCGTTTCTTGCAACGACAAATGTTGGAACAGGACGCACCGTTAGCCAGGTATCCACCGGCGGTAGTCATACGTGCGCACTCTTAGACCAAGGTGATCTTAAGTGTTGGGGTTTGAATACTTCAGGGCAGTTAGGTGTGCGGAGTTCTGCTACCGCACTCGGCGACGGCTCGGGTGAAATGGGCGATTCACTCTCGACGGTTTACGTTGGTACTTCTATACAAGTGGCGACTGGAGGAGAACACACCTGCGCTCTACTCATCGAAGGAACAGTCAAGTGCTGGGGTGAAAACTCTTTTGGTCAGCTCGGTCGCCAAAACACGACTGATGTCGGACGAGGCGCACTTTCTATGGGTGCATTTCTTTCGGCTATCAACTTGGGGACGGGTAGATACGCGATCCAGGTAGTTGCTGGCAACAACCACACCTGCGTTCTGCTTGATAACGGAACTGTCAAATGTTGGGGTTTGAACACTTCAGGACAACTTGGCCAAAGGTCAAAAGTAAATTACGGTGATGGTTCAGGTGAATCAATTTCTTCACTAAGTGCAATCACTTTTGGAACGGCTAAAGCGATTTCTATTTCTGCAGGGGGCAACCACACGTGTGCGCTACTCGACAATGCCACGACAAAGTGCTGGGGCGAAAATGCGTCGGGGCAACTTGGGCGCGACACGACAAGTGATTTTGGAACCATTCCTGCTCAAGTGGTGGCAACAATGGCGACTATCACTGTTCAAGAAACCACAGCGCCGGTCCCTACATTTTCAGTGCATCCATCACCGTATGGTCTCCGAACAGTTGCTTTTGATCTAGATTTTGACGAATCTGTCACTGGTGTTTCTAGTGCAGACTTTTCAACTTCAGGAACAGCGACTGGATGCGCGGTTACTGCAACGCCAATATCAACGACTTATGCACAGGTCCAAGTTGACTGTGCAAGCGATGGAACCGTTTCGGTATCTCTTGACCCATCAACAGTTACCGATGCGAGCGGCAACGCCGGGCCCAGCTCTGCGGCCTCCAGCAACACCGTCACAATGGACATGACATCGCCGACAGCAACCCTCACTTCTCCCGCTTCCCCAACCGGAAGCACCAACCTGTCCTACTCCCTCACTTTTTCTGAGAGCGTGACCGGACTTACAGCCGCAGACTTCACCGCGACAGGAAGCGCTAGCCCATGTACGATCTCGCCCGTCACTATTTCTGGGTCGACGTATCGAATTGACCTCGCCTGTACAAGCACAGGAACCGCAGATCTTTCGATGCGCTCTTCAGCCGTGATGGACGGAACAGGCAACAACGGTCCGGCAACCCCGACAACGGCAACATCAGTAACAATTGACGCGTCGCTCCCTTCGGCTTCATGGTCAACATCATCTACATCATCAACATCCCGAACAGTTGTTTTCAACTTGACGTTCAGTGAGACCGTTACAGGACTCTCAGCAGCTGCTGTCACGACTGCCGGGACAGCGACTTGCGCCGCTCCTGTCATCGCCGGATCGGGCGTCAACTACACCGTCACATACACATGCTCGACCGATGGCACTGTGATCCCTACGTTGCTCGCGGGAAGCGTCAACGACGCTTCTTTGAATAGTGGTCCATCAACCGCAGTCACGTCAGCTGTTTTCACAATTGATGGATCTGCCCCGATTGCCACGTGGGCGATGACGGCGACTCCAACAAACAGTTTGACACCTTCATTTGAACTCAATTTCAATGAGACCGTAACGGGACTCGATACCTCCGACATCTCTGTAGTTTCTGGTACCGGCACAGCACCGTGTTCGATCACCAGCGTCACGGGTTCTGGTGCGGTCTACACCGTAACTGCGACGTGTACCGCTGAAGGGACTGTCACCCTCCGCATGTCGTCTGCGAGCGTTATCGACTCAACGGGAAACAACGGACCATCGAGCGCAGCGGACTCAACCACAATCACTATTGATCGCACCGCACCAACAGTGCTCATCACCCCCTCGGTAACTCTCACCGGATCACGAATCATCGATGCAACCGCCACCTGGTCTGAGCCGATTTCGGGCTTCGGTACATCGGACCTTGCCACATCGGGCACTGCGCCTGGATGCGCAATAGGTATCGCATCAAGTACATCAGTATCTGCAAACCTCATCGTGCTCTGTGCAGGTGACGGCACCGTCACGATCACCATCAATTCGGGATCAGTCACCGACAACGCATCAAATGCTGGACCATCGTCTGGAGTCTCCGCGGCCACTGTGACGATTGATTCGTCGATCCCCTCTGCGACCTGGTCGGAACCATCAAGCCCGACTGGCACACGAACACCGACTTTCGTTCTTTCGTTCAACCAATCAATCTCTGGACTAGTGGCTAGCGATATCACCAATATTGGATCTGCCGGAACCTGTTCAGTCGCAATCAATTCAACGGCTGACCCCACCTCATATGAAGTGCTACCAACATGCCCATCCGATGGAACAATTCAACTATCGCTTGCTACAGGAGCAGTCGACAACTCTTCGATGACGTCGGGACCGACTTCAATCACCGAGTCCAACCCAGTCGTTATTGACACAAACTTCCTGTCAACGATTTGGTCAAGCCCCTCTTCAACGACTGGTTCATTAACAGCTAGTTACATCATCAACTTTGGTGAAGATGTCTTCAATCTCGCAAGTTCAGATTTGACTAATCGCGGAACTGCTACTGGTTGCATGTTCACAGTAGGCGCAAGTTCGGGAACATCAATTTCAGTTTCCGTCACGTGCACGACAACTGGAACACTCGAAGTTGTTTTGCTCGCTAATTCCACTACAGATGCGGCGGGGAACTCAGGCCCCGCAATCGATACTGCAGCATCTTCAGTGTCGCTAGTCTCTGTTGCTTCAACACCGACAGGATTAATCACGTTGTCGCCAAAGCGAATCATGGACACACGTTCAACAGGAAAAATCGGAAGCCGCACCGGAACAGCAGCGTCGACAACATTCAACGTGTACAGCAAAGGCGGACTCCCAGCATCAGGAATCAAC
>CALEHE010000020.1 GCA_937876415.1 uncultured Actinomycetes bacterium
CCGGTTTTATACGGCAGCGGATACGAAGCTTTCAAAACTTCTGATGTCATGGCCGAGCGTCCACTGAATGCGCGTCTCGTGGGCAAGCATTGCGAGAGCGGCGACATCTTGATTTTCGAAGGACAGTTTCCTGCCGATATCGCGGTGGGCGATCTGATTGCGACCCCAGTGACGGGGGCTTACGGGCACTCGATGGCCAGTAATTACAACAAAGTGCCTCGTCCAGCGGTCGTTTTCGTGGCCAACGGAAAGTCGCGTCTGGTGATTCGCCGCGAAACCTACGAAGACCTCGTACGTCTGGATGTCTAGTAAGCCCCGAGCAATAAACGGCTTGCCAGACCGTCTCTAAATATCTATGTTTCTCTGAACTCTCGCCCATAGCCTTGATCCTGTGACAACGGTTGAATCCCAGGGCAAGGTCGTACGCATCGGTGTACTCGGATGTGGCAACGTCGGCGCGGCTTTTGTGCGCCTCATTGAGCAGCAGGGTGCAACGATTCAACTCCGTACCGGTATTCGTCTTGAAGTTGTCAGCGTGGCGGTTCGCAACATGTCACGTGATCGTGATGTCCAACTGCCCGAAGGTCTCTTAACTCGTGACGCTCACGCGGTCGTGGCCGACCCCAGTATCGATCTGATCGTTGAAGTCATTGGTGGCATCGAGCCTGCACGCGAACTCATCACTGCTGCTCTTGCCGCTGGCAAGCCGGTGGTCACCGCCAACAAAGAACTTCTCGCCAATGTTGGTGCCGAACTGTATGCCGCAGCCGATGCCGCTGGTGTTGACTTGTTGTTTGAAGCAGCGGTTGCCGGTGGCGTTCCTGTCATTCGTGCGTTGCGCGAAAGTTTGCGCGGCGAACCGGTTTCGCGTGTGATGGGAATCATCAACGGCACCACCAACTTCATCTTGACCAAGATGACCGAAGAAGGCGCCGACTATTCGGCCGCACTTTCTGAAGCACAGCGTCTCGGTTTTGCCGAACGCGACCCAACAGCCGACGTTGAAGGTTTTGATGCTGGCGCGAAAGCGGCCATCTTGGCGTCAATCGCCTTTGGCGCAAAAGTTGTTGCGGGCGATGTGTATCACGAAGGTATTAGTCGTGTGACTGCTGCCGATATCGCAGTTGCGAAGCGTTTGGGTTACGTCATTAAGTTGCTCGGCATTGCTGAACGCGATCGCGAAACTGGCGAAATTGCTGTGCGTGTTCACCCAGCAATGGTGCCGAACACCCATCCGTTGGCCAGCGTGCGTGAAAGTTACAACGCTGTGTTCATTGAAGGTGACGCCGTTGGTTCGTTGATGTTCTACGGTCGCGGAGCAGGCGGCAACCCGACTGCAAGTGCAGTTCTTGGCGATGTGATTGACGCCGCGGTGAACTTAGTCAAGGGCACTCATGGATCAATCGGAAGTTTTGCTAAGGCAATCATTCGACCGATTGACGAAACCAGTTCTGAATATTTGTTGTCGATGGAAGTCGCCGACAAGCCTGGTGTTTTGCATGCGGTTACTGGTGCATTTGCCAACAATGGTGTGAGTATTCGTGCCGCCGAACAAGAAGGCATTGGTGCCGATGCACGCCTAGTCTTCATTACCCACGTCGCCAAAGAGTCCGATCTGCAGGCAACCGTTCGCCAACTTCGCGAGATGGATGTTGTGAAGCAAGTCGGCGGCATGTTGCGTGTCGTTGGTTCGTGAGAGATCTCGGTCAAACGATGTCTAACATGCGTTATATCTCGACCCGCGGCCAGGCTCCCGAGCTTGGTTTCGCTGATGTTTTATTGGCTGGTTTAGCAACTGATGGTGGTTTGTATGTGCCGACCGAGTGGCCATCGCTTCCTTCGTTGCCAACTGGTGACTACGCATCACTAGCCGCTGCCGTGATGCGGCCCTATGTCATTCAAGATGGAGCAGTTGGCGACATTGACGAAGCGGCATTTGAAGCAATGTGCCGTGATGCCTATGCAACTTTCCGTCACCCAGCAACGGTGCCACTCGTGCAAATCGGACCCAACGAATGGATCATGGAACTTTTCCACGGACCAACGCTGGCATTCAAAGATGTGGCGTTGCAATTAGTCGGTCGTTTGTTTGATCATGTTTTATCTGCTCGTAACGAACGTGTGATGATCGTTGGTGCAACCAGTGGCGACACCGGTTCGGCAGCAATTGATGGCGTCAAGAGTTGCAACAATGTCGACATTGTTATCTTGTACCCGGCTGGTCGCGTGAGTGATGTACAGCGTCGTCAAATGACCACGGTTGAGTCACCAAATGTGCACACGGTTGCGATTGACGGAACCTTTGATGATTGCCAAGACTTGGTCAAAGCCATGTTCAATGATGCTCAATTCCGTAATGAATTGAACCTTTCTGCAGTCAACAGCATCAACTGGGCACGAGTCATGGCTCAGACCGTTTACTACGTTGCAGCTATCGATGCGTTGGGTGATCAGCCTGTTTCATTCAGTGTTCCCACCGGAAACTTTGGCAATGTGTTGGCTGGTTGGATCGCTCGCGAGATGGGCGCATCAGTTGATTCGCTCATCGTCGGTTCAAATAAGAACGACATCTTGACTCGCTTTTTTGAATCTCATCAGATGGTTGCTGACGGTGTCGTGCCCACGCTCAGTCCGTCAATGGACATTCAAGTGTCATCAAACTTTGAACGTTTACTTTTCGAAATGAACGATCGTGATGGGGCAGTGACTGCACATCAATTGTCAACATTCCGTTCAACAGGTCAATTGGCAGTTGAGCCCGATCAATTCGCAACTTGGGCCGCCCCAGTGTTTAAAGCAGCGCGTTGCAATGACGAACTCACCTTGTCAACGATGGCCGATGTGTATCGCGAATCGGGCATGTTGCTTGATCCACACACCGCAGTTGGTGTGTCGGCCGCTCGCCAAATACGGGCCCGACAAGAAGATCAGTCGGGGGTGCCTGTCGTCACCCTGGCCACTGCTCATCCGGCCAAGTTCCCCGCTGCGGTCATTAAGGCCACTGGCGTTCACCCCAATTTGCCAGAACACCTCGCTGACCTGCTCGAACGTCCCGAACGGACCAACAATGTGGCCAACGATTTGGCGGCTGTGCAGGCTTTTGTGCGGTCGGTGGCACGCTAAATTTCACTGGTTTATTCCCGAATTTTCGGCGAACTATCGATCTCAATTGACGGTTAATTAACCGTTTGCGTTGCCAAGGGTGCTCAGGTTGGCTATGGTCAGAGATGTCTGGAATCCCAGACCGCACGCGATGCCATTCTGGGCAGCCGTTTTGGATAGTTCATCCGGTCAACACTGGTAGATCCGTGTGTGTTCCCCTCACTGGCGAAGGGATCGTCGGTGCTCGTGCCCCCGTTGCACGTCGCCGTTTTACTCTCGCCTGAAAGCAGGTTCTCGTGGCCGCAGATGCACTCGAAAAGTCAGTGCTTGAATCAAAAGACAAGGATCAGCTCGTTGCCATCGCAACTGCGCTGGGCATTAAAGCCGGTCCTCGTGCCAAAAAAGAAGACATCATCGTCAAGATCCTCAACACTGTCGGTGGGCCTGGAGCATCGAGTTCTTCATCAAATTCTTCACCTAGTTCTTCATCCTCCGCTGGCGAATCAGCAGGAGAGCCGGTCAAGCGTGGCCGTGGTCGTCCGCCCAAAGCTAAGGCCGATGGCGATGACGAAGCTCCCGCTCAAAGCAAGCCGGCTTCAACGCCTGCACCGCATAGTGCAGCACCCGAGATCATTCTTGGTGCTGACGGCGAACCGCTTGCCGAATGGGAAGCCGAACTCGTTCGCAAAGGCGAATCAACTGTTGCTGAATTAACCGGTGGCGAATCAGCCCCGGCCGCAACCGAACGTACTGATCGTGGCGACCGCGGTGATCGTGGTCCGCGCAATGATCGTGGTCCGCGTGACAACAACAATCCGCGTTATCAAGGTCAGAACAATCGCAGCGGTCAACCTGGTGGACAAGTCGGTGGCCCGCGTAGTGATCGTAACGATCGCGACAGTTTTGAAGGCGAAGGACGTAATCGTCGTCGTCGCCGTCGTGGCAAGGGCGGACGCGACGAAGGTCCTCAGGGCGAAGATCGCGAAGGTATGACCGAGCGCCCGTGGAGCCGCGATGGAGGCAACTCTGCGCAAGGCGGCGAATTCGTTCCGCAAGAAACAGTGGCCATTGAGGGTTACCTTGATTTGCGCGATGAGGGCTACGGCTTCTTGCGCGTGAAGGGCTACTTACCAAGTCGCGAAGATGCTTATGTGTCAGTGAAGCAAACCCGTCAATATGGTTTGCGCAAGGGCGACCATGTCACAGGTATGGCACGCACCGCTGGCCGTAACGAAAAGAACCCTGCTTTGCTTGAGGTTTTGACTGTCAATGGCGGCGACCCTGAAAAGGTTAAGAACCGTCCTCGCTTCGAAGACCTCACTGCTTTGTTCCCCGACGAAAAGTTGAAGCTTGAGCATCCGCTTGATCCGGGCAACATGACCGCACGCATCATCGATCTCATCTCACCAATCGGTAAGGGTCAACGCGGAATCATCGTGTCACCTCCTAAGGCTGGTAAGACGACGATCATGAAGGAGATCGCAACTGCGATCGAGCGCAACAACCCTGAAGTTGTGTTGATGGTGTTGCTGATTGACGAACGCCCCGAAGAAGTGACCGACATGCGACGCACTGTTCGTGGTGAAGTGATTTCAAGTACGTTCGACCGTCCATCAGAAGAGCACACTCATTGTGCTGAACTCACCATTGAGCGTGCGAAGCGTCTTGTTGAAACCGGCAAAGACGTTGTCATCATTCTTGACGGCATCACACGTTTGAGCCGTGCATACAACTTGGCAGCACCGGCCAGCGGAAAGATTCTTTCTGGTGGTATTGATGCGGGTGCCTTGTACCCGCCCAAGCGATTCTTTGGTGCGGCTCGCAACGTTGAAGAAGGTGGCTCGCTCACCATTTTGGCGACTGCGCTTGTTGAGACCAACAGCCGTATGGACGAAGCGATCTTCGAAGAGTTCAAGGGAACGGGCAACATGGAATTGCGCCTCGACCGCCGTTTGGCCGAAAAGCGTATTTACCCAGCCATTGACGTTGATTCGTCGGGTACTCGTCACGAAGAGTTGTTGTTTGATCGCAAGCAATTGCAGATGGTCTGGAAGTTGCGCCGCGTTCTCTCGGGCTTGGCTTCAGATGGCAACCCGGCACCCGGACTCGAGTTGCTGATTGACCGCCTCAAGCAGTTCAAGAACAACGACGAATTCTTGGCCGAAATCGGTAAAACCCCCACGATGTGAGGTTGGTGGCCCCTGATGGGGTCGCCAACTCATCATTTGGCTAGTTGCCCAAGGTGGCGCTGGCGCAGACCACCGCTAGGCTCGTGAGGTCCCGCTAGGGCTCTCGAATTAAGAGGACGAAAAGACATGAAGGCCGACATCCACCCGAACTACTCGCTCACAACCGTGCGTTGCTCATGCAACAACACGTTTGAAACTCGTTCAACGCGTGCTGGCGATCTCAACGTTGAACTCTGCAACGAGTGCCACCCTTACTTCACTGGTAAGCAGAAGCTGGTTGACACCGGTGGCCGCGTCGAGCGCTTCAACAAGCGTTATGGCGAGCGCAAAAACAAAGCCTGATCAAGTCGTCTTGCTGACCGCGACACATTTTGCGGTACCGACAACTGATGTTGCTGTCTTGAGATTGTTGTTCTGAGATTGATGTGTTGATCCATGTCTGACATTGCAATGGACCCCGAACTCAAAGCCCGTTTATACGGCATCAAGTTGGTCGCGCTTGTTCGCGAACATTTTGGAGATATTGAGCCCACCGATCAGATCGGGCTGTCGGTTGGTGCAGCGATGACTGCCAACAATGCATCGTGGGTTCTCATCGAAGATAAGCCCGAACGGGGTTTAGGTGTGGCCTTGGCGTGGGCCTCGCGACACGGGGTACGTGATCTGCACATTTTGGCCAGTGCTGAAACAACAACATTGGCGCGACGCTCCGCTGGTTTTGATTTGTCAATCACGGTGTGGCACGTTGACGGGGTCACGATGACGGAGGTTCATAGCGAGCCAGCGGCGCGTGAAATTGACGT
>CALEHE010000021.1 GCA_937876415.1 uncultured Actinomycetes bacterium
CTCAAACCAACCATCAATCGTGTTTCATCGATCGGGATGTCATGGAATGTTTTCGTCAACCATGCACGGGTATTAGGCCACGTACCTTCTGGATGTGGGAAGTCGTTGCCCCACATAATGTTGCCAACGCCAATCTCGTAACGCATTCCAAGTTCGCGACGCTTAGTGTTTGATGCCCCTATGTACACATTGCGATCGATGTACTCACTTGGCAACATTTTGATTGCACCCTTAAAAGGATCACCACCTAATTTTTCTGTGCCTTTTTGACCAAGAGCCAATCGATCCCAGAACCAAATTTGCGGCGGTAGCCACCAACAACCGGCTTCGGTGACACCAAAACGCAAACCAGGGAAGCGCTCAAACACCCCCGACCACAACATGAACCACAACGGTCGTGCTGGCCACCACACAACTTCAGTGACGTAGATGCCGAGATGATTGTCGTACTCATCGCGCGACGCCGGACCCGAGTGAGTTGAAATTGGCATATTGAGTTCTTCGCACAACGCCCACACCGGATCGTAATGACGATCGTGATATGGCAACTGATTCACCCACATCGCGGGAATCATCACACCGCCTAAACCAGATTCCTTTGCTCGCCGAATTTCAGCTAAAACCCGAGTTAAATCAGCAGTAATTGGAATCAATGCCATGCCCCGACGGCGCTCTGGACTTTCAGAACAAAGTTCGGCCAACCAACGGTTGTGGGCAATTGAACCCGCCAAACCCAATTCGGGATCCATGTCACCCGACAGACCTAGGCCCGCACCAAATGGCACACAAGTACGACTTTCGACTGCATCGGCGTCAGGGAAAATAATTTCACCGGCGACACCATCGCCATCAAGTTCTTGATCGCGACGACCTGCTTCCCAGCCACTCCGAAGAGCTTCTTCGTGCTCTTCAAACCATTTCTTCGCGTAATCCTCATTGCGCGTTCCGAGCATTGTTGATTGTTCAAGCGCTTGTTCGCGTTCGGCTAAGAACTCATCAAATTGCGGATGAAATTTTTTCTCTAAGTAGCCGCGATACTCGGCCGTTGGAAGTCCAGCATGACTATCTGCCGAAACGATGATGTACGGATCATTCGCTGGGACATCAAGATACGGATCAATGTAGGGATTCGCTTCACGAGTCAACGGATTGTCGATTGCAGTCATAAAAATCTCCTTTGTAGTTATTTCAATTTCAGCCAGGTACTTGGCGCAAGTAATTCGGGTTTAAACGTGAACGCATTGATTCGTAACGCAGACTCATCGTGATGTCACCGCGTTCGCTTGCGGGCATCATCCAAAACTGATTACTCAAAATA
>CALEHE010000022.1 GCA_937876415.1 uncultured Actinomycetes bacterium
AGTGCATATGGTTCAACTGAACTGTGCAGGCAACGTGCCAGTTTGATTCCCTTTATTTGAGAAGCGACCTCCGTGTAGAAACGATGTTCGCGATTCCAAACGCCCATCATTTCGCCCATCACTTGACCACCGGGGTCGGATGTCGGGAATTTGACGATGACGCTCGCTGGAACGTTCTCGCCAACAAGTGAAACGCGGGCGAGTTGGCCCATGAACCCTTCGCCGGCTCCGATGACTTGAAGACTGAATCCGGTGACTCGAGTGTGAAGAACCTCGCTCAGCCACTCAGCGGAAATATCCCCTAATACTGTCGGTGTGCCCCCCATGGCGTCACCTCCCCAAGGGTGAGCATAGGTTGCTGCGGTTGGCTTGGGAAGAGGTAATTCGCGGTACCTTGATGACGTGACTAGTCGACCGCAGGCGCTGAGTTCAGAGTTCGTTGTATCTCTGCAACAAGTAGTTGGTGATGCTCACGTCTTGACTGATGATCTTGCTGGCTATGGCACTGATTGGACAGGTCGGTTCATTGGCACGCCATCGGTCGTTGTGCGGCCAGCGAACACGAGTGAGGTGAGCCATATTCTCCAGTTGTGCTCGAAGTTCAACATTGCAGTCGTGCCCCAAGGTGGAAATACCGGATTGGTGGGTGGAACCTTGGCGTCTGAAGGACACGTGATTGTCTCGACCCGGCGGCTCAATTCGCTCGGGCCTGTCGATGCGGCCAGTCAGCAGATTTCGGTAGGTGCCGGAGTAACGGTTGAACAGGTGCATGAAGCAGCCAAGAGTCATGGATTGCGTTATGCCGTTGATTTTGGTGCTCGAGGATCAGCGACGATCGGTGGGACGATCGCGACTAATGCTGGGGGTATCAATGTTCTGCGATTCGGTTCGACACGACATCAAGTAGTTGGGATAGAAGCAGTTCTTCCCAATGGTGATGTGATTGAACATATGGCTGGATTGATTAAGGACAACACCGGCTATGACATCGCATCACTCTTGTGTGGTAGCGAAGGAACTCTCGGAATTGTCACGGCCGCTCGCTTGCGTTTGCTGCCGTTGCACATATCTCGGACCACGGTTTTGTTGGGCTGTGACTCAACTGAAGAAGTTGTGCATGTTGTTCAACGTATTCGCCAACAATTTGATTCTCTTGATGCCGCAGAGTTGTTTTATGCGGACGGAGCAGACCTTGTTGCTGAAGCGTTCAATGTGGCGATTCCTTTTGTTGCTCCCGTCTATTTACTCTTGGAATTCTCGGCCGATGTTGATCTCGCCTCGGACATTGAGAGACATCTTGCTCAGTCAAACTTCGCCGGCTTGAGCGCTGTCGCTCAAGATGAAATGGGTCGGGCCAAGCTGTGGCGTCTGCGTGAAGAACACACTGCGGCGATTTCGACGCACGGTGTGCCGCATAAGTTTGATGTCACGGTCGCGGTGTCTGATTTGCCGGAGTTCATTGAAAAAACTCGTCAACGAATCTTTGAGACAAATGCAGATTGGACGGTCTTTATCTTCGGCCATGCGGCTGATGGAAATATGCACGTCAATGTATTGGGTCCATCGGCGACCGATGAACTTGTTGTTGAAGTTGTTCTTCAGGTGGTTGCCGAATTCAAGGGCAGCATTAGCGCTGAACATGGCATCGGCAGTGCGAAGAAGAAGTGGTTATCTTTGAGCCGTTCTCAAAATGAGATCGTGATG
>CALEHE010000023.1 GCA_937876415.1 uncultured Actinomycetes bacterium
ATTCCGAGAGCATCAAGGCCAGCGGCTTGAGCTCGAGCACGTTCGGCTACTTGGCGATAGGTGAGTGAACCCCACGACTTGGCGGGCTGATCAGGCTCATCAACGACCGCGATGCGATCGGGGTACAGCAGCTCGGCACGGCGGATGTGATCAATGATGGTCAAAGGAACACGCATGGTTCAACAGTAGGCATTTTTGGGTGCATTGAGCATTAACGAGTGTCGACACACCCCATATGGACATGATCGGGGATACCCTGCAATCCAACATGAGTAATTTCGCCCCCCGCAAGGGAGCGCCTCGGAGTCCGCGTCGTCCGCGTGACTCTGCCGGACAAGAAGAAGTTTCCGGCCCCGCGCAACCCTTAACCAGTATCAATGTGCTTCCGCCAGTCGAGACCCCTACGGGTTTCGCCAAGCTTGGAGTTCCTCCCGAAGTCGATGCAGGTCTTGCTGCTGCCGGCTTTGCCAATCCATTCGCGATTCAGATTGAAGCGATTCCGGTCGCGATGCAAGGTCACGATGTGTGTGGCCGCGCCAAGACCGGTTCGGGTAAGACCCTCGCTTTTGGTGTGCCGATGTTGTCGCGTATTTCAATGAAGGCCGAACCGATGAAGCCCTTGGGCTTGGTGTTGGTGCCGACTCGTGAATTGGCTGTGCAGGTAGCTGAAGTTCTCGAACCGTTGGCCCGTCATTCAGGTCGACATGTTTTGGCGGTGTACGGCGGAGCAAGTCGTCACCAGCAAGTTGAACACATGGCCAAGGGCATCGAGATTGTTGTTGCCACACCATTGCGTTTGATCGACTTGTTGAAGTCGAACGAAATTGATTTGTCTGCAGTTGAAGTTGTTGTTCTCGACGAAGCCGACCGTATGGCCGACGATGGCTTTACCCCGCAAGTTGAATGGGTATTGCGTCGTTGTACCGGTCGCAATCAGACGATGTTGTTTTCGGCAACACTTGATGGCGATGTTGGCCACTTGATTCGCCAGTTCATGACGAATCCGGTTGAAGTCGCGATTGACGAAGCAACCGACACCGTTGGAACAATGCACCATTTGTGGCTGGCCGCTCACCACATGGATAAAGACAAGGTTGTCTCGGCAATTTCACGTGGTGCGGGTAAGACCGTGGTGTTCTGTCAGACCAAGCGTGTGTGCGATCGTGTCACCGACAACTTGATTGCTCTCGGAATAAATGCAGCAGCGATTCATGGCGACTTGGCGCAACCAGCGCGCGAAAAAGCAATGCGACGTTTTGCCGAAGGTTCATTGAGTGTTTTGGTGGCAACCGATGTCGCAGCTCGCGGTATCGACATTGACGATATTGCGGTAGTGATTCATTACGAGCCGGCCAAAGACAACAAGGATTACTTGCACCGTTCAGGTCGTACCGCACGTGCCGGTCGCGATGGTTGGGCCGTGACGTTGGTTGAGTACAACCAGCACACTCAAGTGACGATCTTGCAGCGCACTATGCGTATGCCGATCACGAAGTCAATTGAGGTCTTCAGCAATAACCCCAAACTCTTCAACCTCGCCGAATTTCTCTCGTGATTCTGGTGTCGTTTTCTTTGGTAATACCGAAGAAAACGACACCAGAAGCACAAGGTTATTTGGAAAGCCAGGTGGGGCGGGAAGATTCAAAGTTGGTGATTTGATCGGCGTGCGTGAGCGTGATGCCGATGTCATCAAGACCGTTTAAGAATCGATGCTGATTCTGTGGTTCCATCGGGAATGACTCGGTCAAACCAATGCTCGGAACTTCAACAATCAATCGTTCCATGTCGACCACGATGTTGGTCTTGGGATCGGCTTCAATCGCAGCCCAAATCTTTTCGACTGCCTCAATGGGCAATGCAACCGGAGCCAAACCATTCTTGGTGCAGTTGTTACGGAAGATGTCACTGAAGCTTGGTGCAATCACTGCATCAAATCCGTATTGCTGAATTGCCCACACGGCGTGTTCGCGTGATGAACCAACACCGAACGATGGACCAGCAACCAAGATTGATGCTCCGGCGTAACGCTCATCGTTCAACACGAAACTGCGATCATCGCGCCAGGTTGAAAACAAACCAGCTTCAAAGCCAGTTCGTTCCACTCGCTTCAACCAATCTGCGGGGATGATTTGGTCGGTGTCAACGTCGCTACGACGCAAGGGGATTCCGTTACCGGTGAGAATTTGAACACTCTTCATTACTTGTCCTTCACTTCAAATCGGCCTGAATCTAAATCTGACGGGGTGGCGAAGGTGCCGGCAACTGCAGTTGCGGCGGCGACTTCGGGGGACACTAAGTGGGTACGACCGCCACGGCCTTGACGACCTTCGAAGTTGCGGTTGCTCGTACTAGCTGAACGCTCACCTTGCGTGAGTTTGTCGGGGTTCATCGCGAGGCACATTGAACAACCGGGTTCGCGCCAATCGGCTCCAGCGGCACGGAAGATTTCGTGCAACCCTTCGGCTTCCGCCTGCGTCTTCACTGAATGGCTTCCAGGAACAACCATCACGCGCGGAACGGTGACAGTGCGACCTTTCAT
>CALEHE010000024.1 GCA_937876415.1 uncultured Actinomycetes bacterium
AACAACACACCCAGCAAGAGAGTGGTGTGCCCAAGTATTAATTTCGCGCCCCCGGCATGAATCGAACATGCGACCTGCGGTTTAGGAAACCGTTGCTCTATCCACTGAGCTTCAGGGGCAAGGGTGTTCCGCTTGTGAGTCCGATACTCTCCAAAACGACTGCCGCCAGATTTTTTCTGTCAAAGAAACCGACCAAAGGTTATCGTCGAGAGTAACGGCAATATGTGAGCGTTCTGGTGCTGGTGGCCTGGAATCCGCTTGACAGTTCCAGTAATGTGCCCTTCACGGCATACTGTGAGCAGCTCGGGGGTCTTCATTGAATGAAGCGATCCTGAGCGAGGCAAACTACAGAGTCAACCGGTGGTCGACCCGCCACATTTTCCGATAGCTCAAGAGACGTTTGCGGCCCGACGAACGCGACACATTGCTTGGACATTCGATTCTGACTCGCACTCCGATTATGTGACAGGACGCCCTGGGCTTCAAACACGGGTGGGTAGCACATTTGTTGCTCCAGCGGCTTCGCACCTAGAGACACCTCATCGCGCAATTGGCGACGGTGATTCCATCAATCATCGTGGCGGCTTGACAATGACGGCTCTCTGAAGTGCGGGCAGGAATGTTTGCTCTTGGTAAGCATCGAGCCGAAAAAGTACGACTGTCAGATGTGGTACAATTTTATTTCATACTAAATAAGGGGGATTTATGAAACGAACAAGTCGCATCGTTGCTGCATTCGCAGCAACGGCGCTCATCGTTGCTGGTTGCTCCTCGAGCAGCGATGGCGATACGGTTTCCGAAGTTGCTGAAGAGGCGCCAGCCGAGCCAGCAACACGGTCGGTATACGACAATGTGCTCAACGCAGGAACCGTTAAGTGTGGAACACGCGACGCGCTTCCAGGCTTTGCAGTATTGCAAGACGATGGCACCCATGTCGGCTTTGACTCAGACTTCTGTCGAGTTATTGCTGCGGCAATGTTTGGCGATGCCAATGCTGTGGACATGGTCGATGTCGATACGGCAGATCGCTTCACCGCATTGCAAAGTGGAGCAATTGACGTGCTTGTTCGCAACACCACGTGGACCGCTTCACGTGACGGCAGTGAAGGTACAACCTTCGTGCAGACCAACTTTTATGACGGTCAAGGCATGATGGTGGAAACCGGCAAGTACGCCTCAATCAACGACATGAAAGATGCGATTGTGTGTGTTGCCAAGGGAACCACCACCGAAGGAAACGCGGCACTTGAGTCATCACGTCTCAGCTTGAACTGGGAAGTTCGCGCTTTCGACGACACCGACTTGCTGCTCGAAGGCTTCATTGCGGGCCAGTGCGACGGTTGGTCATCAGACACAAGTCAGCTGACTGGATTCCGATCGGTGTATCCATCGGGCCCAGAAACGCTCACCATTTTGCCTGAAGTGTTTTCCAAAGAGCCACTTGGGCCGGCAGTTCTTGACGGTGACTCCAAGTGGGCGCAGGTCGTAAGGTGGGCAATTTTGGCCACCATTTCAGCCGAAGAATTCGGAATCACCTCTGCCAATGTGGACGAAATCCAAGTCACAACTGAGGACGTTTCGATTAAGCGCTTCCTTGGAGTTGAGATTGTCACCGACGGCGTCGGCGCCACCCTCGATCCAGGTTTGGGTCTGCCAACAGATTTTGCTTACCAAATTGTGAAGCAAGTTGGTAACTACGGCGAAATCTTTGAGCGCCATCTCGCACCTCTTGGTTTGAAGCGCGGAGTCAACGCGCTGTGGACCAACGGTGGCTTGATGTACTCACCGCCTTACCGTTGATCAATTAGTGGATTGAATACGCTGCGCGTGGTCGTGGGGCTCACATGAGCCTCTCGGCCGCGGCACCGAAGCGAGTTCCGCCATGGCGCAATATTCGAGTGTTGCGATGGATGTTGCAACTAGTCATCTTGCTCTCTGTGGCGAGCTTGCTCTATTGGTTGTGGAATAACTATCGCCTGAACCTCGCCCAGAGCAAGATTCCCACCAACTTTCGATTTCTTGATAACCCCAGCAGCTTTACTCTGCCGGGTAACGCGCTCGATCAGAGTGCGCCGGTCAGACGAGCGTTTGTTCAAGGCTTTCTTAACACCCTGCGTGTGTCTATTGCCGGAATTCTCCTAGCGCTCTTACTTGGAACACTGGTAGGCGTCGGCCGTCTTTCGAAGAACTTTGTTGTTCGAACTGTGGCGGGAACGTATGTCGAGATATTGCGCAACTTGCCGCTGCTGTTGCTACTTACGTTCATGAATCTGGCTGTCGTGCTTCAATTGTTTCCACGTATCGAGTCGGCATGGGTGCCGTTTGAACTGTTCGTCATCTCTAACCGGGGCATCGCCATGCCGTGGTTTGTGGGTTCAGGCACCACGCTCTTGACCCTTTTCGGCTGCTGTATCGCGGCTATGTTCATCGTCTCGTCAGGCTGCAAGGTGTACTCCAATCGCACTGGGAAGAGTGTTCGAACATTCTTGATTTCGGGAGTTGTTTTTGTTGTGTTGATGGTTTTCGGTTGGTCGATATTTGGTTTCAACTGGACCTTGCCAGTAGTGAATGATCGCGGTTCGCTCGGCGGCATACGTATAGACCCTTCATACTTTGCTTTGTTGGTCTCATTGGTGCTGTACACGAGTAGTCATGTGGCAGAAATTGTGCGCGGTTCTATTCTTGCTGTCCCCAAAGGGCAGGGTGAAGCTGCGGATGCAATCGCGCTCTCGCCAAGCAAGAAGATGCGGCTCGTCATCCTTCCGCAGGCATTTCGGGTTGCAATGCCCGCACTTGGCAATCAGTCTTTGAATCTGATCAAGAACTCGTCACTTGGTGCAGTTATTAGTTACTTTGAGCTCACGCAAATTGCACAAATTACTGTCGGTAACGGCTCACCAGCGGTTCCGGCGTTTACGCTGACGTTGTTTGTGTATCTCGTCATCTCGTTGACGTCCAGCCTTATTATCAACATCGTTAATCGGCGATTGGCGTTGGTCGAGCGATGAAAACATGGCTGCGGCGCAACCTCTTTCGCACATGGTGGGATGCTTTGCTTACTATCGTTTTCTCCGGCGTGGCCTTGTGGGCCATGTGGTCAGTGTTTCGATTTGTGGTATTCACCGGACGCTGGGAAATAATTGACGTCAACCTCAGATTGCTGCTGGTCGGACGATTTCCCAAGGAATCACTCTGGGTGCTGTATGGGGTAGTCATCGCTACTTGCTTTTGGGGTGCAGCGGCACTCGGGGGTGGCAAAGTCGCAGGTGCTAGAGAAGCGTCACGCTCAGAGCAGCTCTTTGCCGCTGTCCGTCGTTTTGGTTTACTTGTTGTTGTTGGCCTCCTGCTTGTAGTGCTGGCTGGCGTGCGGGAGTCAATGTGGTTTGTTGTTGCAGTTGTTGGTGCAATTGTTTTAGGTCTACAAGTAAAGAAGTGGCGCAGAAGCATCGCCAAGTTGCGGCAAATTCCAGCAGTGATCTGGCATGTTGCACTTGCGATTACTCCGATCACCATGATGGTGCTAGTTATACGTAGTGCTGATGTGCAGCTCTGGGGTGGCTTTCTCATCAACTTCTATATTGCGGTCCTCAGCATTTTGCTGTGCTTCCCGCTTGGAGTGTTGCTTGCGCTCGGGCGTCGATCAAGTTTGCCCATGGTACGGCTGGTATGCGCTACGTATATCGAAGTCGTTCGTGGTGCGCCATTGTTTGTGCTGCTTTTGCTGTCGGGTGTGGCATTGGACTTCTTTCTTCCACCTCAGATCGATCCCGGGCCAGTATTCCGATCTGTCACCGTATTTACTATGTTTACTGCGGCCTATCTCGCAGAAATTATTCGTGGGGGACTGCAATCCATTCCCAAAGGGCAAACTGAAGCCGCACGTGCACTCGGGCTTCCAACGGTGAAAATCATCTTTCTAGTTACATTGCCGCAAGCGTTGCGCAACGTCATTCCAGCCCAAATAGGCCAGTTCATTAGTTTGTTCAAAGACACAACATTGGCGGGGGCTGCACTGAGCATTCTGGAGATGCTGAAGATCAGTGAGGCAATCACCAAACAGGATGCATTCCTTGGTCGCGGGTATATCTATGAAGTGCTTGCATTTGCGGGTCTGTTGTTCTGGGTTGGGTCATACGTGATGAGCAAAGAAAGTCAACGAGTCGAAAAGAAACTGGGAGTTGGGCAACGATGAGTGAATCCGTAAATGCCGATGCCACACAAATGTCTGGTGGGCGAACAGATAGTGATGCCATCGTCGTGCTGGAAGGTGTCCACAAAAAGTTCAAAGACTTTTCTGCACTTAAAGGTGTGGATTTCAAGGTTGGCAAACGGGAAGTAGTGGTCATCATTGGTCCATCTGGTTCTGGAAAGTCGACGCTGATTCGATGCGTCAATCGACTAGAAGAGCATGACAAAGGGCGAATCATCGTGGATGGTATAGAACTCACACTCGATATTCGCAATATTGAAGAAGTTCGCAAAGAAACCGGAATGGTGTTTCAAAGCTTCAATCTGTTTCCCCATCTCACTGTGCTGTCAAATGTGGCAATTGGTCCTCGACAGGTGCGAAAGATGTCGAAGGCAAAATCGGAGGAACTGGCACATGAGTTGCTGACACGTGTAAAAATTCCGGAGCAGGCCGAGAAGTTTCCGGCCCAGCTCTCAGGTGGTCAACAACAACGTGTGGCGATTGCCCGTGCGCTTGCGATGAAGCCAAAAGTGATGTTGTTTGACGAACCAACGTCGGCGCTTGACCCTGAGATGATCAACGAGGTTCTTGATGTGATTAAAGAATTGGCCAAAGACGGCATGACCATGATTGTGGTAACACATGAAATGGGTTTCGCCCGAGAAGTGGCTGATCGAGTGGTCTTCATGTCCGACGGCGAGATCGTCGAAGTTGGAACACCGTCGGAGCTATTTGACCATCCAAAAGATCCGCGAACACAAAAGTTCTTATCTCAGATTCTCTAAAACAGTCGGTGCAGCCACACTCGGCTTTTGGACCTGATCGTGTGGCCATTCGGCTGTCACCAACTACGATCAATCCTTCCACTGGGAAGCTTTATCAAATGTATTTTGGCGTCACGTCATCAGACGCCGAAGACTTGTGGGACTATGCAATCCAAAAACTGAACACTTATCCACTTGCTTATTTACTTTTGACCGAGCCGAGGGTGGGGGCTTTATCTGTGTTGCCCCTTGATGATCCATCGATTCATCAACCATTACGCAATGCACGCTTTAGAACTCTTTACGGAGGCGTTCTCATTGGAGCTGGCGGCTTTACACCAAGTACGGCATTGGAAGCTGTCGGTGCAGGTGCATATGACATGATTGCATTCGGTCGCTGGTTTCTTTCGAACCCAGATTTGCCAGAACGCCTTTTACTCGGCAATCCACTTAATCTTTATGACCGAACCACATTCTATGGTGGTGGCTCAGTGGGCTATACCGACTACCCAGAATTTAGCCACAAACAAAATGCAACAGGTTCCCACTATGAACTGATTGAACAAAATTTAATTAGAGCCGCCAAAAATTCTAAGTAATTCAAAAATTAGATATAGCACGCTGATACATCAAGCAGGGCATTTACGCATTAAACGTCAGCACACAAAACGGTTCATTGCTTGGCGCCCCCGGTAGGAATCGAACCTACGACCTACGGATTAGAAGTCCGCCGCTCTA
>CALEHE010000025.1 GCA_937876415.1 uncultured Actinomycetes bacterium
CTCGCCCCGCGCCACTACGTCGTAATAAGGTTTTGGCCGAGCCGGTGTCGCCGGCTGCGACCAAACTGTTGGCCGATGGTGGCGGGGTTTTGCGTTTGCCACCGAGTGCCGATCAGATGCCCGCTCTGTTAGCCGCTGCACGCGTTGGACCCACATTGGTGGTGTGTGCGTCGGTTGATTCAGCAAATGTTTTGGCGCATCGACTTCGTCGGGCGGGGATCTCAGTGGCATTGATGCCCGAAGAGTGGGCGCTGGCGCGAGGCGGAGTTGATGTTGTCATCGGTTCACGCGCTGCCGCGTTTGCTCCGTGTCCAGGTCTGAGAGCAGCAGTTGTTCTTGATGAACATGAGGAGTCGCTTCAGGAGGAACGTGCGCCCACATGGCATGCCCGCGACGTACTTGCCGAACGTTGTCGTCGAGTCAATGCTCCGTTGTTACTGGTCTCGCCATGTCCAAGCGTGGTCGGAATGTCGGGACGCAACGTGGTTGCGCCATCGCCCGAACGCGAGAAGGCAGCCTGGCCGGGCGTTGAAGTTGTTGACCAAAGTGATCTTGAGCCGTGGAAGCGTTCAATGTTGTCGTCTGAACTCATTGGATACTTGCGTCACGCGGATATCAGAGTCGCCTGTGTACTGAACACCAAAGGGCAGGCCCGACTCTTGGCCTGTCGCACGTGTAATGCTTTGACGCGATGTGAGATCTGTCAGGGAGCGATGGTCGAAGAAGTTCGAGGGCGACTTGACTGCGGGGCTTGCGGTGCCACGCGTCCACGAATCTGTGGATCATGCGGATCGTCGGTGTTGTCACGAATTCGCCCAGGAGTTGCCCGTTTGCGCGATGAACTTGAAGCCGCCGCTCAGCGCGACGTGTTGGCCGTCGTCGCTGGCAAAGAAAAAGAAGATCCGCTCGACGACACCAAAGCCGATGTCTTCATTGGTACCGAAGCCGTATTGCATCGCGTACGAAGAATCGATGTTGTGGCATTTTTAGATTTTGATAGCGAACTTCTTGCCCCGCGCTATCGCGCGAGCGAACAGGCCTTTTCGCTAGTTGCTCGCGCTGCTCGATTGGTTGGCACTCGCGATCGTGGTGGACGAATCATTCTGCAAACATCAATGCCCGATCACGAAGTGGTTCGTGCCGCAGTAGCGGGTGATCCGTCAATCGTCAGTGTCGCCGAGATGGCGCGTCGGCAGATGCTCGGACTCCCGCCAGCCTCAGCGATTGCAATTATTGAAGGTGAAGGTGCCGATGAGTACATTGGTGAACTCGCCAAGGTTTCTGGAATTAGCACTGCAGCACATCGCGATAAATGGATGGTGCGCGCTGCTAACCACGAAATCTTGGCTCAAGCCTGCGCGCACACTGGGCGACCCGCGAATTCAAAAATACGTATTGAAGTTGACCCGCCCCGTATCTAACCGTCTGGTTTCAAACGTTTGACGGTGAGGACGCGGAAACCTTGGCGTGATGAAATTCTCTTGACGGTCCAACCAAGTTCGGTCAGCCACTTTGCTAGCGAGTCGCTTCCAAGGTTTTTGTTGACAACGAGCACTGCGTAACCATCTGGCGACAGTCGTGCCAGCCAGCGACTCAAGAGATCATGTAATTCTTGTTTGCCGACCTTGATCGGTGGATTGCTCCAGATGACATTGAACATCACATCACTTGGTATGTCATCAGGTGTGGCCACAGTGATATTTGTGAGCCCTAACGAACTCGCATTGTCACGTGTGAGTTGCCGGGCACGTTCGTTGATATCAACTGCCCAAATCGCGCAACCAGGTGAGCGACGAGCCATCGTCATCGCAATCGGTCCAGCTCCACATCCGAGATCGAGCACATTCCCTGATGCGGGGAGTGCGGGGGCCTCCATCAATAAGACTTTGGTTCCCGAATCAACTCGCCCATGCG
>CALEHE010000026.1 GCA_937876415.1 uncultured Actinomycetes bacterium
GCCATCTTGGGCGTCATCTACATTTCATCGAGTTTCGCGTTGGGCCATTTGCTGGCGTGGGCGTTACGTAACTCGCTTTCGCAAGCGGCGATGCTCGGACGTCTTTTAGTTCGTGCGTTGCCACTGCTCTTACTATTCACCACCTTCCTTTTCATCAACGCTGAGGTGTGGCAAGTCGCTGGACAACTCACTGGTCTGCCCTATTTACTTGGGGTCGGCATTTTCTTTGCCTTAGGTGCCGTTTTTGTTCTTTCGCGAATCCCCCAGTCAATATCGGGACTGTCGAAGTTTTCTTCGTGGAATGAAGTGCAAGACATCATTGTCGGAACTCCAGCCGAAGGATTGCCTGTACCCGCAGAGGGCACGCCACCAGAAGAACTTTCAACAAGTGAAAAGATTGACCTTGCGCTTGTGACAACTTTCAATCAATCGGTGCAGATCACTTTCGTCGCCGTTGTGCTCACTCTTTTCTTCACAATTTTTGGCTTCCTCGCGATTTCCATCGATACGCAATCGGCATGGATGATGACTGAAAAGTCGCATGTGCTCTTCACATGGACACTGAGTGGACGAGATCTTGTTGTGACCGAATCACTCTTGCGTGTCGCCGGATTCTTAGGCGCGTTCATCGGCATGTATTTCACCGTGGTTCTCGCAACTGATGAAACGTATCGCTCCGAATTCACGGAAGATACTTCACCACTGGCCCTCGAAACACTTGCCGTGCGACTCGCATACAAACATTCCCATGAAGCCTGACTATTCGATCAGGGTGTTGCACCACCTTGATGAAATGAAACAACTCCAAGATTGCGCCAACCAGGTGTGGGGGCCAGGCACTGGCGAAATGGTGAGTGCCGATTTCTTGATGGCCTTGTCGCATGCAGGTGGTTATGTGTCGGGAGCATTTACATCGACAGATTCTGGCGAGGTCATGGTGGCGTGTTCGTTTGGCATGTTGGCCCAACATCGTGGCGACTGGTGTTTGCATTCACATATCACCGGTGTCAATCCAGCGTTGCAGAACTCTGGACTTGGCACCGCAATGAAGAATCATCAAAAACAATGGGCGCTCGATGCTGGACTCACCGCAATCACGTGGACTTTTGATCCTTTGGTGCGACGCAATGCATGGTTCAACATTGAATGCCTTGGTGCAAATGCAGTTGAGTTCCACATCAACTTTTACGGACCGCTTCATGACGACATCAACGGTGACGATGAAACCGATCGCCTGCTAGCTCGCTGGGATATCCGCACCGAACGAGTTCGCGTAAATGAAAGTGACTCAATTGTTCTGGAAACACCCGAAGACATCGTGCAATTACGTCGCTCCGACCAGGCATCCGCTCGCGCATGGCGGTTAAATATGCGTGAGCAACTATCACAAGCATTCCACACTCATGAAGTCACTGGCTTCACGAAGGATGGTTTGTATGTGCTCACACCTCGACATTCCACAAAGGGCCAGTCATGATCGACAACCTTGAACCAATCACAATTCGAGCCATTGAATTACGCCGTATCTCGTTGCCTTTGGTGACACCATTTCGCACATCGTTTGGCACCGAGAACGCTCGCGACATTTTGCTCGTTCGTGTTGAAACCGATTCACACGTGGGCTGGGGCGAATGCGTTTCCGGAAATGATCCGTTGTATTCGAGCGAATATGTTGAGGGCTCGCAACATGTGATGGTCCATCACCTCATTCCGCGCCTATTTGCTTTCAACGGCGGTCGTATCGCGGCTCACGACGTGGACCACATTCTTGAACCAGTCAAAGATCATCGTATGGCCAAGGCTGCACTTGAAGCAGCAGTGCTTGATGCTCAACTTCGCGCGAACGATGTTTCACTCGCCAGTCACTTGGGTTCGATCAACGAGCTGGTTCCTTCGGGGGTTTCGGTTGGCATCGCCGACTCAATTGATGAACTCGTGAAAACTGTCGGCGGATATCTCGATGAGGGCTACGCCCGCATCAAACTCAAGATTGAACCAGGTTGGGATATTGAACCCGTTCGTGTCATTCGCCAAACCTTTGGTGAACACATTCCACTACAAGTTGATGCCAACACTGCATACACCCGCAATGACGGACCCTTGCTCGCACAACTTGATCCGTTCAACTTGTTGCTGATTGAACAACCCCTCCCCGAAGATGATGTGACGGGTCATGCCATCATCGCCAAACAAGTCGGCACGCCAATATGTCTCGACGAATCCATCGTGTCGTCGCTCGCTGCGGTCGATGCCATTGAACGAGGCGCTTGTTCAATCATCAATATCAAGGCTGGTCGCGTCGGTGGCTACCTCGAGGCGGTACGCATTCACGATGTGTGTCGCGAGCGCGGAATTCCGGTGTGGTGTGGTGGCATGCTCGAAACTGGCATCGGCCGTGCCATGAACCTGGCACTTGCCGGACTACCGAATTTCACCGTTACAGGCGATGTTTCGGCATCTGAACGCTTCTGGAAGAAAGACATCGTGACCGCCCCCATTCGTCTAGAGAACGGTCACGTGCGCTTACCCAAGGGTTCGGGTACGGGTGTGCAAATCGACGACGCTTTCCTCGACGAAGTCTCGACAAGTGCGATCACGCTACGACCGTAAAGCAGTGGCGGGACTATTGTCTCGGACATGACATTTCCTTTTCTTTCCGATGAATGGATGGATGCCGCTAAGGGCATCCGTGCCAAGTACCAAGGTCAAGCCCCCAAGATCACCGCAGTGATCCGGATCAATCAGGTCATCACCGATGTTCCTTTTGGTGACGGCACCGTGAAGAGTTACATGGACACCTCGTCAGGTGAGATGGAAGTCGAACTCGGCGAACTCGAAAATCCTGATGCCGTTGTTACCACCGACTGGGCAACTGCTCGTCAGATTTTTGGACTCAACGATCAGGCTGCTGCGATGCAGGCTTTCATGGGTGGCAAGATCAAGGTCACTGGCGACATGATGAAGATGATGGCGATGCAGACTGCAATTCCTCAGAGCGACATCACCGCCAAGGTCGCTGACGAAATCAAAGCCATCACCGAATAACCCCTTGTGCTTCTGGTGTCGTTTTATTCGGTAATACCGAATAAAACGACACCAGAATTACAATGAAATGTGACTATGTTCGGGGGGTTGAGCGGACGCGAGACGCTGTAAACACTGCAGCGCACGCAACTCCGGCTGCAACATAGAACGCGGCTTGATACGAAGCCGGTGTCGGATCTCCACCACCAACACCTTGTTGCACGGTGACCATCACCACCGATCCGAACACCGCTCCCATTTGCGTCATCAATTGTTGCATTGCACCGGCAACTCCAAGATCATCTTCGTTGACCGCGTTCGCAACGAGTGATGTCATCGCTGGACTCGCCATACCGATGCCCGCTCCAGACATTCCGAGAGCAAACAACATCAGCATCAAACCAGTGCTTGGTCCAACAAATCCGAATGACAACATCGACCCGACCACGCACAAGCTCCCAGCCATTCCCATGGCCCGTTCGCCAATACGAATCGTGATCAAACTTGCAAGAGGCGCGACGATGGCAAATGTGAGTGGTCGTGCAATCACCACAAGTGAAATCTTGCTGTTGTCATAGCGCAAAACCTCTTCGAACACTTGCGGAGCCAACAAAAAGCCACCCATGTAGGCAAAGTTGGCCAATGTTTGCGACATCACTGGATACGCAACGTTGCGGGTCTTCAACCAATGCAATGGCAACAGCGGATCGCTCACGCGTTTTTCAATACGTATAAATAACACCAATGACCAAGTTGCCGCCACCAACAATCCAATGGTGTACGGACTATCCCAACCCCACTTCGGACCTTGGTTCACACCAGCCAACATCATTGACGCGCCAGCACCCAAGGTGACCGAACCCGCGACATCGAAATGCACATCTTTCTTACGTTCGGTGTCGGGTAACAACCACACCGCAACAAACACACCAATGATGCACAGCGGTGCCTGGAACGCGAAAATAACCCGCCAGCCAAAAGCTTCAACAAGCGGTGCCCCAGCGACAACACCAAGAACTGGTGCGCCCGCATTAACAAAACTCCAATAACTCAACGGTCGAACGCGTTGGTCGGGCGGGAACAAGCGGTTGATATACGCCATGGTCGCTGGACCAGTTGCCGCACCAGCCGAGGCCGACAAAATGCGAAACGCGATCATGCTCGGCGCATCCCAAGCCACCGCTGTTAACGCTGCAAAAATTCCGGCACCCAACAAGCCATAGACAAAGACGCGTTTATGTCCCCACAAGTCGCCTGCTTTGCCGTAGGCCGGCCCCACAACACCGAACGCCAACATTGGCCCCGTGATACTCCAGGCAACTACTGAAACGCTCGAATTGAATTCATCAGCAATGTCACCTAGCGACACCACCAAGATGGTGATCGTAAAGCCAACGGTAAATAACGCTGACAGAACAACAATCAAAACAGCCCAATGTCGCCCAATCGGGACGCGCTGACCTAGCCAACGACGTAACAAAATTGGCCACGGAACAACACCAAGTTCATCAACGCCTACTGAATCAACGTTGAGCGTACGTGGAGTTGTTTCGCGGGCTTCCTCGCCCACGACTCAGGACTTGGGCGCGAGTGCAGAAATCGCTGTGGCGAGTGCACTCACTGTCCAACGATCGTCCTGCTTAATTTCTTCAGCCATTGCCCAGGTCGCAACGCGAGTGACTTGTCCACCCTGAACATAGAACGTTTCGCCCGAGAATTCACACAAGTCAGAAGCCAAGTACGCCACGAGTGGGCTGACGTTTGCGGGATCCCATTCGTCAAACTTGCCATCTTTAGCAGCCATCACGTCTTCAAGACCGGGTGTTGCCATCGTGAGTCGAGTACGGGCAGCAGGCGCAATGGCGTTGCTCTTCACGTTGTAACGCGACAACTCTTTTGCGCAAATTTGGCTGAAGGTTGCGATGCCCGACTTGGCAGCGCCGTAGTTGGCCTGACCCGGGTTCGAGAACAAACCAGAGGTGCTGCTGGTGTGCACCAAGTTACGCGGCTTGGTGATTCCGGCCTTGGCTTGTTCGCGCCAGTACGCAGCAGCGTGGTGAGTTGGTGCGAAGTGACCCTTGAGGTGCACCTGAATAACGGCATCCCATTCGGCTTCGCTCATGTTGACCAATACGCGGTCACGCAAGATGCCAGCGTTGTTCACAAGAATGTCAAGATCACCAAAGGCTTCGATAGCGCTGTCGATCATGCGCTTCGAACCTTCCCAGTCGGCAACGTTGTCGGTGTTGACAATGGCTTCGCCGCCCATGGCCTTGATATCGGCAACGGTCTGCTGGGCTGGAGTCATGTCTGAACCCGAACCGTCATTGGCTCCACCGAGGTCGTTCACCACGATCTTGGCGCCTTCAGCAGCGAACAACAATGCGTGCTCGCGACCAAGTCCACGACCTGCTCCAGTGATAATTGCAACGCGTCCGTCAAGTGCTCCCATGACAACTCCTTCAAGTTTTAAGTGATGTGTTTTAACCAAATTTTGTTGACCTCAGCCTATGCCAAGGTCGTGTGCTCAACGAAAGTCGATCAGCTGCCGTAATACAACACGTCGAGCACCGTTCCTCGGGGCAACAACTGCCCGATGGCAACAGGCTGACCGGCTAAGAAAACTGCAATCGGGAAACCCCTGGTATTTCCACTGACGTTTCCAAGTACAAAACCAGCGGCCTCTAGCGCCGGACCAACTTTGTCGAACTTCAATGTTAAGAGTTGCGGAACCGCAACCAAATCTGGTCCCTTTGAAATTGCCACGGTCACGGCAGTTCCACGGGCCAACGACTCACCAGGAGCGGGTGATTGCGTTGCAACTCCACCAGTAGCAACAAGCGAGAATTGATCGTCACCACGATTAATCGTCAACCGCAAATCGGTGAGCGCAGTTGTTGCCGACTCAATCGACATGCCAGTCAGATCAGGAACAACACGCGGTGCTGGACCCTGCGACACAAACGTATCAACTGCAGTGCCCTTAATGACTTCTTGTCCTGCAACCAAAGTAGGTTGCGAACTAATCGCCCAACGGATGATCACGCCCACGGGAACTTCTTCGCTGTATTCAGGAGTTTCAACACCAAGTACCAAGCCGCCATCAGTCAATGTGGCAAGGGCAGTCGCGGCATCAAGACCGTTCAATTCAGGAAGCGGAACCGGCGGCGGTCCGGTTGACACAACAAATGTCAAGGCTTTGCCGGTTTCAAGCTTTTTGCCAGTTTCTGGATCGGTGCGAATGACTGCTCCAACGGGAAGTTCTTCGTTGGCTTCTTCAACAACAACAATTTCCCACTTGAATTCAGTCACCAAGTTGGTGGCCTCACCTTGATCGACACCAATCAAGTCGGGAATCGCGTACGAGTCTTTCTGCAACGCGCTGAATAAGAAATAACCACCCGTAATCAGTGCCAGCACCGCGACTGCAGCAACAATCCAACGTCCAATGAGTGGTTTATCTTCGATGTCAACACCGGCTGCTACAACAGCATCAGCGTCATCGCGAATTGTCATGGTGTCAGTGGTGGAAGCAACAAACGATTGCGAATCGTCCGACAGTTCATTGAACTCGCGCGGCTTCGTCAGATCGCCGGTGCGATCTTCTTCACCCTGCACACCAAAAATGGCCGACGACACGATCGGAATCTGTGTCGGTCGCGGCAAGGTGGGGCCGGCTTGTACTAGCGCGCGACCCATGTCGGCGGCACTTGAACGCTCGAGCGGATCTGAGCGACCGGCTTTGTCGAGCACTGCTGCCAGGCCACCTAAGTCGGCGGACACGGGGAACAACTTGTCAACTCGCGCCGACATGGTGCCAACTACCGAATCAGTCAAGAACGGCACGGTTCCGGTGACGGCCTCAACCAAAATCAATGCCAACGCATAAACATCAGTCTTCTCGTCAAACGGTTCGCCCTGCGCTTGTTCGGGGGCGCAATAGCGAGCCCGCTCTTGTGAGACCATCGCATCATCACCCCAGGCTTTTTCGGCGATAACCGAAGCGACACCAATATCGGCCACGCGAGCCTTGCGGTCTTCACCAAACACAATTGAGGACGGCCGAAGATCATGGTGCAACATGCCTCGCTTATGTGCATAGTCAAGGGCCCGACAGACTTCAAGGCCCACCACGAGGGCTTGGCTCGGCGTCAGCAAACGACTGCGGTCGATCATGTCTTCTAACGATCCACCCGTCAGACGCTCGTGCACGACGTAGGCACGCTCAACACCACGGATTGTTGAGCGACCGAAGCTGGTCAAGCGCAACACATTGGGGTGCGACATTTCAAAAGCGATCGCGGCCTGCTCAAGAATTTCGGCGCCGTGCTCGATCGTGGCCTCAGCCGAAAAGAGTCGCAGAATCACCGACGCATCCGAACGCTGGTCAAGCGCAACAAACAAGGTGGATAACGACGAACGAGATTGTTCGCTTTCGATCTCAAAACGGCCGTCGACGACGGTGCCGATCAAAGAGTCGGGATCATGGTTTTCGAAGACTGACATCGCTCCGAAACTAGCGTTTTGTTGCGAATGTGTGACCATCGGCAAGGGTACAAAGTGCAAAAAGCCTGCTCTAACGGTGAGAATGGAGATGTGACTCTCGACCAAGCCCCCGAAATCAAGCCAACGAAGCGTCGTCAGATCAAACTCGAGTCAGTGCTCGTGAGCCTCGGAATTCTCGTTGGTGTGATGTTTGTGATCTACGGACTTAATTCTGCAACGACTGGTCGCGACGCCTTGGGCTACCCCGACGAAATCATTGATATCTCTCCAGCCCCGAACGATCGCCAAGTTCTGTCCCAAACTGAAATCAGCGTCAACTTGCAAGATGGTTACGAAGCAGTCCTCATTCTTGACGGCATCGAAATTCCGACGACGCGCCTAGAAGACTTCGTACCCGTGGTCGTCAAACCCGGTCAACAAATTGAGTTGCCACCAACCGCAATTTATGACCAAGGAAACTCGCTCATTCGTTTTGAGCCCACCGCTGGTGCGGTCATTGAGAAGTACTCGGTCGGTGTTCACAAAGTGAAGTGCATCTTTTGGAGGATCGAAGACGGTCGCAAGGCAGCACGTAGTTTTGAATGGTCCTTTGAAGTTTTGTAATTAGGCCGGAATCTCGCCAGTTTCTAAAACTATTTTGAATTGTTCTTCGGTTATAACTGGCACACCTAGTTCTTGAGCCTTAGTCAATTTGCTGGCTCCGGCTTCTGCGCCGACAACAAGAGCAAAGGTTTTCTTTGACACCGAGCCTGGACTTTTGCCACCGCGATCTTTGATGGCCCGTTCGGCTCCGTCACGATCAAAATCCACCAGTGTTCCAGTGACAACAATGTTTTTACCAACCAGATTTTGTGGCAAACGTGAAACTTCCACATTGCCGAACTCGACTCCGGCGGCGCGCAACTTTTCAATGATGACTTTGTTGTCAGCACGCGAGTACCACGAGATCAGAGACCTCGCGATCACTCCCCCAACGCCATCAACCGTTGCTAAATCATCTTCGGTCGCATTCATGATGTCATCTAAATTGCCGAAGGCAATTGCTAACGCTTCTGAAGCAGATGGACCTAGATGTTTAATACCGAGCGCTGTCAAGAGTTTGGGAAGTGGCCGAGTTTTTGAAGCGTCAATTGCCACGATGAGTTTTTCTGCACCTTTTTGCGCGAAGCCTTCAAGCGTGAGTAATTGTTCGACGGTCAACGAATAGATATCGCCTGCATCGCTCAAAATTCCAACATCAGACAGCTGTATCACTGTCTGTTCACCAAAGCCATCAATATCCATTGCTCCGCGGGATACAAAATAAATGATTCGTTGATCGCGTTGCTGCGGACAATTCGGTTCAATGCAACGCATGTTCACTTCGCCATCGGGACGAGAGAGTTCACCTTTCATCGGACATGAACACACCGACGGAAATACCCATGGTTGCGAATCTTTGGGTCGTAATGACAACACGGGTCCGACGACTTCGGGGATGACATCACCCGCTTTGCGAACCGTCACCGTGTCGCCAGGTCGAACATCTTTCAGGCGTACTTGGTCTTCGTTATGCAGTGTTGCCATTGCAACGTTAGAACCACCAACAAACACCGATTCAAGAACGGCAAATGGTGTGACGCGTCCCGTGCGACCCACCGATATCTGGATGTCCTTGAGCAACGTCGTACGTTCTTCAGGAGGAAACTTAAACGCGATCGCCCAACGCGGTGCTCGGGCTGTGAAACCCAATATTTCACGTTGCGCCAGGTCATCAACTTTGACGACAACGCCGTCGATTTCATACGGCAGATCATGACGTTCGTTTTGAAACTTCTCGCAATACGCCGCGACTTCATCCATTGAATTCACGAGAGCAATATTGGGATTGACTGGGAATCCCAAATCCTTTAAGAAGTCCAGGGTCGCATGATGCGATGTGAACTCGGGTCCACCAATGACTTCACCCAATTGATACGACCAAAATGCCAAACCGCGACCTGCAGTCACGCTCGCATCTTTTTGTCGCAAACTTCCCGAACCAGCATTTCGTGGGTTCACCGGAACCGAATCGGGCTTTTTGCCGGCGGCAATGCGGACAACATTTTCTGCTTCTTTGGCGGCCTTGAGTTTTTCAAAGGCATCAATGGGCAAATACACCTCGCCACGCACTTCAAGTACTGACGGAATACTTACTTTTGATTTTGATACCAATGTCTTGGGCACAACATCAATCGTCAAAACATTGGCAGTGACATCTTCACCGAAACGACCATCACCACGAGTGGCCGCTTGTACCAGTACGCCGTTTTCATAACGCAAACTCAGCGCCAAACCATCAATCTTCAATTCGCAGGCGTATTGAACGAACGCTTTGTCCGACAAACCTTTCGCCGCGCGTTCGCCCCACGCCAAAAGCTCATTGCTATCCATGGCATTATCAAGGCTCGTCATCGGGACACGATGTTCAACCGTTGAGAAAGTTTCAGCAATCTCGGCCCCGACCGTTTGCGTTGGTGAGTTGGCGGTGATTAAGTCGGGAAAATCATGTTCTAACTGGCGAATTTCACGATCAAGTTCGTCATATTCAGCATCACTGATTTCGGGTGAATCAACGATGTAGTACAGGTGCCGATGATAAGCGGTCAATGCCAACAGTTCGGCATATCGGTCAGCAGCGCTCAAACTCACGCCCACACTCTAGTTCGGGGGTGAAACTCTGCTTCACGCACCAACGTTGAGACGCGTGGCCAATGCCTGAGTGCGTACACGTTCGCCAATGTCGAGAACTTGCGTGAAAATTTGCGCCGCCGAATCTTCGGAGTGCATCGCCAAACCACAAGCCGGCGTGATGAGCGACTGTTGACGCAGTTTCTGGGCATCGCAACCGCCTTGCACCAATTCACACCACAAGGCAGCAAGTTTCTTCCATGATCGATCGGCATTGGGCATCAGCGGTCCATCAGTGGCGACCGCACCCCAAGCCACGACCCCGCCATTGTCCAAAAACTTGGCTAAGACGCCCGCGTAATTCTTCAGATTGTCGTTCACGGGAACGCTCAAGATGGCTGGGCCAGATGCCAACAACGATGCACCATCGGCATCGGAGCAACAATGCAAACCAACTAAACCTTCACGCTCGACTGCAGCCAAGGCCCCTGACATCAAATCAATCGCTGTGTCGGGAGCAATCGGAAAAGAATCTTCCATGAGGTCAGCCATTTCGGGCTCATCAATAAAAACCACCTGAGCACTTGATGGCAGTGCAGATTCAACAGCGTCGTAAATATTGCGGACATGGGTGCGAACTGTCCGCACTGCCACTTCAAATGCCGTGTGCATCGGGACACCAGCACGAATGAGAGCAAGACCCAATGTGACCGGCCCTGTGAACTGCCACTTCACGGGGCCGACGTAACCCTGAGCAAATTCAAGAAATGTGCGCAACCCAACAAAGGCGTCATGATCAAGATCAGTTTTCACTTCAGCCAAAGGATCAATGCGTTCAACGTTGACCATCAAAGATCCGTATTGACCGATACTGATTCCGCGAATGCCGACCACTGCTTGAGCAATCATGGCTTCAGCCGGCGAACGGCGCGGCAAACTTGGGATGCACGGCAATTCGGGAGTGGCGAAAAATGCAAACTCGGCGGCTTCACGAGCATCACGGTGAGGAAGGCTGCCGATTCCGGTAGCGACTCCGCCTAAGAGATGCTTTTGCATCGATGATGTTTGCACTGTCTCGCCGCCTTCCACACCACTTTCGTAGCAGGGTGACACGCCGTGAACACAATTGGAGGAATACTCACACACTTTCTTGAAAAATTGCACCCTACTCATCCTCCAAATTGCACGAAGGCACGATCTATCGGCAACGCTTAAGGGATGGATAAGAAACAAGCCGACAACCTCACGGCGGCCCTCATCTGGGCCAGTCGGGTGAGCGTTGTCGCAACTGGTTTGGTGGTTCCACTACTCACGAGTTCGTTGCAACAAATGTCCTCACTCACTGGAATTTCTTCAACCGTCGGAATTTGGGTGTTGTGGGCCGTTGCCTTGTTAAGCACGCTGGTGCCGTCAAGTTCGACCTTGACTGCAATTCGATTGTCCCTACCCACACTTTCGGTCATCGTTGGCGCAGTCGCGGTTTTTAGCGGTATGTCAAGCGGTGTCGCGGTTGCATTGGCGATTTCAATACTCGCGAGTTTGTTAGCGATGAGTGGCGAAGTCGGCAATTCGTTTGTTCAGCTCGCCGCATACGGCGATGAGCGTCGCTATCTGTTGCGTTGTCCGCCCGCTTTATTGATCGTACAAGTTCTTAGTTGGCTAGTTTGGCTCTCATTTTGTTTCGTAGCAGTGAATCTGCTCGCGAGTGAAATATGGGTCATCGGCGCCATTACTGCTGCGATTGCCGTCGCGCTAGCGGTCGTGCTACCCCAGCGTTTTCATCGCTTCTCTCGACGCTGGCTCGTCGTAGTGCCAGCAGGAATCGTGATCCATGATCATGTGGTGTTGGCTGAAACCGCTATGTTCATGAACAATGCCATCGTCCAAATCAGTACCGAAACTACTCAATCAGAAGCCGCCGACTTAAGCGGCAAATGCCCCGGTCTAGGACTAGTCATCGTGCTCAAAGATTTTGACACGATCGTTCTTGCCGCGACTCCGAAGACTCCGGGCGGCTCGGCGATTCACGTGAAGTCAGTGCGGGTGTGCCCCACGCGACCAGGTCGTGCGCTCACTGAGTTGACATCTGCACCGAGCGCGTAACCAAACCGCCACCTAGTACATATCGATCATCGGCGTCGTAAAAGACTGCGCTTTGTCCTGGTGAGATACGACGTTGCGGTTCGGTCCATGTAGCGACAACTCGTCCCGCATCGTCAACCGACAAAACAGCCGAACGTGGTTCGCCGTGAGCGCTGCACTGCACTCGTGCCGGACCCACATATGGTTCGTGGCTCCAGATCACGTTCTCAACGACTTCGTGATCAACCATCAACAATGACTCGGGGCCAACAACTACTTTGCGACCCGGCACATCGATGTCAACAACAAATCGCTTCGTGCCACCGCCACCCGCGACGCCACGTCGCTGACCAAGCGTGACCAGTTCGACTGATTCAACTGAGCCAAGTTCGTTACCTGATTCGTCAACAACGACCGCTGGGTTGAGCGGGATACGACGACCGATAAAACTCACTCGCCCACTGCGACCATCTTCGTCTTTGGCCGAGGTAATGAAACACACGTCTTGACTATCGGGCTTGTTAGCAGTGCGCATGCCGAGACGAGTTGCATGTTCACGCACCACGGTCTTGGTCATTTCGCCAACTGGGAACAACGTTCGCGACAATTGATGTTGATCCATCATGTGCACCACATAGCTCTGATCTTTGGCCATGTCGTGACCACGAATCAGACGCCAAATCCCATCTTCGTTGACGACTCGCGCATGATGTCCGGTCGCCACTGCATCAAAACCTAAAACAATCCCACGCTCGTGCAGACGATCAAACTTCAAGTGACGGTTGCATTCGATGCAAGGGTTCGGCGTAATACCAATGGCGTGATCGTTGATGTACGGCTCAACCACATTGCGATGGAAATCTTCGGTGAAGTTAAAAACCAGATGATCAATGCCCAGTTGCTGCGCTACTCGACGCGCATCATCAACATCGCTCACGCTGCAACAGCCAGTGTCGCTGTCGCCACCCCACAGGCGCATCGTGACACCAACAACTTCATGACCTTGTTCAAGTAACAGGGCAGCCGCAACTGACGAATCAACGCCGCCCGACATCGCTACGAGAACCTTCATGAGTTACAGGCTACGGCGGTTTTGTACGGCCCGTATTCGGACCACCGCGTCGGTGATTGCCTCGATCGCCCGATCGACATCACCTTCGGTGGTTGTATGCCCCAGGCTCAGCCGTAATGCCCCAATCGTGAGATCGGACGAGAGTCCCATCGCTGCCAAAACATGTGAGGGCTCCATGGCCCCGCTGGCACATGCCGAAGCCGCCGAGGCGCACACATCGGCCTCATCGAGCAAGTACAACAACGATTCACTTTCAATACCCTGCAGACACACGTGCACGACACCTGGCACACTGTCCTCGGCCGGAATCGTGCGATGGGCACCTTCGATCGCCAACAAGCCAGCAAACAACTGGTCGCGAAGTGCACTGATACGCGCCACTTCGCTACTTCGTTCGACATCGGTCATACGTAAGGCTTCGGCGGCGGCAACTATGCCACCCACATTGTGAGTTCCACTGCGACGATCACGTTCTTGACCACCACCCAACACGATGGGTTCAAAATACTTTCCTTCGCGCACCACCAAGATGCCGACACCTTTTGGTCCACCAAATTTGTGCGCACTCAATGCCATGGTGTCAACAAGTGGCCAAATGGTCCGCAGGTCAATCCAACACGCAGCTTGCACGGCATCGGTGTGCAATATCGCTTGCGGTGCGTAGCGACGCACGATTTTTGAAACTGCCGCCAAGTCAGTGATTGCACCAGTTTCATTATTGACTGCCATCACCGAAACACTCACAACGTCTGGTGAGAGAACCGCTTGCAATGCTTCAAGATCAATCGTGCCGAGATGATTCGTGCGAACGACGACACCATTGGCATGCTCGACACAATGCAGGACCGCGTGATGTTCGGTTGCCGAACACACCGCAACTCCTGGGCTGCGGCGAATCACTCCGGTAATTGCCGTGTTGTCACTTTCGGTTCCGCAGCCCGTAAATACAATCTCGCCAGGCTTACAACCAATCGCTTCGGCAAACACATCACGAGCTTCATCAATTGATTTGCGTGCTTGACGTGCAAAGCGGTGCGAACCTGACGGATTGGCAAAGACATCGGTCATAAAGGGCAACATCGCCTCAACTGCCTCGGGGCGCATGGGCGTGGTGGCCGCATGATCGAGATAGACAAGGCGAGAAGTCACCCCTTCAGAGTACCGTTCAGTAGGTGAAGGAGTGCGCGTGAAGGGTTACGACGATTCAACATATGGCGATTCATTTGCCGATGTCTACGACGATTGGTACGAACATGTCAGTGACGTCAACGCCACGGTTCGCACTCTGCAAGAACTCGCGGGCAACGGGCCTTTCCACGAGCTCGGCATCGGTACGGGTCGCTTGGCACTTGCCCTCGCACAAACCGGAGCGACTGTGTCAGGAATTGATTCAAGTGCACTCATGTTAGAACGCCTCGTACAAAAGGCCACCGATCGCGGGCTTGACATTGAAGCCATTAAAGGCGACATGGTTGATGACATTCCAGTTGGGCCATTCGCTTCGATCTTTGTCGCCTACAACACGATCTTTAGTCTCCAGACCTTCGCCCGCCAGCAAAGTCTGTTTGCCAACGTTGCAAGTCGACTTGCCCCCGGTGGTGTCTTTGTCATCGAAGCCATTGTTCCTGACCCCCAGCGCCCTGCCGGCAGCACTGTAGGGGTGCGGTCAATAAAAGCCGACCGCGTTGTGTTATCAGTCGATATGCACGACCCCGATGCCCAACATGTCGATGGACAATTCGTTGAAATTACCGAAGCCGGCGGAGTGCGTTTGCGTCCGTGGAGTATCCGGTATTCATATCCTCATGAACTTGATGACATGGCGGCAACCGTCGGTTTACGGCTGAGCCACCGCTGGATGAACATGAATCAAGAACCGTTCACACCCGACTCCGAGACCCATGTCTCGGTTTACACTCAATCTTCGTAATGAACGACAATTCGCCCCGAGATCTCCTATCCTGAAAGCACCGTGAGTCAACTACGTCTGAATCCTCTGACGGGTCGATGGGTCACCATCGTCGCCGAGCGGGCCATGCGCCCCACCGATTTCGCTACCCGCACACCTACAGTCGAGTCCGACCCAAGTCGTCCGTGCCCTTTCTGTCCCGGCAGTGAAGAAATCTCGCTTCCGCCGATTGATTCAACGGGCAACGAAGACGACTGGCGCATGCGAGTACTGCCCAACTTGTACCCCGCATTCGCTGGTGAAGATTCATTAGCCGTGCGCAACCTTGGTCCCGTGCACGTTATGGCCAAAGCCAGTGGCACCCACGAAGTCTTCGTGTTCACACCGAACCACACTCGCAACATCATCGAATTCTCTGATGCGACCTGCGCCGACATGATGGTCACGCTCAAGAAGCGCCTTCTCGACCACGCGGCTACCGACAACATCCGTTACACCCAAGTCATCGTCAACCATGGTCGCGAGGCCGGTGCATCCCTCGCCCACCCCCATGGTCAGTTGCTCGGATTGCCTTTCGTGCCGGGCGAAATTCTTGATGAAGAGCGGGCCTTTGTGCGCTTTGAAGGTGGCTGCATTTTGTGTGCAACCGTCGAAGCCGAATTGGTGTCAAGCGAGCGAGTTTTGTTTGCCACCGACGACGCCATTGCCATTTGCCCATGGTGGAGCGGTGGCCCATACGAAATTTTGATTATCCCGCGTCATCACGACATGCACTTGCCCGATTCTTCAGACGAACAACTCGCTGGTGTCGGACGAGCCATCCGTGAGTCGTTGGTGTACCTCAACAATTTGTTTGACGACGTGTCGTTCAACTTGGTGTTCCACACTGCTCCGCACCATCACAATGGGGCGTTCCACTGGCACATCCACTTGTTCCCGAAACTGACCACCGTTGCTGGTTTCGAACGCGGTACGGGCGTCATGATCAACATTGTTCCACCCGAACAAGCCGCCGCCGAATTGCGCCGAGTAGGCACAACCGCCGAATCTAGGTAACACTGTCGGCATGAGCCGAATCACAGTGTCCATTGAATTAGCCGCTAGTCCCGCCCGCGTGTGGGAAATCGTTGAACCGGTTGAGCGACATGTTGACTGGATGGCCGATGCCGTCGCGATTCGTTTTGCCACCTCTCAGACCCGTGGGGTCGGCACCACATTTGATTGCGACACCAAAGTTGGCCCGATCAAGTTGACCGACCGCATGGAAATCACCGAATGGGTTCCTGAAAAGTCAATGGGTGTCAAACATGTCGGCATGGTGACTGGCACCGGCGTGTTCACCATCGAACCAATTGGCAATGGTCAGTACACCAAGTTCACATGGAGCGAAGAACTCACTTTCCCATGGTGGTTAGGCGGACCAATTGGCGAGGTCATCGGTGGCAACATTGTGATGAAAGCAATTTGGCGACGCAACCTGAAAAAACTCAAGGCACTCGTCGAAAAGTAATTACTAGATCTGGCGCACTAATGCAGTCACTGCTGCGCCAAGAACAATCACCACAATCAGCGGCGCTTTGCGCCACGCCGCAATAACAGCAACCGCAATTCCTAACGCACGTGCATCAAGCACAAGTTCTTGACCTTGTGTGAACGTATCTTTCATCACCAACGCAGTGACCACTGCGGCCGGAATGAGTGCCAAACAACGTTCAAAAATGGGCGGAAGTGTTCGGCCACCAAGAATCACGAGTCCGGTGACTTTAAAGGCATACGCCCCGATTGTTAACAAAATGATGAGCGTCCAAGTCATGACGCCACCTCACGTTGGGGTGCGTCAACTGGCTTTTGTAAACCGACCAGCACGCCGAAAACAGATAACAAAATCGGCACACCAATCGGCGTGAACGGAACCGTAATCAAACAGATTGCACCACCAATTGCTGCTGCCTTGCGCGCACGAGAATCACTAAACAACGACCACACCATCGCAATAAAGCCAGCGGGGAACGCGGCATCAAGTCCGAAGGTATCGGGGTTGATCGCACTGCCAGTGAGCGCACCAATCAATGTGCCCAAATTCCAGAACGTATACAACGCGACACCAGTGACCCAGAACGCCACTTGTTGAGCACGACGATCAGGTTGAGCGACCGCCATGGCAGTGGTTTCATCAATCGTGAGTTGTGCCGCTAAAAGTTTGCGACCAAATCCACCGTCAAGGCGCCGAGACATCGCTAGCCCGTACACGCCATTACGCGCCGCTAACAGTAGTGCTCCCCCTAACGCCGAACCGATCGATCCACCTGCACCAATCACACTCACTGCCGAAAACTGCGATGCCCCAGTGAAAACCAACAACGACAACGCACAGGTTTGCAAAACACTTGAGCCAGCCGCAACCGAGCCCACACCGAAAGAAAAGCCAAAGACCCCAACCGCAGCGCTCAATGTGAGGCAGGCCACGATGGCTGGCCGTAACGAAGCGTCTTTCCACCACGGCAGATAGGGCACTGGCTGATTCACGTTCGCAAGGCTACGAGCGCAACCGCGCTACCGTCATGATGTGCGTATTTTGTTGGTGACATGGGAATTTCCGCCCGAGACCGTCGGTGGAGTCGGAGCACATGTTGACGGCTTGTCAAAGTCACTGGCCAAAGATGGCCACGATGTGTGCATTTTCACCTTGGCCGCTCCCGGAATTGTCGAAGACCAAGTTGTTGCCGGCGTACGGATTATTCGGGCAGATGTTGATTTGCCATGGTTCCCCGAAAATGATGCGGTCGGATTTGTATCTTCGGGCAACCACCACATCACCGCGTTGCTCGCGCAACTTGACGATTGGCATCCAGATGTCGTGCACGCTCACGATTGGCGTTCGGCCTGGGCTGGTCTCACTCTCGCAACTTTGTGCGCGGCTCCGTTGGTCACCACGTTTCATTCAACTGAAAGTGGACGGCACGGTGGCAATGTTCCCGAGGGTGATCCCGCCTCAATTCATTCTGTTGAATCATGGATTGCCAATGTTTCGCAGCGCGTCATTTGCTGTTCGCGATTTATGCAACGCGAGGTGATTGACGGTTTTGAATTGATGCCCGATCAAGTTCACCTCATACCCAACGGTGTTGATGTTGACGAGTGGGCACCAAATGGCGTGCAACAGCGCAACATGTTGGTACTCGCTTGGGGTCGCGTGCAATATGAAAAAGGCTTTCAGGTATTGGCTCAAGCAATTGGTCGCCTGCGTGGTCGAGTGCCGGGCATTCGTTGCGTGATTGCTGGCCGAGGCCCGTACTTGCCAGAGCTGCAAAGCCAAGTAGATATTGAAGGTGTCAGCGATCTCGTGCACCTTGCTGGCTATGTCACCGACGAAGAATTGCGTTTGTTATTGCACGAAGCCGGCTGCGTGGTCATTCCGTCGTTGTATGAACCATTCGGAATTGTTGCGCTCGAATCTTTGGCCGCCAATGCGCCAACCATCGTGGCGCGCACGGGTGGACTTGCCGAGATTATGGAAGGCACCGAAGCAAGTTTGATGTTCGAGCCTGGCAACGCCAAAGAATTAGCAACTCGTATTGAACGCGTTTTAATGAATCCGCATGTCTCGCAAAATATACAGGCTCAAGGAGCCGAAATTTTGCATGCTCGTTTTTCGTGGGATGCAATAGCCAGATCAACAGTCAGTGCGTACGGAACCGCGCGCGCTGAATTGTGATCACTTGCCAGTGAATGTGGCTTTACCTGGACCGTTTTCGAGAAAACTCTTGACGCCAATCTGGCTGTCATCGGTTGCAAAAACATCAGTAAAGAGTTGACGTTCAAGTAACAAACCATCAACCAAAGTTGACGACATTCCTTCGTCGATCGCCCGCTTCATTGCAGCATGAGCCTGAAGGGCACCACGAGCAACTTCAGCAGCAAGTGCAAAGGCACGTTCGTGCAATTGATCGTTCGGCACAACTTCGTCAACGAGACCGATACGCAAAGCTTCATCTGATTTCACTTGGCGACCAGTCATCACAATTTCTTTGGCGCGACTTGATCCGACCAAACGTGGCAAACGTTGGGTTCCACCGCCGCCAGGAATAATGCCCAGTAAAACTTCGGGTTGACCGAACACGGCTTTTTCGCCAGCGATGCGGTAGTCGCATGCCATGGAAAGTTCGCATCCACCGCCAAGTGCGTAACCACTCACTGCTGCAATCACAAAACGTGGAATGGCAGCGACGGCGTCGAGTGCACTATGAAATCCGAGTCCGATGCGATCGCCTTCAGCGGTTCCGCCGAATTCGCTGATGTCGGCTCCGGCCGCAAAAATCCGTTCGCCTCCGGTGATGACGACGGCTCCTGGAGGATTGGCGGTGAGGTCGAGAGCGATCTCTTTGATGCGGGCTAGGACGGCCTGGCTGAGTGCGTTGACCTTGGGATTATTGAGAGTGATGACGGCAACCCCATCAGGGCGACGCTCCAGCAAAACGAGATCTTCCATATCCGCCCACCGTACCGCCCTCACCCATTGGGCGCGAAACCATGTCATATCTGGCATGTTTGACGCCCAGACGTCGTCCTTCAGAATTCTTGGGCGTCAGAAGTGCAATTACTGGCATGTTTTCGCGCCCAACAGAGTGGGAAGTTAGGCGCCGACGGCCTTGAGCATTTCGTCAGCGGCGCTCCACGGGTCGAGCGTGCGCTCAATGACTCCGTCTTGCAACTGGTCCCAGCGATCGCCGGTGCAAATCTCGCGGGCCTTTTGTTCGAGACGACGGGCCACGATTTCGCGCAACTCTTCGCGCAAACGAAAGCGACGACGACGATCAAGTTCGCCCGTGCTACTGATGTGCGCACGATGTTGCTGCACAACATCCCACAAGGCTTCAACACCTTCACCTGTTGAACCAATGGTCGGCACGATAGGTGGACGCCATGCTTCGTGCGGCAAGTCAGAAAGATCAAGCATCTGCTCAAGGTCGCGACGAGTTTCGTCAACACCCTTGCGATCGGCCTTGTTAATCACGAACACGTCGGCAATCTCCATGAGACCAGCCTTGTTCGCTTGCACCGAGTCTCCCCAGCCTGGGTTCACCACAACAACAGTGGTGTCGGCCTTGCCTGCAATTTCAACTTCAACTTGGCCAACGCCCACAGTTTCAACCAAAACCCACAAGCGTCCAATCGCATCAAGTAAACGAATTGCTTCAGGTGCTGCCAACGACAAGCCACCTAAGTGACCACGTGTGGCCATTGAGCGAATAAACACGCCACGGTCGGTCGCGTGATCTTGCATACGTACACGGTCACCCAAGATTGCGCCACCAGTGAATGGCGACGAGGGGTCAATAGCCAACACCGCAACTTCAAGATCCATCTTGCGCAGGTGACCAATGATCGACGATGTGAGTGTGCTCTTGCCGGCACCGGGCGCACCAGTGAGCCCAACGGTGTAACTATGTCCACCAAGTGGATACGACAAACGACCGACGGCGCGCGCATCGTCGCCACCTTGTTCGATCATTGACAACAAACGAGCTAACGAACTGCGATCACCTTCAAGTGCCGCCGCAAAAAGAGTTTCGGGATTGCGATCGCGACGACTCATACGTTCACGACTTCGGTGACACCATCGACACGATCTCGCATAATGCGCTCGATACCTTGCTTCAAAGTTTGGGTTGAGGCCGGGCAGGTTCCACACGCTCCAACCAAAGTGACAGTCACGATTCCGGTGACTTCGTCGACTTCTTTCAACTCAATATCTCCGCCATCGGCCTGCAAGGCCGGGCGAATAACTTCGATGGTCTCTTCGACCTGTTCGCGCATGGTTGTTGTCACGGTGATACCTAAGAATCCTTTGAACTTGTTCCCTTGATCGTAGAGTGGGAAGCACCGAGAACCTCTGTCAAGAGGCGCAGTTCACGAAGGCTTTTCTATGACCGCATCAAACATCGCATTACTGGCCCATCAGGGCGGTTGGGATGAGATTTTGTTGGTTGCGGGTCCGATTGTGGTGATTGTTGGACTCTTGGTCATCGTCAAAAAGCGACTTGATCGCTCGGTTGCTCTACGAAACCGCCAAGTCGACCCGCTCGACCAAGGCACCGAGGGCGACTAAACGCCCCACCAGGTTGTCGTAGCCGCGATCGATGTGTTCGATCCCCGAGATGACTGTTCGCCCCTCGGCAGCGAGTCCTGCGACCACCAGTGCCGCACCAGCACGAATATCGGGTGCCACCACGGCCGCCCCACGCAATCGTTCAACACCGCGCACTATGGCATGGTGACCATCGGTGCGAATATCGGCACCAAGTTTTGACAATTCTTCGACATAACGAAAACGTCCGGGATACAGATTCTCGGTCACGATTCCGGAACCTTCAGCAACTGCAAGCATGGTCACGAGCAATGGCTTGTAGTCGGTCGCTAATCCCGGATACGGCAAAGTCTGAATATCAACGGCGCGCATGCGGCCCTCAGACACAATGCGGACTCCCCCAGGAACTGCGGTGATGTCAAGGCCCATGTCGTTCATACGACTCAAGAGCACTTGCATGTCGTGGGCGCGAGCACCACGCACAATCACATCGCCACCCGCAACTGCAGTTGCTGCAAGATAAGTGGCCGCTTGAATGCGATCGGGCACGACGGCATGTTGCACTGGCTTCAATGATCCACGTTCAACACCAACAATCGTCAATGTTGATGAACCAATTCCCGAAATCTGCGCTCCCATTTCAACCAGCAAGTCACACAAGTCGGCAACTTCGGGTTCGCGCGCCGCATTCTCAATAATTGTTTCGCC
>CALEHE010000027.1 GCA_937876415.1 uncultured Actinomycetes bacterium
CGACACAAGTCAGGCGTAAACCATGTCCTCAACGTCTTCGCGTGAAAGTTCCATTTGATGGTTGTCTTTGGCGTGGGTTTGAACTTCGGTAATCAATATGTCGAGATTTTGGTTGGCCATTACGTAGCCGCAAGGGCATTCCACCTTAAAAATTTGATTACTCACGGTTTGCATCTCTCTATGTCAGTTAACTAAAGGATATGTGGCTCACCTTGTTGTCACCTTGCGGCTATTGATTGTTCACTACAGTTCTGTTCCTCGGCTGAATTGTGCAACTGTTGGTGTGCATACAATGGCCGACATGGGGATAAACGTTCAATTGACCGGTCGTATTTCTGTACGGGATTCGTCGTCTGTCATCGCCGGATCAGATATGGGCGGAGTGTTGGGCCGCATCATTCTCGTGCGGTTGTCGCTTGCGTCGGGCCCCATTTCGCGTGATGCATTGATTGATGCACTGTGGGATGGCGAAGTGCCGAGTTCAACTGAGTCTGTTCTCAACGCCACGTGTAGCAGATTGCGCAAAGGTCTTTCTTCAATTGGACTCGACGGAAAGAGAGTCCTGCTTTCGAGTGGTGGATCAGCTGAACTCGTGTGGCCATCCGATGCACGGGTGGATGTGCGTACGGCAATGCGGGCCATCGAAGATGCTGAGCTAGCGCTGAAGAACATCGATCTCGACACGGCACTTCGACGTGCAACTATCGCTTACACAATTTCTCAGCGAGACATCTTGCCGGGTATAAATCGTGTGTGGATCGACGACACTCGTGACAATCTTCGCGACATTCTCGAGCGTTCGCTCAATGTGCTTGCAGATGCGTTGCACTTGCGCAGAGATGATCCATCAAGTTTGATGATCGCAAAGAAACTATCTCGTGTGGCGCCTTATTCGCCGCAAGCTGCCCAGAAGTTAGCGCGGGCACATTGTGCTTTGGACGATTTCCCTGCGGCACGTTTGACGATCCAGACCTACCAAGAACGAGTGAGTCGAGACCTCGGGATAGGCGATGACTCACAATTGAGCGATTGGCTCTCACAAAAATTGTCGACATTGTTGGCGAGAGATTTCAGCGAATTGTTAGAGGTGGGTGACCAATTGTCAATCAAGACAGAGTCGAGTTTTTCGGTTACCCGCCATACCAAGCAACTGGTAATTTTTCCTGTCGGATGGAGATGGTCCAACCACGTCGGTCCGACTGCCACCACGACATTGTGCAACATGGCGCATGCTGGTCGTGTGCTCTCGGGCGAATTCGATGTGGTTTATGAAAGTGGCGCCATCACTCGTTACAAGCCTGGGGACTCCTTCATCATTAATCCACACCATGACATGTTGGTTGTTGGCGATGAAGACCTTATTACTGACGGTTGGTAAGCGTTATCGCAAGGTAACCGCAAGGTGATGACAAGATGGCTTAATTATTGTTTCTACTGTTCACGAATCGTGAACAAAGATTCCAGGAGGAACAATCATGCATGCAAAAATTAGGGCCCACGATGGAATAGTGGGAGTGTTGTACATGGTCAGCGTTGTGCTGGGAGCAGCCGTTGGTACTCAGTGGTTGTGGATTGCAGGAGCCGTGGCCGCTCTTCAGATCATCAGCCCAGTAACCCGTTTTTGCCCCGTGTATTTTGTGCTCAATAAGGTTATGCCAGACACAGAGCCCGTGCAAGATGGGCGACGCTAGAAGGCGTGCATTTTTGCAATGTAACCGCAAGGTAGGTCGGTTACTTTCCTACAAA
>CALEHE010000028.1 GCA_937876415.1 uncultured Actinomycetes bacterium
ACCATCGCGGGACGAAACCCATCTTGTAACACTTTGCGTTGACGTCGATGATCGGGGTCATCGGCCGATCCCAGCACGCCACCGACTTGATAGAACACGCCTGGACCATCGCCGTTGAGCCATTGGGTTGGCGCGGTGACCATTGCCAAAACATCTTCATGGCGACTCACCACATAAAACGGTGGATCAAAAGTGTCTTCTCTATGAAGCGGACACTTTTCGATTAAGTGGTGATGACCCGCTGAGGGTTCAAGATCATTGGCGTGTTCTAAATGCGAATAGGTCACGCTGTCACTTGTCCCCTACATGACGTTGACTAAATGGCGTTAGCCACAGATATGAATCTGAAAATCAGTATGGAAGAGTTCCGCCGTCAACGGGGAACAAACAACCAGTGATATTGCGGGCCGCATCGGTGGCCATCATGACAGCGACTGCAGCAACCTCTTCAACCCTGTTCGGCTTCTTGGTCGCGGCTTCAGAGCTAAATGCTGCGATGAGGTTCTCGTATGTACCGAGTCCCATTGCAACTGCCGAATCGGGACCAGTTGAACGCACAATGTCAGTTTCAATGATGCCCGGCAAGATGGCGTTAACCGTGATGCCAAGTGTGCCCACTTCGTGGGCAGCCGACTTCACCAAACCATTCACCGCGTGCTTCGTTGCGACATAACCAGGAATACCCGGCTTACCCAACTTGCCCTCAACCGACGACGTCACGATGATGCGACCACTTTGACGCGGGATCATATGCTGCAACGAGCGACGCATGCCCCAGAAAACGTGATTGAGGTTCCAATCGATTTCGAGGTTCCATTCTTCATCAGACATTTGCGCAACTGGGGCAGTCATGTTGACTCCACCCGAGTTCAAACAGCAGATGTCTAACTTTCCGAATTTTTCAATCGTGAAATCAATCAAGCCTTCAACAACTGACTGCTTTGACGAATCTCCCGCATAAAAAGCGATATTCGGTCCGCCGCCCATTTCAGCAAGAGCAACGGCACCTTTCGCAGCGTCACGACCATTAACAACGACCGTGGCACCTTCAGCTAAGAATGCCTCGGCCATCGCGCGACCGATACTGCGGGTTCCGCCGGTGATGCAAGCGACTTTTCCATCAAGTTTTCCCATGACATTCTCCTAAATCAGTAGGGCGAAGTTCCGCCGTCGATTGAGATCAAAGATCCCGTGATACCTGCACCTGCATCTGACGCCAACAACACGGCGACCAGAGAAACATCTTCGACTTCATTGAGACGCTTAATGGCAGACTCTGAAGCAAACATTTCGAGTAGACCTTCATAAGTAGTGCCCATTGCGATAGCCGCGCCTGGACCTTCAGCCATCATCACATCGGTTTCGATAGCACCTGGGCACACTGCGTTGACCGTGATGCCCAAAGTTCCGACTTCATGAGCGGCTGACTTAGTTAATCCATTGACCGCATGCTTCGAAGAAACATAGGTTGAGATTCCGGGCTTACCGACTTTTCCTTCAACTGACGAGACGTTGATGACTCGACCAGATTGCTGAGGGATCATGTACTTAAAAGCCCGACGCATCACCCAAAAGGTGTGCCAGAAGTTCCAGACCAAAGCGTCTTCCATGGACTCATCAGTGAGATCGGCAATGGGCGCATGATTGGCTGCGCCGCCAGCGTTGGCAACCAAAATGTCAATACGTCCGAAGTGCGCCACAGTTCCATCAACGACGGCCTCGCAGTCGGCTCGCTTTTTCACATCACCAGCGATGAAATGCACATTGGCGCCGGCGTTCAATTCATCAAGCGTGCGTTGAGCCTTGGCTTTATCGCGACCATTAATGACAACTTTGGCACCCTCATCGAGAAAGGCCTTCGCAATTGCAAGGCCAATTCCTCGGGTACCTCCAGTAACACAAGCGACTTTTCCATCAAGTGATCCCATATCGACCCTTTCATTCATAAATGAATTAGCAAAGAAACCATAATCAACCGACCGACCAATTAAGTAAGCGGAGAACCTGCCAAGCCGAAATCGCTCGGGCGTCTCGGGCGTTCAGGATGTTTTGACGAGCTGACCCCGCATGGCCATCTTGATTCCTTGAATCGCTCGCTTTTGCAACTCATGATCCTCTGAGACGGCGTCCGTGAGTCCCATCAACACCGTCAGAAGGTACGCCTGGACCACCAAGCGGTTTTCTTGGGCGATTTCGCCGCGCTTGATGCCCAGGTCAATCATGACTGCGAAAAATCCCTCTCGCTGACGCACATGAGTCGAAAGCGCTGCTGCCATATCGGGATGGCGTCCCGAATCGACCCTCACCGCTCCGATGAACCGAGCAACTGAAGCGTCTTCAATATTCATTTCATGGGCGATATCGAGCACGGCCTCAAACTGCCCAATAAATGTCTCGTGGCCGATAATCGCCTTGGTGAACTGCTCGTAGACCTGAGATTGGGTGTCTTCATGGACCGCCAGATACAAGGCCAGTTTTGAGCCGAAATAGTGATAGAGCGCCCCCGGGGTGATGCCGACCGCAGTCGCGATGTCGCGGTTCGTAGTGATTTCGTACCCATGCACCGAGAACATTTCTCGAGCAACCACCAAAATGCGCTCTCTGGTCTGAACCGAACTGGTATCGGGTGGTCGCCCGAGTCGTTTCACGACTGGTTTCACCTTCTGCGCCGATGCCATGAACCGAGTATTGCCCACCCACACCTGGAATTGATGACCGAGGTACCGCAGGTCAAATTCCCCACCCCCAGTTCTCTAACTGATCAGTGGGTCAATTACGCTCACATCATGTCTGCCGCACAGAATTCAACTCAAACAAGCATCCCGCCACTTGACGAATTCATCGAAACAGCCCGCAAATGGCTCGAAGCCCATACCGAATACCGCTCGGGTGGATCTGATGACAAAGACCTCGTCTGGGGCGAGGGCGAATTTTCAGTCTCGGTATTCCATTCGCTGACGTTTGAGGAAGAGAGTGCGTTACTTGAAAAGGCCAAGGCTTGGACCCAGGCCAAAGCCGAACACGGTTATCACGCCATCACTCAACCCGTTGAATACGGCGGCCTTGGTTACCCCCGTGAATACGCTCGGGCGTACTCGAAACTCGAATCGTTATTCGTAACCCCAACTGGTCACGAAACGCATAGCGTCACTGTGGGACTCATTGCGCCAACGATCAATATTTACGGAACACCCGAACAGAAAGAACAATTCGTTGGTCGCTTTATGGCAACACGCGAACTCGCGTGCCAGATGTTCTCTGAGCCAGGTGCTGGCAGCGACTTGGCTGGTCTCGCCTGTCGCGCCGAACGTGACGGCGATGAATGGGTCATCAATGGTCAGAAGGTTTGGTCGTCGGGTGCACAGTTCTCTGAGTGGGGTGAACTCATTGCTCGTAGCGATGTTGATGTCGTCAAGCACAAGGGCATGACCGCGTTCATCATTCCGATGGATCTGCCGGGTATTGAAATTCGTCCCATTAAGCAAATGAGTGGTGGATCGTCGTTCAACGAAGTGTTCTTCAATGATGTACGCGTCCCTGACTCCATGCGGCTTGGTCCGGTAGGCGAAGGCTGGAAGGTTGCGCTCACCACTCTTGGTTTTGAACGTGACCACTCTGGTGATGGTGGTGGCGGCGGTTCACGTGTCGGTGGATCGTGGCGCCAGATAATCGCAACAGCTCGAGCCATGGGAGTCACGAGCGATCCGGTGATGCGCCAAGAACTCGCCAAGGCCTACACCCATTTCCGTGTTGAGGGATTCGTGAACCGTCGAGCATCCGATATGCGTCGTGCTGGCCAACCTGCTGGCCCCGAAGGATCCCTGGGCAAACTCATGTGGACAGAGGGAATGACCTATGTCAGCGATGTCATGTCAAAGATTCTCGGTGCAACGTTGATTGCCGATACCGGCGAATGGGGCACCTTCGCCTGGGGCGAACATGTTCTTGGCGCTCCTGGGTACCGAATTGCCGGTGGGTCTGATGAAACTCAGCGCAACATCATCGGCGAACGAGTTCTTGGTCTTCCCGGCGAACCACGAGTCGACAAAGATATGTCTTGGAAGGACACACGCCGGTAAGAAGTTCCGGTCGTAGTTTTACGAATAGTCGTTTCAGCAAGTTTCAGTAATAACAATCAACAACTACAACAGGGGGCAACATCATGGACCTAGGTCTTCAGGGTAAAAAAGTATTAGTCACTGGCTCAACCAAGGGCCTCGGTCGCGCGATTGCCGAAACAATGCTCGCCGAAGGTGCATCAGTCGCAATTTGTGCACGTAACGCCGAAGAAGTCGCGGCCGCAGTTGCCGACATGTCAAAGCTCGGCAAAGTTGTTGGCGCATCAGTTGATGCAGCCGATCCCGAAGCACTTCGCGCTTGGGTTGCATCGTCAGCCGAACAGCTCGGTGGTATTGATGTGTACGTTCACAACACCTCGGGCAAGCCTGCACGCAAGCTCGAAGCCTGGATTAACAACTTCAACATCGACCTCATGTCGCTCGTTCACGGTGTTGACGCCGCCAAAGAAGCGCTCGCCAATGGTGGCGGATCAGTCATCAGTATCGGAACCACCGCAACCAGCGAGCACTTCGCCAGCGGATCAGGCAGCTACAGCGCGATGAAGTCGGCGGTTGTTAACTGGACACTTGGTCAGGCTCAGGTTCTTGGCGCACAAGGTATTCGTTGCAACGTTGTGTCACCCGGACCGATCATGGTTCAAGGTGGCGACTGGGACATGATCAAGAATGCCATGCCCCCATTCTTCGAGGCCACCGAAAAGAATCACCCAAGTGGTCACATGGGCGAACCGAGCGATGTTGCGAACGCTGTGGCATTCCTCGCAAGTTCGGCTGCACGTCACATCAATGGTGTCAACATCACCGTTGATGGTGGCTTCTTGAAGCGCATCGACTTCTGATCCGCGATTTGCGAATCAGAACTCGAACCAGAGCAGAATCATGAGCAATACACCAGGACGCCGCATTGACGTCACGCTTGTTGCTGGCGGAAAATATCACGACATTGATTTCGCGCGCCGCGAACTATTGACGTTGCTCGGCGAACACGAAGAGTTTCGTGTTCGCGTGCAACCCGATTATGAAGACACTGCTGGAATCGCCAAGTCGTCAATTTTGGTGTCATATACCTGCGACGTTCGACCGAGCGAAAAAGCCCAAACCGACATTCGTTCATGGGTTGAAAACGGTGGGCGCTGGGTTGCACTTCACGGAACTAACGCAGCACTTACCTTGGGTGGACCAAACGGCGTTGATGCTCCGCGTTGTTTCCCATCGTGGGCCGACACATTGGGCAGTCAGTTTGTTGCTCACCCACCGATTCAGCCGTACACCGTGCAAGTAAGCGACCCCAATCACTGGCTCGTCGCTGGTATCGAATCATTCGATACTGACGACGAGTTGTACTTGAGCGAATACGCCAATCGCGATGCTCTTCATGGTTTACTACACACCACCTGGCAAGGTGACGCCAAAGGTTTCGTCGAAGCCGACTGGACGAACTGCGATCCAACACATCTCGTGATGTACTTACGCGATTTAGGTCAGGGTTCAATTCTCTACAACACACTCGGACACTGCCGTGGTCACTACGACATGGCACCGGTTCTTGACTACTACCCGCGCATTGAACGCTGTTCATGGGAAAAGCCCGCGTATTACGAACTGTTGCGTCGTTCATTGCGTTGGGCCCGCGGACTCAACGAGTAAAACACAAATACCTCATACAAATACTTCATACAAGAACTTTCACTCAGACATCTATTCACAGAAACAGGTAGCTATGGATTTTTCATCAGCAAAACAGTTTGATCTCCATCGTCGCATGGTGCGTATTCGTTTATTCGAAGAAGCAGCCGGTCGACTCGCCGAAGCAAACAAGTTGCCCGGCTTCTTACACCTCTACGTCGGCGAGGAAGCTGTGGCATCTGGCGTGTGTGGAGCACTCAACGATGATGACCACATCACCTCAACGCACCGCGGTCACGGTCACCTTGTGGCCAAGGGCGGCGACTTCAATCGCATGATGGCCGAACTCATGGGCAAGTCCACCGGATATTGCAAGGGCAAGGGTGGCTCGATGCACATCAGCGACACGTCGCTTGGCATGCTCGGCGCAAACGGCATCGTGGGTGCTGGTTCGCCCATCGCCGTCGGTGCCGCATTCGCTAACAAGTACCGCGGCAAGGGCCAAGTTGCTGTTGCCTTCTTCGGTGATGGTTCAACCAACATCGGTGCATTCCACGAAGCGGCCAACATGGCCTGTGCTTTGCACCTGCCGATTGTGTTTGCTTGTGAAAATAACGAGTACGGCGAATTCACTCCTCGAGACAAGACCATGGCCATTACCGACGTCGTCGACCGTGCCGCTGGTTATGGAATGCCCGGAGTCATCGTTGACGGCATGGACGTCATCGCCGTGCACGAGGCTGCGGTTGAAGCAGTTGAGCGCGCTCGTCAAGGTGGCGGACCTTCAATGATTGAAGCCAAGACCTATCGCTTTTATAACCACCACGGTGTTCAGAACCTCGGTTTGAAGTATCGCTCTGACGAAGAGGTAGCCGTCTGGAAACTGCGTGACCCAATCTTTACATTCGAGGATCGCATGATCGAAAATGGTGTCGCTACTCGCGCCAACTTTGACGACATCTGGGCCGAACTGCGCGCCGACATTGATACCGCTATTCAGTTCGCTGAAGATAGCCCCTACCCCACCCCTGACCAGATCACGGTCAACGTGTACACGAGTATGACTGGAGCAAACTGATGAGCGACGATCGCAAACTCACATACGCACAGGCTTTCAATGAAGCCGTCTCGCAAATGATGGAAGCCGACCCCGACGTATTTTGCGCCGGTGAAGACATCGGTGCCTTTGGTGGAGTCTTCGGAACCTTCGCTGGTCTACAGGCCAAGTTTGGCGAAAGGCGTGTTGTTGACACACCCATCAGCGAGCAAGCCATTGTTGGTCTTGGCGTTGGTGCATCCGTTACTGGCTTGCGACCCATCGTTGACTTGATGTTCATGGACTTCATCTGCGTGGCCTTCGACCAGATCGTTAACCAGGCCGCCAAGTTGAAGTACATGTTCGGTGGAGACGCAACCTTGCCGATGACCATCACCACTGCTGGTGGTGGCGGATTGTCAGCAGCTGCCCAACACAGTCAGTCGCTCGAAGCATTGTTGTGCCACATTCCTGGCCTCAAAGTTGTCATGCCATCAAACCCATACGACATGAAAGGTCTCATGATCTCGTGCATCAAAGAGAACAACCCGACAGTCATGATCAAGCACAAGCGCTTGCTCGGTATGAGTGCACCAGTTCCGACCGAGGCGTACGGCATTCCTTTGGGTAAGGGCAACATCATTCGCCCCGGCAAAGACGTCACGATCGTTGCGTATGCGCGCATGGCTAACGAAGCGATCAGCGCCGCCAAAGAACTCGCCGAAGAAGGTATCGATTGCGAGATCATCGACCCGCGTACTTTGCAGCCACTTGACACCGATCTGATCATTGACTCAGCCAAGAAGACCAATCGCGTTGTTGTCGCTCAAGAAGCAGTTCGCTTTGGTGGACTAGGGGCCGAGATCGCATCACAGATACAAGAGTTGGCTTTTGATTATCTTGATGCTCCGGTCTCGCGTATTGGTGCTCCGTTCTCGCCAGTGCCGTTTAGCCCGGCGCTTGAATCGCATTACATCCCTGATGCCAAGAGCATTGCCAAAGGCGTCCGTGACGTCATGGCACGACGCTAGATAACTCAAGAGTTAAGCACTCCATGAGCACCGTCGGAATTATTGTCAACCCCAATGCGGGTAAAGACATCCGTCGTTTGGTGACCCCAGCAACGCATACCTCTGATGGCACGAAGGTCGGAATCGTTCGACGTGCCATCGTCGCTGCATTCGAATCTGGGGCAACCAAAGTGTTGCTCATGCCCGATCGTCATCGGCTGTCAGAAAAGGCTGCTGAAGGATTAGCGGGAGACATTGTTCTTGTTGATGAGCCACTCAGCGGCACTCGCTTTGACACCATTGCGGCGGCCCGTAGGTTTTGGAAAGAGCAAGTCGGTGCAGTGATTACCCTTGGCGGAGACGGCACGTCACGCGATGTGGCAATTGGTTGGCCCGACGCCCCGCTCATCGCGATTTCTACTGGCACCAACAATGTGTACCCGTCAGCGATTGACGGAACATCTGCTGGGGCTGCTGCAGCATTTGTGGCAACCGGTGTCGTCAATATGTCAGATGTTGGTCGTCGCTCAAAGCGGGTCGTTGTACGAGTCGATGACGGCGACAAATCAATTGATGACTTAGCACTAGTTGACTTGGCCTTTATCAATTCAATGTTCACTGGTGCACGTGCTGTTCGCGACCCCAACACCGTGAGGGCAGTCATTGCCGCAGTGGCAACACCTGCGAGCACGGGGCTCTCGAGTATCGCCGGACGCATTCATCCTGTTGGCCGTTGGGATGCCTGTGGAGTATTCGTTCGCCTCGGCGAAGGTGGCCGCAAAGTTCGCGTACCCCTTGCACCTGGTTCATTCATCACCATGGAAATTGCCGAGGTTCGTCCACTCGAATTGGGCGAAGAAATCACGATGACCGGCAAAACCATTTTGGCTTTTGACGGCGAACGTGATCTGCCCGTGAGCGCTGACGGTGTTGTCACTGCTCGCGTCGAGGCAAGTGGTCCCCTGCTCATTGATGTCGAGAAAACTCTCGTCATCGCCGCCCAATCACAGATGTTTGACGAGCAAGCACGACATGTGACAAGCAAAGATTTATACACGTCTCCGGAGGAAAACTAAATGTCCACTGAATTCATCATGCCCAAGCTCGGACTCACCATGGAAGAGGGCACCATTCTCGAGTGGCTCGTTGAAGACGGAACCGAGATCACGCAAGGTATGGCGGTCCTTCGTATTGAGACCGACAAAGTTGAAAGCGATGTGGAGTCGCCAGGTGCTGGTCGTTTCCATCGCGTGGGCAATCAAGGTGACACCTACCCGTGTGGAGCATTAATTGGTTATTTGTTGGCTGATGGCGAAGAGCCGCCCGTCGCACAAGTCAACGCTCCTGCGGCTG
>CALEHE010000029.1 GCA_937876415.1 uncultured Actinomycetes bacterium
CAAGGCTGCGGGTCAAAGTTTCGACTTGCTTTTCTAATTGATCAATGCGCTTGACCGCTTTGGTCAATTGCTTGGCCACCTCACGTTGAACAGCATCGCCAAATTGCTCAGCCGATTTGCGGCTCGCGGCCACAATTTCAGACACGATCTTTTCGGCATCGCGGCGACGCTCATCGCCAGCCTTCAGAAGTTCGCGAACAAACTTTTCCGCGGCTTCTGGCCCCATCGGAGACACCGTGTCGAACAACTTCTTCATTGAGTTTTTGTTGATCGGGTTCTTAGCCATAACTAGACGCTACCCCGATTTTTCACGAGCCTTATTTCAGCAAAAAGTCAGCAACACCAGCGAGACTGGGCACGTCAATATCAAGGGTCGTTCCCGCAAACCACGACGGGTGATCGGCTGGCATTACTCCTGCTGGGGTGACACCCGAACGCACTAGGGCAAAGCGACACCCGAGCGTGGCGGCGAAGCCACCGTCGGTCGACGGTCGGTCACCCACCATGACGGCATCTGGGCCAACACTTGGCTCGTACGTTCGCACCACATCGGCCATGGCCTGGTGTGGCTTGCCCGCCACAATGGGGTCAATTCCGGCCGCTGTCGAAATGGCTGCCAAAATGCTGCCTCCGCCCGGAATCGGACCGTTGGGGGTCGGGTATGTCGCGTCATCGTTGGTGCCAATCAGGCGCGCTCCCTGGCGAATAGCGGTTGAGGCTCGGCGCAAAATCTCGTAATCGAAATGGCGATGAAATCCCACAATCACGGTGTCGACCTGTGCTCCACCTTCGAACTCTTCATGCGACACCGAAATTGCTCCCACCTTGGCAATCGCTTCAGCGAGCCCTGGGCCACCGCACATCAAAACTCGTTCGCCAGCGCTCAACAAATGCGCTCCGGCCATCGCCGAAGTGATCACATCACCAACCGCGGGTATTCCCACAGCCAACAGTGCCGCTTCTTGATCGGCCACCGTGGCTGACGAATTGTTCGTCACAAACAACACGCGATGTCCATGGGCGCGCAAACGTTCAACGGCTTGCGCCGAACCATCAATAGGTTCGTGGGCCAACCACACGACTCCGTCAAGGTCGCACAGAACCGGAAATTTGTGAGAAATATTCATGACCTAGCGATCTTGTCACGCGCTCACCGACATCGGCGTGGCAATCTAGAGATGTGCCTCGTTTTGAACCATTTCATGCTCTCCGTTACGCCTCAGCCGACCTAAATTTGGTGGCCGCTCCCCCGTACGACGTTTTGTCCGAGGCCGATCGCGAAGCCTTGGCGCAACGTCATCCGAACAACATCGTGCACATCGATGTACCCGTCGAATCAGATGGTTCTGGTCGGTACGACGCCGCTGGCGATGTGTTGGACAATTGGGTCACGCAAGGCGTATTGGTTGAAGACGCCGAACCTTCATTCACGATTTATCGCATGACCTTCCGCGATGAAGCTGGTACCGAGCGCACAACGTTTGGTGTTATCGGAGCACTAGAAGTTGTTGACGAAGGTGCGGGCGGCGTATTGCCACACGAACGCACCACCCCAAAAGCCAAGACCGACCGTCTTGATTTAACTCGCGCCACCATGACGAACTTGTCGCCAGTGTGGGGTTTGTCGCTCACTGCAGGGCTCACCGAGTTGTTACGGGCTCCTGGCGAATTACTCGGAACCGTTACCACCGAAGGTGTCACGCACACCATTGAGCGAGTGTCTGATCCGGCTCGAGTTGCCGCAATTTCGCAAGCCGTGAGTTCAAATGAGGTCGTTATTGCCGATGGCCACCACCGTTACGCAATTAGTCGTACGTTCCGTGACGAACAGCGAACGGCCGATACGGGCAGCAACGGTTCAGCCGAACTGACCATGACTTATGTGGGCGAACTGATTGAAGAGCAGCTGAGCGTTGAAGCGATTCATCGTCTGTACACCGGTATTGATTTTGCGGCATTACAGGCAACTTTTGAACAGTTCTTCTCGTTTGTACCTGCTGGCAAAGTTGTTGCATCAATCACCTATGACATGCAAGACAAAGGTGCGCTTGTTCTCATTGATGATCAGGGCAACGGAACCTTCATGATTCCGCGACCAGAAATGTTCGCCGGTATTCGCGATCTTGACGGCGCACGACTTGAGCATGCACTCGCCAATGTGTCACACGATGTGAGTTATCAGCACGGTGTCGGACTTGTTGTCGACATCGTTGCTTCAGGAAAAGCCGCAGCAGGCGTGTTGATTCGCCCCGTCACTGTTGCCGAAATTCAGCGAACCGCCGACGAAGGTTTGCTCATGCCACCAAAGTCAACGTTCTTTACTCCGAAGTTGCGCACTGGTCCGGTCATCCGGCCCTTGCACTAACGACTAATGCATCAACAACCGCTGCACTAAAACTTCTCACGTTCGTGAGGCGTCAAAGATTCCTTGAATGGTCGAGTCGAGCGTGGCGTTGAATTCAGTTTCGCTCTGCTTGGCCGACAATCCTTCGGTCAATGCCCGCGAGAAGCTGGCGATCACTCCATGGTTACGCGACAAACGCTGATTTGATTCTTCACGGCTGTAACCGCCCGACAGTGCAACAACGCGCAACACGCTTGGGTGCTTCACGAGTTCTTGGTAGAAGTCATCGACTGCAGGCAATGTGAGTTTCAACATCACCGGCTGATCAGCGGGCTGAGCGTTCAGTTCAGCCAACAAAGCAGCCTTCAACAACACTTCGGCTTCTTTCTTGGTTGCACTGTTGATGTCAACTTCGGGTTCGATGATCGGCACCAGGCCAGCGGCCAAGATCTGACGACCAACGGCGAACTGCTGAGCGACAACTGCATCAATGCCGGCCTTATTGGCTTCTTTGATGACCGAACGCATCTTGGTTCCGAAGATGCCCTTACTGACACCCTTGGCCAACAATGCATCAAGTTCGGGCATGGGCTTCATCAACTGCACGCCGTCGGCGTCGTCGGCGAGACCCTTGTCAATCTTCAAGAACGGAATAACGCCCTTGGTCTTCCACAAATAGTCGGCACTGCCCTGACCCTCGATGTCGCGGTCCATGGTTCCTTCAAAAAGAATTGCACCAAGAACGCGGTTGCCACCAAAGGACGGGCTCGTCACCATGCGACTGCGCATGCCGTGAATGAGGTCGAACATCTGGGCATCGCCCGAGTACTCGTTCTCTTCGATGCCATACAGACGCAGAGCTTTCGGAGTACTTCCACCACTTTGGTCAAGTGCGGCGATGAAACCGTCTCCGCTACGCATGCGTGCTAACTGCTCTTGGTTCATGTGGGAAGTCCTTTGTCGTCGTATGGCTACGAAACCACTTTGACAAGAGTAGTCGTCACTCCAGCGCCGATCCCAGCCTCTCGAGGTGGCGTGTGACGAGTTTCTTGACCTTGACCTTCTGCCGAGTCGGCACCACATCAGATGCGACTACCTCGGTGCGACTACCTGTACCTCCAGCGGTTTTAAAGAAGCGACGGGCCACTGACCCAACCACCACCACTTCGTCGCCAGGCAATAACGACAAGATGTCGTCGGGCTTGGTGGGGTCGAAGATCGATACCGGAACCGTACGAGTCGGTTCGTCGGCATGTCGAGTGGTCACTTCAAGGCTGACCACCGTTGACCCAGATGTGAGGTCTCGTTGCACTGGTTCGCTACTCAGCGACCCGCGCACGACCACAAGATTGATACCCGCATTTTCAGAAGTTGTCATACAACACCTTTCAGATAGATCGTCAATTGACGACGGTCTATTGTGTGCTGAGTGCCCGCTCTTGCGGTGAAAAAACGCGTATCTACAAAGAGGCGAGACGTTCAGAAACGTCAGCAAATTCTTTGTCGTGCAGAGCAACGCGCTGGAAGAATTCTCGAGCCTTTTGTACATTGCCGGCCTTGTCGTACAAATCGCCCAACACGTACCATTGCTTCAAGTGATACTCGTGAACGCGACGAGGAATTGCGGCAACCTTCAACATCAATTCGATGGCATCTTTCAATTCGCCACGATCAGACAGTGAACCGGCCGCAACCATACGACCTTCAGCCATTACTTCAGGCGAAGGTGACAATTCTTTGAGTTCAGCCCACACTGCATCAACATCGTTCCAACGACGCTGAGCGCGATAACAGTCAGCCAATACAGGCATATCTTCAATGTGCAACCGAATCGAACGAGCAAGCTCAAGAGCAGCAGTCGCATCGCGCCACTGACCCATGCGATAGCTCGCGAGACCAATCACCTCATGAACTGCAGCCACACCAGAGAGTTCTTTGGTGAGTGATTTAGCAATGCGCTTAGCTTCTGAATAACGCTCACGCTCTAAAGCGATTTGCGCAGCCTTCAAACGACCACTGAGACGATTGGCACGAACCGGCTCGAGAACCTTGGCGACATCGGCCTTGGTCTGCGGATCTAATTCGTCTTCATCTTTTGGTCGCGCCGACACAGTGCGTCGCGGTGCGAGCGCACGGCGCACGGCACCTTCGGCAGCATCGCGTACGTCGTCTTCAATTCGACCTTCATCAACCCAGGTCTCGGCTTCGCGTGAGACCGGGGTTTGCTCACGGTCTTTGCGGACTTCTCCGCCACCGCGCAAGCGCACGGCCTCGCGGCGACGTTCAGCTTCGTTCTTTGGTCCGCGAGGTGCGAAGTCTTCGCGACGTGGTCCACTACGCCTGCCATCTCTGTTTCTGGCATCACGGCTGTCATCACGACGCGGGCCCGATGGGCGACCAGCGCCTGCGCCATAGCGACGAGGAGCACGGTCTCTGTCGCCGC
>CALEHE010000030.1 GCA_937876415.1 uncultured Actinomycetes bacterium
AGTTGACTTTGCTGATGACCTCATCGCCGTATCGAGCAAGAGAGTCGGCAGTGTCACGGTAGAACAAGAATGACGGCACGATGACTCGCGCAACCCCGATATCGGTGAGAGCCTTCACTTCGTTGATGGCGTTCGGGCCGATGGCGCCGTTTCCTCCTGTTGTCATTTCAATTGCTTCAGGATCACGTCCGCACTGTCGAGCGGTATCACGAACGATCTCAAATGAACGCGCTAACTGTTCATGCGATCCCTTGCCCGGGAAGAATCCATCGCCGAGGCGACCAGCGCGTCGCGCTGCAATGTCAGTATGTCCACCAATATGAATGGGGATCGTTCCGTTCACGGGCTGTGGACGCATGATGCATTCACTGAAATAAGAGAAGTCGCCGTGATGGGAGGCTTTTTCTTGGGTCCACAATGCTCGCATTGCGGCGACGTAGTCATCGTTGCGTTTTCCGCGGTCGGCAAACGGGACTCCGAGTGCATCAAATTCTTCCTCAAGCCAACCCACACCGATGCCGAGCAGCATGCGACCCTTTGACAGATGGTCAAGGGTGGCGATTTCTTTGGCAAGTACTACGGGATTGCGTTGCGGCAAGATCAAAATTCCGGTTGCCAAATTGATGGTCTTTGTGGCTGCAGCAACAAATGACAACCAGATGAGCGGGTCGGGGATTGGTGATTCTTCGCCTCCTGGCATTTTGCCAGAAGCGTCATATGGATATTGCGAGTCATATTGCGAAGGAACGATGACATGTTCGACCGTCCATAGCGACTCAAAACCTGCCGCCTCAGCGGCCTGAGCCATGGCGATTGCTTTGTCGGGATTGCTGAATGGGCCAGTGTTGGCGAAGGCAAGTGCGAATTTCATAGAACGGCCTTTCGGGCTAGAGCATCATGTCAAGGAGTGGTTCAAGAATCATGGCGTATGTCGATGCTTCGGCAAGATTCGTGCTCGCAGCAACAAGTTTGTCGACTTCGGTGCGAGCAATGATGTCCCATGTGGCGCGGCTCCACGAACGTTCATCACCGACGATGACACCTTCAACGTGGTACTCGCCAACACGGCGCGAAGTAACCAATGATCCGAAGTCAACGGTTGATTGTTCGTTACTTACCTGAACTAGCAAGAGATCGTCTTCGGTCAACATTGACCAATCGGCCGGCTGCGGGCAATTATTGGTTGGCATTGATGCCATCACGATTGTGAAATCCATTGCTGCATCTTTGTGGGCGTGAAGATCAATGAAACTGGGAAGCTGCTGCATTTCCATCATGGCCAAGCGCTTGGGGTAGTAGGCAACCGCAACGCGATCCCACGTGATGTGGTCGCCAGAAATCTGATGGAGAACATCGGTGGCCAACATGACTCGTCCACCTACTTCGGCCAAAGGACCAGTTGGGTTGTACAACATGTCGGCGTCGGCTCCGCTGATATGCAAGTCGCGACCATCTTGGTAGTCGGCGATGGGGCGATACTTCATCAGGTTGAGGGCCCACATTGGTTTGTCAATGGGATCTGAAAACCAGGTACTGACATAGGCGACGTTGGGCTTGCCGTAACGGGGCATATTCATGACTGACTCCTCAAACTAGTGTCAGTGATTATGGCACAACTATATGAGTAGATCGTCGAGGACGATGACTATCTGGCGAACTTCTTCATTGTGTCAATGACTCGTTCAGCTTCGGCCATGATTTGTCGAACTAAATCGCCAGCCGGAATCAATCCCTTGATTGCTCCAACGCCTTGACCTGCCGGCATGAATTCGCGATTGACATCAACATCAGTGGCGACAGGCGCACCCATATGGTTGGCGCCCGCTTGAACTGATTTCATCACTTGCTCGGGGAACTTCTTCAGTTCTTCAGGGTGCTCCTCAAAATGTTGAGTCCATTCGGTGCGAACAACACGACATGTTTTACCGGTGTAAGCCCGTGACACCACTGTTCCGTCTTCAGGCAACTCAATGAGTGTCGACTTGTAACCATGAGGTGCGTTTGCTTCGGGGGTGGCAATGAAGCGCGTGCCCATCCAGACTCCATCGGCACCAAGAGCTAACGATGCTGCTAATCCGCGTCCATCAAAAAGTCCTCCGGCGGCAACGACTG
>CALEHE010000031.1 GCA_937876415.1 uncultured Actinomycetes bacterium
TCGCCCGTAAACGCCATTCGAATGACGTACAAGTGAAATGCAGAAATTACATCATTGTGAATAGTTGGTGTTGTGAATATTGAACCTAAAAAGAGCGAATCGTAGTCGCGAGCGATTTCATTTCGTCGCGCAACAAAACTATCCAACCGCTGAAACTGACTAAGCCCAAGTGCTGCGGCTATGTCGGTAAGTCGGTAGTTGAAACCGAGATCAACCTGCTCGTAGTACCACGGACCATCTGATGCATGTTGAAACAAATTTTTATCTCGCGTAATTCCATGTGAACGAAGACGCTCCATTGCAGCAGATAGGGAAGCGCTATTGGTGAGGGCCATACCACCTTCGCCAGAAGTGATGATCTTTACTGGATGAAAACTGAGAACCGTGATATCACTATATAAACAACTGCCCACTGGAGATCCGTTGTATGTTCCACCCACGGCGTGTGATGCATCTTCAATAATTTTGAATCCATAGTCTTGAGCAAGCGCATGGATAGCCGCCATGTCAGATGATTGGCCAGCCAAATGAACCGGGATAACGACGCGAGGGAGTGAACCAGATTTTTTTGCCCGCTCAAGTTTGGCGGTCAGTGCCGCAATACTGATGTTAAACGTGTCAGGGTCGATGTCGACAAAATCAACTTTTGCACCGCAATACAGAGCACAGTTTGCACTGGCGACAAATGAGATCGGATTTGTCCAAACAATGTCGCCCGGACCAACCCCAAGTGCAAGACATGCAATATGCAAAGCAGACGTTGCACTGTTGACCGCCACCGCGTGCTTGGCCCCACAATATGTAGCGAGCGCCGTCTCGAAATTCGGAATGGCGGGACCTTGCGTCAGGAAATCCGATCGAAGAACTTCACTAACGGCAGCGATGTCTTGATCACTGATGGATTGCCGAGCGTAGGGAATAAACATGGTCGATCAGATCGTTCCGATTGACGACCGATTTTTCTCAATCCATTCTTGAAGCTGCTTTACCGACATCCATTCGGTGTTGGTATTTGATGAATACTCAAAATTTTCACCTACAGGTATGCCTTTGCCGATGCGACCAGATTCTGCACTCCAGTTATGGATCGCAGGCAAAATTTTAAAATGGTCGCCATATGCATATGTATGTGGTGCATCATCTGGACTGATCATCTGCTCATGGAGTTTTTCACCAGGTCGGATACCGATGATGTCATGTTTGGCCTGCGGTAGGCAGGCTGTGGCCACATCAGATATTTTCATTGATGGAATTTTTTTGACGTAAATCTCTCCACCGACCATGTCGTCAAATGCTGTCCATACAAGATCGACACCTTGTTCGAGTGTGATCATAAATCGAGTCATTCTTTCGTCGGTAAGCGGAACAGTTGGTGAGTTCTGCATTGAGAGAAAGTAGGGGATGATTGACCCGCGAGAGCCCATAACGTTCCCGTAGCGGACCACTGAAAACCTGGTGTCATTTGGACCGGCATATGAGTTACCGGACACAAACAACTTGTCGGAAGTGAGTTTGGTCGCTCCGTATAGATTGATCGGGCTACTGGCTTTGTCGGTGGACAGTGCGACGACTCGCTTCACACCTCTATCGATGCAAGCATCAATGAGGTTCATTGCGCCGATGATGTTTGTCTTTACACACTCGAACGGGTTGTATTCGGCCATTGGAACAATTTTTGTTGCAGCGGCATGAACAACGTAATCAATGCCGCGTAATGCTCGCGAAAGTCTGTCCTTATCACGCACATCACCGACGAAAAAACGAACGCGCTCGTCATCGCCATAGATCTTGGCCATTTCCCAATGCTTCATCTCGTCACG
>CALEHE010000032.1 GCA_937876415.1 uncultured Actinomycetes bacterium
GAAGGGTCGTTGAACGCCATTATTGGGCTGCCGATTGAGCGTCTGACTGAGATCTGTGCCGCTCTTGGCGCACCCCTGCGCTGAAGCTGTTCTGAACGGGTTCGGAACCTGTTCTTTGGGGGGAGCGTTTGGGTTAGCACTCGCGGTTGGCGGTTGCTAACTGCTCACTTTCACCCCTATCCTTGGCACTCGGCAGGTACGAGTGCTAACGCTCATATCAGTCACTTATATCCGACAACTATCTAGCCACGGAGGCTTGAATTATGAACCTGAAGCCCCTCGATGACCGCATCGTGGTACGGCCCAACGCAGCCGAGGAGCGCACAGCTTCCGGTCTCGTCATCCCCGATACCGCCAAAGAAAAGCCCCAGCAGGGAACCGTCCTTGCCGTCGGACCTGGCCGCTGGAGCGACGATGCAGGTAAGCATCACGCCCTTGCGATCAAAGAAGGCGACACCGTTTTGTACTCGAAGTACGGCGGCACCGAAGTCACCATCGAAGGCGAAGATCTTTTGATCCTCACCAGCCGTGACGTTCTTGCCATCGTCGGCAAGTGAGGTAAACCACCATGTCGAAGATGCTGAAATTTGACGAGGAAGCGCGTCGCGCCCTCGAAGCAGGTGTCAACAAGTTGGCCGATGCCGTTCGAGTCACACTCGGACCTAAGGGCCGCAACGTTGTGCTTGACAAGAAGTTCGGTGCACCCACCATCACAAACGACGGTGTGTCCATCGCTAAAGAAGTCGAACTTGAAGATCCATTTGAAAACATGGGTGCTCAGTTAGTCAAAGAAGTTGCTACCAAGACCAACGATGTTGCCGGTGACGGCACCACCACCGCCACCGTGCTTGCACAGGCAATGGTGCATTTCGGTCTGCGCAACGTGACTGCTGGTGCAAACCCGATGGGTCTCAAGAAGGGCATCGAAAAGGCCATTGCTGCTGCTGTTGAAAGCATCAAGCAGTTGGCGCAAAAAGTTGAAGACAAAGCTCAGATCGCCAGTGTTGCAACCATTTCGGCGGCTGACTCAGCAATCGGCAATGTCATCGCTGATGCCATCGACAAGGTCGGCAAAGACGGCGTTGTGACTGTTGAAGAAAGCAACACTTTCGGAATCGAACTTGATTTCACCGAAGGAATGTTGTTTGACAAGGGCTACTTGTCGCCTTACTTCGTCACTGATGCAGAACGTCAAGAAGCAGTTCTTGATGATGCTTACATCTTGTTGTACGGCTCAAAGATTTCAACCGTTCAGGCTTTGTTGCCCGCACTTGAAGCAGTCATGAAGATGGGCAAGCCGCTCGTCATTATTGCTGAAGACATCGAAGGCGAAGCCTTGGCGACTCTCGTGGTCAACAAGATTCGCGGAACCTTCACCTCAGTTGCTGTGAAGGCTCCTGGCTTTGGTGATCGTCGCAAAGCAATGTTGCAAGACATGGCAGTTCTCACTGGTGGCCAAGTCATCAGCGAAGAAGTTGGCCTCAAGCTTGAAAACATAACGCTCGATCTTCTCGGCCGTGCCAAGCGCGTCATCGTGACCAAGGACGAAACCACCATTGTCGATGGCAATGGCGAAAAGTCTGACGTCGAAGGTCGCATCAATCAGATCAAGGCCGAAATCGAAAACACCGATTCCGACTGGGATCGTGAAAAGTTGCAAGAGCGTTTGGCCAAGTTGGCCGGCGGTGTGGCTTTGATCAAGGTTGGCGCAGCCACCGAAGTTGAACTCAAGGAAAAGAAGCACCGCATCGAAGACGCCATCTCGGCAACTCGTGCAGCAATCGAAGAAGGCGTTGTGCCCGGAGGCGGAACCGCATTGTTGCGTGCCCGTGCCGCGGTGAAGGCCGTTGTCGATTCGCTCACTGGTGACGAGGCCACTGGTGCTCGCACCGTGTGGGAAGCCCTTGATGCTCCAGCCCGCAACATTGCTGACAATGCCGGCATGGAAGGCGCCCTTGTGGTGCAGCGTGTTGAAAGCGAAAAGGGTGCGATGGGACTCAATGCCGCAACTGGCGAGTACGTCGACCTCGTGAAGGCCGGAATCATCGACCCCGCCAAGGTGACTCGTGCGGCGTTGCAAAACGCTGGCTCGATTGCTGCTTTGGTGCTCACCACCGAATGCCTCGTAGCCGACAAGCCTGAAAAGGGCGGCGGCGGCGGCGGTATGGGTGGCGGCATGCCTGGTGGCATGGGCGGCATGGGCGGAATGATGTGATCTGACGGTCCGCCGTCAACACACTTTCAACCACATACAACCGAATACACAACTGAATACTTAACTGAATACGACCGGGGCTGGTGGAGCAATCCACCGGCCCCTTTGCTATTTCTTCTTGGGCGCGAAACCGTGCCACTTCTGACACTTCTGACGCCCAAGCGGACCGGCAACTAGCCTGTGACTATGCCTGCCCCTGGAAAACGCTCGTTTTGGCTTCATCAGTTGGCTGAATACATTGTGGGCGGGGCGTTGTTGGCAACGGGTTTACAAAGTCCCAAACCATTGATTCCGGTCATCGTCGGAACCTTGATCGTGCTCAACACCGCCATTGTTGACGCTCCCTTTGGGGCATTCCGTTTGGTGGGACGGCGACTACATCGAATCCTTGATTACATCGTCTTAGGCGTGGCGATAGTGGCCTGTGCGGCTCCAGGGATGGACGTGGCGACACGATTGGTTCAGATATTGATTGTGATCGTGTTCGCTGTGGTGGTCTGGCGGACCGATTACTCATCACCAAAACCCAAGGTCAAACAACCGATATCTGCGACCCCCGAAGGTAAGGCCGATGAAATCGGACGTTTTGCTGGGCATACTGCGGGAACGTGGGCGAGCAAAATCCGCGACAAGAGTCGAGAGTTCAAGCAACCATGAATAAGCCCCCAAAAAAATCAGCGCCAAAACCCAAGCGTTTCAAACTTCCTGATGGCACTGGTTTGGTGGTGTGGACCGATCCGATCGGCACTGGATCATTCGCAGCACTTGTGATTAAGGGTGGCCGCCTCGAGGTTGTTGACTTCGATGGTTCGACGATGGTGTACGACTTCGCCAACGCGTACGACGCCATTTTCCCTCTGCTCGTGGCTCACACCACGATGTCGGAAGAGACGGCGTTTCATGTGTTGTTCTGCGAGAAGTACAACGAGAAACAAGCTCGAGGGGTTGTCCAGCAAATTCTTCGTTTAGTGGGTCGCGAGCGGTTTGAGAAGCAGAATTTTGAGGTGCGATATACGGGTGGACGAGTCCGAGCCCTTGACCTCATTGACTCGTGATCTCACGAAGTGTCGCAACGAGAGTCTTTATGCCGATGAGGCGTAAACTTTGCTCATGACTTCATCATTCGAACGTCCAGCTGCCGACCTGAACAAGATCATCGCCGCGTGGGATGAATGGGAACGCGGTGAAGAAGCACCGGGCAAGACCATGACCAATATGAAAAAGGCTGGCCTTGCAGAAATTCTGAAAGAACTCCAGTCATCGGGCTGGAAGCCAACTGTCGTCGCCTGATTCGTGATGTCGTCGGGTTCGCCGCGCCGCGCTGGCGGAGCCCAAAAGATACCGACGCCCACAACGCGCCGAAGCGGTGGTGCACCGGCGTGGAGTGATCACACAGTTGATTTCACTTTTGAATCTGTGGTCAAAGTCATTCAGCAACACTCCATTGATGGGCGCGCGCAGATAACACCACGAGTTGACGAGAAAGTTTCAGCCGTTTTGGCGCTCTTGGCCCCCGGTGAATTTGGTGCAGAAGTATTGCTCACGCGACGTTCAACAAAACTTTCAAATCATCAAGGTGAAATCAGTTTTCCGGGTGGTCGAGTTGACGAAGGTGAATCAATTGTCGATGCAGCATTGCGAGAAACCCACGAAGAAGTAGGCGTGCACCCGCAACTTGTGACGGTACATTCGGAACTCAGCCCACTTTCAACATTCGTGAGTCGTAGTTATATCGTGCCCGTCCTTGCAACGGTTCTTGAAAAGCCTGAGCTATCAATGAGTTCTTATGAAGTTGATCGTGCTCTTTGGGTGCCTCTAGCCGAACTCGTGAGAGCCGACACGTTCTCGTGGGAATGGTGGAACTTTGATCGAGTTGAAGTTCCCGAGGATCGACCTATGTTTTTCTTTCACCTTGATGACGAAACAATTTGGGGTGCAACTGCGCGTATGTTGCACGAACTGTTGTGCGTCGTTCATGGCGTAAATCATTTCGATTTACCGAATTGGTAGGTCAAAATAACAGCATGTTTCAGTTGCGCCGACTTGAGTATGACGATGTTGAATGGATTTTTGATGCGTGTCAAGATGAGGCCATTCAACGATGGACCCTGATTCCACGACCGTATTCACTCGAAGATGCTGAATGGTTTGTTGAAAACGAGCCTGAGTACGTCACCATGGTGATTGAAGATTCAGAATCGTCAATGCCACTTGGACTGGTGAGCATTCACGACATTGATGAAATCACTCGTGAAGCTCCTATGGGGTATTGGATCGCACCGTGGGGTCGCGGCATGAAGGCCGCATCGGCCGCGGTGAAGTTGTTGATCGCCACAATTACTCCGGATGAAAATATCCAATCAGTCGTTGCCTATATCGCTGAAGAAAACACGGTCTCACGACGCACCATTGAGCGCGCCGGCTTTGTTGAGGTTGAACGCGAGTGGGGTATGGCCAGAGAGTTCATGAATGAAGTGATGGCACTCAAATACCGAAAAACTCTCTGACCATCCCAAACGTTAGAGACCTCCAGCAGTGCGGACGGCTTTGTAAAAGACGGTGGCCCACGCTTTGCAGGGTAAGTAATCAAAAAAAGTTCGTGAAGCACAGTGGTTCAGCATGTCAGAGCGGAAGCGAGTATCAATTCTTAACCGCACCTTGCCATTCCACCATTTGCCATGAACGCTTGCACCTGGCGGGCAAACTTGCTGTGGAGCCCGTCGCAAACAGGAATAGCGCTGGTCCATCAATTTGAAATTGCGATAGGCAAAGTCGTGCCGCATGCAGGGCTCAGTGAAATTAAATGTTCGACCAGAACTGCCGACAAATGGAGCCGAGCATAAGTCGGTTGTCCAATCAAACCAGTTGTCTGATTTTGGATGACTATACGAGAGGGCAACGAAGTTTCGCAATGATGTGGAGAAGACCAATGTCTCTAAACGCTTCGAATCTCGAATGGGATCGGGACTCGACGATGGAGCGGTCAAAATACTCGAGACCGCTACGAGGAGACTGAGCAGAAAACTCATGCCGCCCTCCTTAGTTGCAATCGCCGCTAATGCAGCGACGCAACAGAGTGTGCAGTTACCTGCTCAAAACGGAGATTTACTCGAGTGTGGGGTAGGTCGACTTAATTTGGTTAACCAGTAAAGCCATCTCTACTGCGCCAACTGCGGCCTCGTCACCTTTGTTATCAACACCAGGACCAGAGCGGTCGATGGCCTGTTGATTATTGTCAACGGTAAGTACGCCGAACATGACAGGAATTCCTGTTTCTAATTGTGCGTTCTGAATACCACGAGCACATTCGCCAGCAACAAATTCAAAATGTGCAGTATCTCCACGAATCACTGCACCAAGAGTGATCACTGCATCAAAATTACCCGAATCAGCAAGTGTGATTGCGGCAAGTGGAATTTCAAACGCACCAGGAACCCAAACTGTTTCGATGTTTTTTGAATCAACCTTGCATCGTTGAAGACCTCGTAAGGCTCCAGCAAGTAACTCGCTGACAATGTGATCGTTGAATCGAGCACACACGATTCCGATGTTTAAATCAGATCCGTCAAAAGAATCGGGTGCTGTTCTGCTACTTGAAATTCGAGTCATGACTTTTCCTTTTCTGAATCGGATTCGGGCAAACTGAATAAGTGACCCATGCGGTCGCGTTTGGTTTGAAGATATTTAAGGTTCTCTTTTGTTGTGACGGGGTTGATGGCAACACGTTCAATGATTTCTAAACCGTAACCTTCAATTCCGCCATACTTTGCCGGATTGTTTGTCATCAACCGCAGTTGGTTGGCACCCAGATCGGCAAGAATCTGAGCACCGATTCCGTATTCGCGGCTATCAACCGGAAGCCCGAGTTCGGTGTTCGCATCAACGGTGTCAAAGCCACCGTCTTGCAAGGAGTAGGCCCGAATCTTGTGACCGATTCCGATACCTCGTCCCTCATGGCCTCGGAGATAGACCACGATGCCGCGACCTTCTTCTGCAATCAAAGACATTGCCGAATGTAGCTGTGGACCGCAGTCGCAGCGACGACTAGAAAACACATCACCAGTCAGGCACTCACTGTGTACTCGCACCAAGACGGGTTGACCATCGTTAACTGTTCCAAGTGAGAATGCCAAATGTTCTGTGCCGTCAACATCGCTCTTGAAAGCGGTGCACGTGAAGTTGCCCCAGTCGGTTGGCACTTGGGCTTGACCCATTCGTGTGACGAGTTTTTCATGACGACGTCGATACTTAATGAGTTCAGCAATACTTGAAAGAAGCAAATTATGTTTGCGGGAAAACTCGATGAGCTCTGGTAAGCGTGACATTGAGCCGTCGTCGTTGATGATTTCGCAGATGATCCCAGCCGGCTCAAGACCAGCCATGCGAGCAAGGTCAACCGCCGCTTCGGTGTGTCCGGCTCGTTTCAGCACGCCACCTTCGCGCGCACGAAGCGGGAAGATGTGACCGGGACGGGCGAATGAGGAAAAGTTTTCTTCTGGATCTGCCAGTGCCCGCAATGTTGCAGCGCGGTCAGCAGCCGAGATCCCCGTTGTGGTTCCTTCAATGAGGTCAACTGAAATAGTAAAGGCAGTTCGATGACTCTCAGTGTTGTGTTCAACCATGAGGGGGAGACGTAGATCATCGCAGCGATCTCCACTTAATGGCGCAACAACAACACCTGAACTATGACGAACGATGAAAGCGATATTTTCTGGCGTTGCAAATTGAGCAGCCATGATGAGATCGCCTTCATTCTCACGATCTTCATCATCGACCATCACGATCATCTCACCACGTGCGATAGCAGCAATGACTTCTTCGATTGGCGCAAATTGAAAATTACTGGTCATGTTTTTTCCTCGATCGTGCGGGGGTTATCTATCGTTACTTCAATATCTGATCCAAGTTGCTTGACGTTTCGCAGCGTGCCGCGCCATAGTTGTTGCATTGATGGAGCGGACTCGCCATTGAACAACGGCGCACCATCGTTTCCGCCCATGAATGCTGGTGCGACATACAGCACATAACGGTCAACGAGATTTTGCTGGTGGAACGACGAAGCGACTGTAGCTCCACCTTCGACCATGAGTTG
>CALEHE010000033.1 GCA_937876415.1 uncultured Actinomycetes bacterium
CACACACTGAAGATCAATCGTTCAATGGTTGATGGCGTGATTCACGCTCCCAACGGTGCACACTTCACCACATGTGAACCCGACTACGGCCGAGACGAAGCATTCCAAAAGGCTTACGTTGATGCCGCTCGCGACCCCGAGACATGGAAAGCATTTAGCGATCGTTTCTTAGCTGGTGATGAAGCCAACTACCAATCACAAGTTCTTTCATGGCGAGCAGAAAAAGAAGCCGCAGCCAAAGCAGTCAAGGAGGCCGCAAAATGAGCGATTCAGTAGCACTCGCTGATGTCATTGCTGTTGCCTGCGCTGAAGCATGGCGCGGCGACGGAGAAATTTTCGCTTCGGGCATGGGGGTCATGCAGATGCTCGGGGCGCGCGTTGCTCGAGCCACATTCGAACCTGACTTAATGATCAGCGACGGAGAAGCGTTCTACGTCTCTGGAGACCTACCTATCGGCGGCACCCAAAAGCTTGTTGAAGGATGGATTCCATTCCGCAGTGTCTTTGACACTCTTGCTGGAGGTCGCCGCCACGTGATGATGGGTGCGAGCCAAATTGATCGCTATGGCAACAGCAACATCGCCAACATCGGGGCATGGGCCAAGCCCAAGTCGCAATTGCTCGGTGTTCGTGGTGGGCCAGGCAATACCGTCAACAACGCAACAAGTTTTTTCATTCCGAAACATCAGTCGACTGTATTCGTACCAAGCGTTGACATGGTGAGCGGTGTTGGTTACGACCGTGCCAAGAAAGTCGGCGGATTTATTGCCAAGCGCCATGATCTACGCCGTGTTGTCACCAATCTTGCCGTGCTTGATTTCAATTCGCCTGACAACTCGATGCGGCTCGTCAGTGTGCACCCCGGAGTCAGCGTCGACGATGTTGTCGCAAACACCGGATTCGAATTAGTAATTCCAGCAGATGTTCCAGTAAGTCGTCCACCAACAGCCGAAGAGAGTGCTGCGATCGAAACTATTGACCCCAAAGGTCTACGTCACCGGGAGATTCCAGCATGAGTGTCACACCAGCACCGCGATTACAGACATCTTTCTGTGAATTAGTCGGAGTCAAATATCCCATTGTGCAAACAGGTATGGGTTGGGTCGCCGGACCAAAGCTTGTGAGCGCTACCGCTAACGCTGGGGCTCTGGGCATTTTGGCCAGCGCCACTATGGATCTTGATCAGTTGAAGTCATCAATTGCCGAAGTCAAAAGCCGCACGACTAAACCATTCGGCGTCAACTTGCGCGCCGATTCAGCGGATGTCAAAGATCGCATCAGTTTGATGATTGATGAAGGAATCAAAGTTGCCAGTTTTGCCCAGGCACCAAAACCTGATTTGATTTCGCGTCTTAAAGATGCCGGCGTCGTTGTTATTCCTTCAATTGGCGCGAAACGTCACGCCGAGAAAGTTCTTGAGTGGGGCGTTGACGCGGTACTCGTTCAAGGTGGCGAAGGTGGCGGCCACACTGGGGCTGTCCCAACCACAATTTTATTACCCCAAGTCGTAGATGCTGTTGCGGGACGTGTCCCAGTCATTGCTGCCGGTGGGTTCTTTGACGGGCGTGGCCTAGTCGCTGCACTCGCCTATGGAGCATCAGGCGTTGCCATGGGCACACGCTTCTTACTCACGAGCGATTCATCGGTACCACAAGCCGTGAAGGACTACTACATCTCCAAGGGTGTTCTTGACACGGTCGTATCAATTCAAGTTGACGGAGTTCCGCACCGCGTTTTGCGCACCGAACTTGTGGATCAACTCGAAAGCAGTCGCGGAAAATTCTTGGCATTACCTCGTGCCGGAATTAATGCGCTCAAGTTCCGCAAAATGACTGGTGCCAAACTCAGCGACATGATGCGCGAGGGAATGGCCATGAAGAAATCAATGGACTTGTCGTATTCACAGATGGTCATGGCTGCTAACACTCCGATGTTGCTCAAGACTTCGCTTGTTGATGGCAAGACCGAATCTGGTGTTATGGCAAGTGGACAAGTCGTTGGCATTATCGACGATCTTCCAACTTGCGCTGATCTCATTGATCGCATCATCACCGAAGCCAACGCCGTTTTAGCCGACCTTGCTCGCTAAACATTCACAAGGAAGATTTCTATGGCAGTTACAACCCTTCACGGTCCCGATGATGTGCAAAGTCATCTCGGCAAACATCTTGGTTATAGCAAGTGGATGGAAGTTGATCAAGCCCGCGTGAATCTCTTCGCCGAAGCAACCGGAGATCATCAGTGGATCCATGTTGATCCCGAACGTGCTGCCCAGGGCCCGTTCGGTGCACCAATTGCTCATGGCTATCTCACCTTGTCAATATCAAATTTGTTCTTGCCCGAGATCGTTGAGGTTCAAGGATTTTCTGCTGGTGTGAACTACGGAACCGACAAAGTGCGTTTTCCATCGCCGGTCAAAGTTGGTTCAAAAATTCGCGGTGGTGCTGAACTCACTGCAGTCACCGAAGTGAAAGGTGGTTTGCAAACCACCATCGTCATCACGATTGAAATTGAAGGCTCCGCCAAGCCTGCCTGCGTTATTGAGTCAATCAGTCGTTGGCTGACCGACTGAATCTTTAGAACTACTCACTTGTCTATTGGGGGAACCATGTCTGTTCTTGATCGTTACAACATGTCTGGAAAAGTTGCGCTGCTCTCGGGTGCTGGACGAGGTATTGGTGCAGCCAGTGCTTTGGCGTTAGCCGAAGCCGGCGCCGACATTGCAGTCATGGCACGAAGTGTTGATCAACTCGAGAACGTTGCTGCCCAAGCGCGAGTAATGGGTCGACGAGCAATCGTTGTGCCCTGCGATGCCAACAACGCCGAAGATGTATCTGCTGCGGTGCAACGCACTGTTGACGAACTTGGTCGTATTGACACAGTGATCAGTGTGGTCGGTGGCTCAATGCCACAGCCATTCATGAACACCAGCGATAAAGACTTGCGTAATGCTTTTGAGAACAACGTCATCAATGGTTTACGCCTCGTTCGCGAGTGCGTCCCTCACTTGTTGACTGCCGGCAATGGGGTCGTCGGCGCAAGTTCAATTGTCATGGTGTCAAGTGCAATCGGCCATGTTGTGGGTCGCGGATATGTCGCATACGGTTCGGCAAAAGCAGCACTTGATCACGCTGTTGAATTGATGGCCGCTGATCTCAATCCCAAGATTCGCGTGAATGCGGTAGCGCCTGGTGCAATCTTGACGGAAGCCCTTGAGATCGTGGCAAGTAATCCCGAACTGCGTTCAATGATTGAAAATGCAACTCCCCTTCGACGTCTTGGTGATCCCGATGACATCGCCGCGGCAGTTTTGTATTTGGCGTCACAGGCGTCGAGTTACGTCACTGGACAAATCATCGCCGTCGATGGTGGCGTGACAACAACCAATTTCAATTTCCCCATCGCCGATCTGTGAGTTCAGACCAAACAACTTCTTCCCCGCCTAAGAGGCATGGGTCATTAGGCGCGCTACGCCACCGAGACTTCGCATTTTTTTGGACTGCCGCTGCAATCTCTAATGCCGGTGGCTGGATGCAAGTTGTCGCGGTACCAGCACTGCTTTATGACATGACGAATAGTTCAACTTGGCTTGGCGTGTCATCAATGGCCGGTCTCTTGCCCGCAGTTTTCCTCACCCCATACGCCGGAGTCTTGTCTGACCGCATGAGTCGCCGCAAGATTTTGATGATCACTCAGACCGTACAGATGTTGTGTGCATTCATCTTGTGGACGTTATATCTCGCAGGGTCAATCAGTCCTGGGCTCATTGTCTCCATCGCACTCGTTGGAGGTATCGCCACCGGTTTCCAAACTGCAGCTTGGCAAAGCTTCGTACCACTTCTCGTTCCTCCTGAGGAATTGCTCGATGCGGTCAAGTTGAATTCGGTGCAATTCACTTTGGCCCGCGCCATCGGACCAGGTTTTGCTGGACTTGTCGTCAGCACACTTGGCACTGGTGCCGCAATATTCATTAACGCCATCACTTTCCTCTTAGTTATTGCTGCACTTGCGTTATCGCGCCCCCGACAAATCATCTCGGCTGCAAGTCAGGGGAAGGCGTCTGACGTCATCAAAGCAGGCGGGTCTTTTGTCTGGCGTCACCGCCCTCTACGACTCGTTATTTTTCTTGCCTTCATTACTTCTTTGTGCGGGCAGTCGTTGCAACACATTGCTCCAGCGATCGCTGACCGAATTTATGACCGACCTTCAACTGACAACGCCGGTCTTTTGGTCGCCCTTGGGCTTGGGGCACTCACTTCATCACTCTTTTCTGTCGTACTTGGTGACCACATGAAACGTTCGACGCGAGTCGTGGTCGCGTTGATCTTGTTCACGGTCAGCACAGCCATGATTCCGATGACATCGATCTATTGGGTTGGACTACTTGCGTATTTCATCAGCGGTCTGGCGCACCTTCAATCGGCAGTGGCTCTCAACACATTGATTCAAGGAACTGTTCCAGATCATCTTCGTGGTCGAACCATGAGTTTCTATGTTCTTGGGATCTTGGCTGGTATTCCCCTCGGTGCATTTATCTTGGGTCGGCTCGGTGACACCTTCACGATGCGCGTCGCAGTGTTGGCTAATGCCGCAGTTTTGTTTGGTGTCGTTGTGCTGCTTGTCGCTCGGGGTTGGTTGAACGACCTCAATACGACCAAGATTGAAGACGTGCAGGAATCATCAACATGAAGTACCCCGAAGGTCTTGACCCGACATTTGATGAGACTCGAGTTCGCCTTGGCAGTGCGGTTCGCCGGCTAGGTCATGCAGTGATCGGACGTGAAGTTGATCTTGATGCGATGGAAGCGGCGATCCAAGCTTTGGATGGGCTGAGCAACCAGTTCGAACAAGGCATCGCTCGGACACGAGAGTTTTCACAGTTCTCCTCGGCCCATGACAACGAAGTTCCCGACGATTCGCGCCTCACGAGCCATATCACCCGACCCGGTTCAGGCCCTGGGAGTCCACACGGACTTGAGATGCAAGTTCACCGGCGCGGCGATCGCGTTGAGGCCACTTTCGTGATTGGCTCATCATTTGAAGGCGCTCCATCCCGCAGTCATGGCGGAGTTGTGGCATTGGCCTTTGACGATGCCATGGGCTTCATGTTGAACCTGCTCAAGACCGTGGCCTACACCGGTCGGCTGACGATCAACTACAAGGCGCCCACCCCGCTTCACGTCCCCCTGGTGATTCACGCCTGGCTCGGAAAACGTGATGGACGCAAGATTTTCCTTGACGCAGAACTACGCGAGGACCGCCCCGATGCCTCAATTATCGCCACGGCAAGCGCACTTTTCATTGCGATCAACGCCTACTAGCCATGATCTGACACACTGTTACAAGGAGTGAGCAGAGGGGTCTGCTCACGTTTATCTAGGGGGAATATATGACCGTGACAAATTCTGATCAGGCCACCAGCGATCGCTTTCCACGTGAACTCGTCCGTCGTCTGCTTGACAACTACCGGGGCAAAACTCTTGATCACGCGCCGGGCCCAATGACCGAACCGGCCACTGTCTTCACCGATCCAGTTCGTTTCCAAAAAGAACTTGAAGTTCTGTTTCATGGAGGTGCTCATATTGTTGGATGGACTGGTGAACTTCCAAAACCCGGAACCTACATCACCAAGAATGTCGCCGGTCACCCGGTACTCGTCACTCGGGCCGAAGACGGTGTCTTGCGCGCGTTCCGCAATGCGTGCACCCATCGCGGTGCTCAAGTTGCCGATGGCTGCGGTGAAGCACGTCGGTTGACCTGTCCGTATCACGCGTGGTCATTTGAGCTCAATGGCGACGTTGCGGGACAACCCCAGGCCTATGCCTTTAGCGATATTGAAAAGAGCACTCTCGGACTTCAAGCATTGCCCGTTGCTGACGTCGCTGGATTAATCGCGGTCGGACTGAGCGATGACGTTGACCCAGTTGCAGCATTCGCCGATATCGAGCCCCAATTGCGGTGGTGCGGCTATGAAACTCACGAAATTGTCTGCCAACACACGTGGACGCTCAAGGCCAACTGGAAAATCGCGTTTGACGTCAACCTCGAGTCGTACCACGTTGACTATTTGCATCGTGAAACGTTGTCCAACTTGGTTTTGCACAATCCCATTTACGACAGTTTTGGCAAACATGCACGCTGGGGCTTTCCCACAGTCGGAACTGAAAGAGTTGTGGACCTTCCCGAAGAACATTGGCCACCAACAATGCCAGTCAGCATTGTTCACACGTTGTTCCCAAGTGTCGTACTGCTTGAAACTCCGGTGAGCTGTCAGATGTTCCGTGTGTATCCCGGTCGCAATGTCAACGAATGTACCGTTGATCTCACCGAAGCTTCACTGAAGCCCATCGTTAATGAAGAAGATCGTGAGGCTCGCAAGCGCGGTGCAGATTTCGCAGCGCTTGTCGTGGGTACCGAAGACTTCCCAACTGCCGAACAGTGTCAACGTGGCGCCGAAATTGGTCTCACCAACTTTAACTTTGGAAGCAATGAGCCAATGCTGCAACACTGGCATCGCACCTGGCAAAACGCTCTCGACAACGCATAACTTCTACGAAAGCAACTTCACTTCATGAATAATCCAAATGTTGTTTCAATCATGCGTGCGCTCGCCGACAAAGCCGCCGAAAACCCCAATCGCACGGCAATTACTTGTGGTGATGAATCGGTGACTCGTGCAGCGCTCGAATCACGCACCAATCGCTTGGCACGCGCCTATGCCGAACGCGGAGTGTCATTTGGCAGTTTCGTCACAGTTGCTCTACCAAACTCAATTGAGTTTTACGAAGCATGTATTGCCGCATGGAAACTTGGTGCGATTCCACAGCCAGTGAGTTATCGTTTGCCAAACCGCGAGCGCGAAGCCATCGTTGAACTTGCCGATTCAGCGCTTGTCGTAGGTGCCGAGCAATCGGCCCACCCTGGCCGTGTCACATTGCCCGCACACTTTGACGCATCGGCTTACGATGATTCACCTCTACCTGATGTGACCTCGCCCGCCATGAAGGCACCGACTTCTGGTGGTTCAACTGGACGACCCAAATTGATCGTTGCTGGCGATCCTGGCATCGTCAGCGTGGGTGCACCCGGCATGGGCCAGCGCGTTGACGGAGTCGTGTGCATTCCTGGACCGCTCTACCACAACGCTCCGTTCTCGTTTGGTGCTGGTTCACTTTTTCACGGCAACCATTTAGTTCTCTTGCCGCAATTTGACGCCGAAGCAACACTGGCTGCGGTCGACAAGCACAGTGCCGATTGGATTTTGTTTGTACCAACCATGATGTCGCG
>CALEHE010000034.1 GCA_937876415.1 uncultured Actinomycetes bacterium
GCCGCTAAAAATGGTTGGGGAACACCGCCGTTTCCCATTGCCGCTGACGGGTCGCTGAATCCCGGTTGGAAAAGCAATGGATGGGCTTATTCGGGTTCGCCGGCTTTAAAGGATTGGGAAGCAGCGTTGTGGAAAAACGCCGACAAAGTTGGAACGATCAGGGCCGGAAGAATTCAGGCGCCTCCGGCCGCCTTGGCTTTATTCGAAGGTTTTTTGGGTGAGATTCAGGCCAACGGGTACAGGATCACCGATGCGATTGGCTACAACTATCGTTGTACGTCAAACACGCGTAAAGATTGCGTCGGTCTCACGAGCGCGTCATTGTCAAATCACGCGTGGGGATTGGCTGTCGATATTAATGTCGGTGCGAACCCAGAAGTGCGTTACTTTCCAACTGCCGATTCACCGACAACTGCCTGTTCGGTACCGATGGCCACCAACCTTCCGCAATGGGTCGTGCAAACCGCTGAAAAGTGGGGCTTGCTCTGGGGTGGTTACGGTTGGAGTGGAGGTTGTACTACTCCTGAGACAGTGAAGAGCAGTGTTATTCGTGATCCGATGCACTTTGAATTTCGTGGGACTGTCGAAGATGCGGTGAAGATCGCCTCGGTCAATGGCGTGTCGGTCAAGCGTTATTGCAGCAATGTTGTCGAAGCGGGCACAACTACTCGTAAGTGCACGTGGCAGGATCGTCCCCAGGCTGGATGGCGTACATCAGTGCCGTTACAGGGGCCCGCTGGAGCAACGTCAGCACTCGTCAACATCACGTTGACTGGTGCCAGCGAAACAGGATATGTGACCGCTGAAAGTTGTGATGGAAATGTGACAGGTGATCGCGCCTGGTCTAACGGCAATGTCGCAGTCGGCGCAACGGTAGCCAACCTCGCGGTGGTGCCCCTCGATGCTTTAGGTCGATTCTGCTTGTACAACTCCAGTCCGATGCACGTCATTGTTGACGCACAAGGTTTCTTTATGCCGTCACGTCTTGCTGACAGCAAAGCCACAATGTTTACGCCACTGTCGCCAACGCGTGTTTTTGACACGCGAAGCGCTGGTGGCAAAGTTGTTGCGCTCAGTGAAAATGGAGTTGTCGTCGCACATGCTCCCGCCGGTTCGGTGGCGATATTGTCGAACATTACGGTGACTGGCACAACTGGAGCCGGATACCTCACTGCTGATTCATGTGAAAATCTGCAAGCTGGTGAACAGACTCGTTCAAACATCAACTATGGCAACGATGACACTGTTGCGAACTTGGCAGTAGTACCGATGGGAGTCGTTGGCGACAAGCCCGGCTTTTGTACTTTGGCCAATGCCAGTTTGAATCAGATCATTGATGTGCAGGGAGTCTTCGCACCCAGCCCAGTCGGCCAGTGGGGATACTCGCCAGCTGCGCCATCACGATTGATTGATACTCGTAAGTGCACCGATAATTGCGCTGATGTATTCAAAGCCGGTGCAGTCATCAAAATGTCTGCACCAGTAGGTGCTTCAGCGGTGCTGATTAATCTCACTTTGACCGATGCCAAAGCCGCTGGATACGCCACGGCCGACAAGTGCTCAACTTTGGTGCCTGGTCCTCAGGCTCAATCAAATGCCAATGTGACGGTCGGTCGATCGGTCGCGAACTTGGCGGTTGTTCCCGTTGATGCCGATGGCACTTTCTGCATTTATACATCGTCAGCGACCAGAGTGCTCGTTGATGTTCAAGGCACTTTTTCTCCTTCTGGCGACATGCGCTTCATTCCGGTGAGTTCGGTGCGCCGATTTGACTCACGCGGCGTGGCGAACTGAAAACTTTGGCAGTTATAACAATCGCCAAGCGAGCCTGCAACCCATTTCATTGCACTTCTTGTGAGAGAATTATCTAATGCGCGGACGGCTCACGGCACTCTTTATTTGCCTAGCCTTAGTTGCCTGCTCGCAAGGAGAATCGTCGGTGGTTTTGAGGCCGGCAACGTTGCCCCCAGTTGCATTACGCCCGCCAACGAATCTTGA
>CALEHE010000035.1 GCA_937876415.1 uncultured Actinomycetes bacterium
GACGCCTTGGGCATGAGCGAAACATTCCGCCATTTCTTGGCTGGACAGATTCACACTGCTCGAGAGTTTTCTTTGCTGTGGGCGCCAACAGTGAATAGCTACCGACGTTTCCAGCCTGGTTCGTGGGCGCCAACCGGTATTGGTTGGGGAGTCGACAATCGCACTCTCGGCTTCCGCAAGGTGGGTCACGGTTCGGGAACTCGTGTTGAGAACCGCATTCCTGGTGCTGACGCCAATAGTTACTTAGCATTCGCCGGAACAATTGCTGGTGGCCTGTACGGCATCAAGACCAAGTTGTCGTTAGGCGAACCATTTGCCGGCAACGGATACGAAGATGCCAACGTTGGGCGAGTGCCGTGGAACCTTCCTGATGCCATCGAGTTGTGGCGCAATAGTTCAATCGCTCGTGAGTGTTTCGGAGAGAATGTTCACCACTGGATCTTGCGTTCGGCTGAAAGCGAATGGGAAGCCTTCAATCGCACCGTGACTGACTGGGAAAAGAACCGTTACTTTGAACGGATCTAATTGAATGTGATTGTGGCGATCACCGGAAGGTGATCGGACAGAGTGATCCATGAGTGATCAGTGTCCGAAACTTCAACACGCGTAATCGTGTGAGTTCGTGGCACCAAAATGTGATCAAGTCGCTGATACGGATTCTTCGTTGGATGAGTGAGTCCGTTTCGCGATCGCGACTGGGCGTAGCTCCATGCATCGTGGTTCTGGTCGCTATTGAGAACCTCGACGATGTCGGGTCGTTGATGGTCGTTAAAGTCACCAGCGATCACGGTGGGTAGTTGAGCGTGGGCGTCGATGATCTCGCGTAATCGTTGAGACTGAGTAGTGCCTTCGTCGCCGTTGTCATCAGATGCGAGGTGGGTGTTGAAGAGAGTGAATTGCTGACCGTGAATATTGATAGTGGCCCACGTGGCAATTCGGCGACGATAGGTGAAACGTCCGTAGCCAGAACTCAATGTGGTTTTACCTGTATTCGTGAGAGGCGTTCGCGACATAATTGCCATGCCCTCGGCGCGGCGGGGAAGTAGTGGCCCGTAACCATTGTGTTTGAAAGCCCATACATACGACCAGCCGAGCCTTCGAGATAGTGCACGGGCTTGATGTTTCTGAATTTCCTGAATCGCAATGACATCGGGTTGAAGCTGCTGAATCTTGTCGGCGATCTTGAACATGTCGGGCCGTTGTGAACCCTGCAGATTCCAAGTCATGATCTTCAGCGTCATGATCGTCAGCGTTGACGCAGTGTGTGGCCTTTGCTCAGCGATCACTCCTACATTCTTGCCGATGCGGGCAGTATCGTCGTGAGCAAAGAACGGAGTTTGTCATGAGCGCAGTCGCGGGTCGTCTACAAGGAAAAGTTGCCATCATCACCGGCGGGTCGTCTGGCCTTGGTCGTGTTGGTGCTGAACTGTTCGCCCGAGAAGGTGCACAGATTGTGATCGCTGACGTTGTTGATGGCGACGAAGTTGTCGACGCCATTGACGCTGCTGGCGGCGAAGCAACCTTTGTGCGGTGCGATGTCAGCGATGAAGGATCAGTAGAAGCCGCTGTTCAGCACGCCGTCGAGACCTTTGGTGGTCTGCACATCTTGTACAACAACGCCGGTGTGATGTTGAGTGAGGACGATGGCCCGACGAATACTTCGGTTGATGTGTACCAAAAGACGATGGATATCAACGTCAAGGGAACCTTGCTCGGTTGTCGTTACGCGATTCCAGCGATGCTGGCATCTGGCGGCGGTTCAATTGTGAACGTGGCCAGCTTTGTGGCGCATATGGGTGCAGCGACACCACAAGTTGCGTACACAGCGTCTAAGGGTGCGGTGCTGGCGATGACTCGCGAGATTGCTGTGATCTACGCCCGCCAAGGAATTCGCGTGAATTCGTTGTGCCCTGGTCCGATTATGACGCCGATGTTGGCCAAGTTCTTGGGCGATGATGCCAAGCGCAATCGTCGTTTGGTGCATATTCCGATGGGTCGTTTCGGTGATCCGATTGAAATCGCCAACGGTGCATTGTTCTTGGCTTCTGATGAGAGCAGTTGGATGACGGGGCAATCACTCATCATCGACGGTGGCATAACTGCTGCCTACGTCACCCCTGAATGAACTGACCCAAACGGTTAGTGAAGGATGACTAAGCCGTTCGCGGTCAGAATTTCGGCAGTCAACTTGGCGTGATCTGAATAATTGAGGGTGATGTTGGTTTCTTCGTCACCGAGTTGAGACTCATCGCTCACCGCCGACAAGAACAAGTCAATTGTTCGCGGCTGCGGATGAAAGAGATCGAGCACCATCAATGTTCCACCAATGGGCATATCAGCGGTCGGATGAACCGTGCGACCCCAATCAATGAAGAACGGAAGCACGCCACCTTCAGGAATCGGCAAAGACATCAACGTGAGCTCCCATTCGAGCAAGACGCCATCAGGACGTTGGCGACTCATGGCACGAACATCGCCCGGATCAAAACCAGCCTCGCGCGCCGCTTGCACAACATCAACGAGTGCACGTTGCGGCGCGGCGCACCATGCAACAAGTGACGGCTCAGTTAAATCATCAATACCAAAAGGTCTTGGATTGACGGGTTCGGGTTGAGCAGGGTCGGGCCCAACAATTTCGAGATAGGTGCGACCGCCAAGACCGAGCAAAGCATTGAAAGTTCCGAGTCCAACATGGGCTCCGCCAGGCGTTGGGGCAACGCCAAAACGCTCTTCGATGTCGGCAACAGCGGCCGCCAGATCGGGGGTCGCGTAGACGAGATGGTCAATATGGAGGTTCTTGCTCATGGTGGTACCTCAGAGCCTGACAAACTAGAGGGCATGGCACAAACTCCTGAAGACGCAACCGGACCAATTCCTACAATCGGCACCGGACCCAAAGTGGCATTTCTCGGACTCGGAGTCATGGGCGCCCCCATGGCGAGTCACTTAGCCAAGGCCGATTACCAGATCACGGTGTA
>CALEHE010000036.1 GCA_937876415.1 uncultured Actinomycetes bacterium
TTGAACGAGGGGCGAAACATGGACATCCGGTCGTGACGACAAGTTGGGTATTGAATTATCTTTCGCCCGAACGACGTATCGCCTTTGTTCATGAACTTGATCGTGTCGGAACTGAACGAGATCTCAGCTGGGTCATTGCCGAGAGTCCGTATGAAACTCCTGAGCTTCCTGGTCATAGAGAATCTGATGAACTCATCACCGTGATCACGTTGGTGACCTGGCGTCAGGGTCAACGAGCTGTTCAACGATTAGCGACGACCCATCCTCATGGACAATGGATCCATTGGGGTAACTAGTTATTCGCCCAGTGTTTATTTACTGAGTGCTTCTTTCACGATGTCGGGTATTGGTGACGGTCGTTGTGACTTAGGGTCAACACTCACGTAGGTAATCACGGCATCAAATCGTGAATCGCCGTTGACCTGTCCGTGGATCGCGACATCAAAACTGCTATTCCCCCATCGTGACACCGCACAATGCATGTCAAGGGTGTCACCAAACTTCACAGGTGAATGCCATGTGAGCTGCGTGGTCTTGAGCATGAAATCAAAACCGATTGCGTGCAGATCAGTTGAAGACCCGGCCTTCGCTAGTTCGTCAGCAAGAGCGTGACGAGTCCAGGTGTCAACAGCATCATCGACATACACAAAATAATTGGCGTTGAATACCACGCGTTGCATATCGCATTCGCCGTAACGAACTCGGAGTGTGTGAACATACGACATTGTGTTACATCCCTTGTGGGCCAACTCGGACAAACTCGGTCACTAAATTAGCGATCATCTGCACAGCGACAGCGGCCAGAAAACCGTGCCATCTGTTGCAAAGCTCGACTCACAACAGCTTCCAGTTTGCGACAGCAGTCGCGAATTTCTTGATCTGTTCAGCGACTGGCTTTGGACCAGCCCCACCTGGAGTGGTGCGCATCGTGACGCCAACGCCTGGCGCTATGAGGGCGGCTGCTTCTGCGCCGAGTGTTGGTTCGGCGGTCACAAGGTCGACTAACGAACCTTCACCAGCCAATGTGCGGCGCACCAAAGCACCCACAATCGCGTGTGCATCTCGGAACGGGGTTCCGGCTCGCACCAAAAACTCAGCAAGGTCGGTTGCGGCCATCGTTGGAGCATCAGCGGCTGACTTCATACGTTCAGGAACGAATCGAGCAGTGGCGATCATGCCGTTGAGAGCAGCCAATGCCAATGACACTTGATCCATCGCATCAAAGAGAGGCTCTTTGTCTTCTTGTAGATCACGGTTATAGGCGAGTGGCAAACCTTTGAGTGTTGTCAATAGTCCGACGAGGTCGCCAATGACACGACCCGCTTTACCGCGAGCTAGTTCTGCAATGTCGGCATTCTTTTTTTGCGGCAACATCGACGAACCAGTTGCGTACGCGTCGTCGAGAACGGCAAAACCGAATTCATCACTGGTCCACAGCACCCACTCTTCGCCGATACGCGACAAGTGAATGGCAACCATTGAAAGACCAAAGAGAATTTCCGCAACGAAGTCACGGTCGCTCACTGCATCAAGCGAGTTTTCAAATGGCTGAGCAAAGCCAAGTTCGTGAGCCGTGAATGAAGGATCTAACGGAAGTGACGACCCCGCGAGAGCACCTGCGCCGAGTGGTGATACATCAGCCCGTTTCAGCGCATCACGCAGACGATCAATATCGCGACCGAAAGCCCAACCGTGAGCTAACAAATGATGCGCCAAAAGAACCGGTTGTGCCCTTTGTACATGCGTATAGCCAGGCAGATAAACAGCGTCGTCGCCTACACCAGCTTCAGTTGCCCGAGCCAGAAGTGTCTCTTGCATCGCGATGATCCGATTGATGACTTTCGGAACTTCACGCTTACACCAGAGACGCAGGCCAGTGACTGATTGATCATTACGGCTACGACCCGTATGCAACTTTGCTCCAGGTGCTCCACAAATTTCGGTGACCCGTCGTTCAACAGCCGTATGAATATCTTCATCACTGGGCGCGTAGACAAAAGCACCTGATGACATTTCATTTTCAACGGTTTGCAACGCAGCAAGTACCGAATCACGTTCGTCGTTGGTCAAAATGTTGACATGTGCGAGCCCTTTCACATGAGCCCTTGAACAATTGATGTCGTCAAGCCACAGGCGTTGGTCAAACGGCAAGCTGGCCGTATACGCCATGAGCTCATCGGCTGGTCCTCCAGCGAATCGCCCATGCCACAATGTTTTTGAATCGTGTTGCTCGGTCATGAAACTTTCCTCACCTTGGAGTTCGTTGCGATGCCCGCAAGTTCACGAAGTTTGTCGGCCATTTTGGCACCGCCAATATCTTCAGATGCAATACAAAAAATGGTGTCGTCACCCGCGACCGTGCCAATGAGTCCATGCATACCGCTGCGGTCGAGCGCCGATGCCACGACATGAGCGCAACCCGGAGGTGTACGTACAACAACCATAGGACCGCTATGTTGAATATCGGCTACCCACTCACCCATCACACGCCGCAACTGATCTTCGGGAGCAAGACGAGCGGGAGCAAATTCGGGAATTGCATACACGGTGTCACCGCCAGGCACGCGCACTTTCACTGCACCCAGATCTTCAAGATC
>CALEHE010000037.1 GCA_937876415.1 uncultured Actinomycetes bacterium
CGAGGAGAATGAACCATGGAAGAGAATTTCTACACCGCCGCCGCCGCCTTAAACGGTGCAGGCGTCCTTGATGTCAAGGCAATGGAAACTATTTACCGTCTCGAGTGCAGCGGCGAGCAGTTCTACAACATGTTGGCCGACCGTATCGGCAACGAAGAAGCTGCCGAACTCTTGCGTCGTAATGGTCGTGAAGAACTAGCCCATGCTCGTCGTATCGCCAAAGCACTTTCAATTCGACTCGGTCGCGAATGGGAGCCGTCAGCAGAAGTCGCCACACTTCTGCCAATTCCGATGCCCGATGAAATCTCTGTGGAAATGTTTCAGGGAATCGTCCAAGGTGAAATGAACGGTGATGCCGGTTACCAAGCTTGGGCCGATCAAGAAACCGATCCAGAAGTTGAGAAATTGTTACGTCTCAATGGACGTGAAGAAACCATTCACGCTGGACGGGTGAATCAAGTACTTGAAATTCTCTCGCGCTAACAAACAAGAAATCTCAATGGTTAGTCTTTAGATTTCTGGTGCGCGATATTTCGATGGAATGTCAACCGTTCCTTGTCGAGATTGAATTTTCCATTCACCGTTTTCTCGAATGAGTTCATCGAGATGCTTGCCAATCATGGTGACCTGGGGTTGGCCGTTCTTGTCGCGATGAATGACTGTCCACATGACTTGAGAAGTTGCCGTATCTCCATGCAAGTTGATCTGTGGACTGCTCACAATATGAAACGAAGATCCAACGAGTCCTTCTAACGTTTGAGCCATCAGGGCCCGAATTTCGCTTCGTCCAGTCGCACGACCGATGGGGCCAAGGTTGACCGTTCCTTGTAGGGCAAAGAGCTGGGCGTACGAATCAAGGTCACCGGCGTCAAGGGCCAGCCCATAGTCAATAAACAGCTGTTGAATTGCCAAAATGTCTTCAAGTCGTCGTAAGCGTTCTTCAAGAGAGGGGTCCATGACACCAGCGTAGGTTGTCGGTGGGCAAGACTGGAACTACGACCTCGCAACGGGGCGTTCATGAAATGGACTTGTATGAATATCCTGGTTATCGGCGCTGGTGGCGTCGGTGCATCAATGGCTTCCATTGCGGAAAGCCGATCCTTTTTCCAATCCTTTACCTTGGCCGATGTATTGATCGAGTCGGCACAACGGGCAATCGCAGTACTGGATGACCCTGGGCGTTTTCGGGCGGTGCAGCTAGATGCTCGGAGCGAAGACAATATTGTCGCCCTCATTCGTGAAGTGGGCGCCGACATTGTGGTGAACGCCTGTGATCCACGGTTAAACGAACCGATCTTTCGTGCATGTCTGACAGCCGAGGTTCATTACCTTGATATGGCGATGAATCTCAGTCGTCCCCATCCAACCGATCCCTATAACCAAGTCGGTGACATCTTGGGTAAAGAGCAACTTGCAGCGCACGATGCATGGGTAGAAAAGGGACTACTCGCCCTTGTCGGTATGGGAGTTGAACCAGGCTTATCCGATGTCTTTGCGCGTTATGCAAGCGATCACCTTTTTGATGAGATAGATGAGATCGGTGTTCGTGACGGGGCCAATTTGGCAATTGAGGGTTATGACTTTGCGCCAACATTCTCTATTTGGACAACGATTGAAGAATGTTTGAACCCACCATTGGTGTGGGAAAAGTCGCGTGGCATTTTCACAACGAACTGTTTCAGCGAACCAGAGGTGTTTCACTTTCCTGAAGGTATTGGTCCCATTGAGTGTGTGAATGTTGAGCACGAAGAAGTGTTGTTGATGCCTCGCGAAATTGAGTGCAACCGCGTGACGTTCAAGTATGGACTCGGCACAGATTTCATTAACTGGCTTAAGACTTTTGCATATCTCGGACTTGATTCGGCTGAGAAGATTCAAGTTGGTGATGTCAAGGTGGCACCGCGTGATGTACTTGCGGCCGTGTTACCAAACCCCGCAAAACTTGGTCACTTAATGACTGGGAAAACCTGTGCAGGCACGTGGGTTAAGGGCCTCAAAGACGGCAATCCTCGCGAGGTGTATCTGTATCACGTCGTCGACAACCAAGAAACAATGGGGGATTGGGGTTGTCAGGCTGTGTTGTGGCAAACTGCAATCTGTCCGGTAGTTGCACTTGAACTCATTGCCAGTGGTACGTGGAAACACTCTGGGGTGCGCGGACCTGAAGCGTTTGATGCAGTTCCGTATCTGGAGCTACTTGCTGAATACGGAGCCCCACACGGAATGGTTGAAATGGGTGAAGGTCAATGGCCATCTCCTACTCGTACTGATGACTCGGGTTGGTCGCGTCCGGTTCGCAAGCCGACGACTGCGTAATCGTTACTTCGTACCTTCAAGTTCGTAGAGCAACACATCGCCGCCTCGGCGGACCCATAGGCCGGCTCCTGCTTGCACGAAATACGGATCGAGTAATTCGCGGTACCAATCACCTGTTCGTTGATGAACTTCCATGTCGGTTGATGATGCATCAACGATCGTATGAAAGTCGAGCAGCGTCGGAACTTCGAGGTACAAAACATGGCGAGTCGCGGCGGCGATGTTTTTGATTGCTGCTTCAACTGCTTTGTCGTCGGGGTATTGCAAAACCCCATGACAGATCACTAGATCGAAGGCCCGCGGCGGAGTCCATTGCGAAATATCACGAAGCTGATGTCCAAATTTTTTGCAGGCGTATTCACTGACATCGGTAGAGGTAACTCGTACCTTCGGAAAATTCTCGTGATACCAATCGCGCCAGAGTCCAGGTCCGGCCCCAATATCAAGAACAGATTTAGGGGCGACGCCCCACCAAGCACACAGATTGTGCACGGCCGATCCAAGTTGAGCGATACGTCTTTTGTCATGCACCCCACCGCGCCCGTAAAAACGTTTGTAATAGTCAGCGTTGAATTGACTCATGAGCCATTGAGTAATTTCAACAATATGCGTCTGAACTCGACGGTGTGACGGTCTGAGCGAATGTGCACCTGCCCGCGATCAA
>CALEHE010000038.1 GCA_937876415.1 uncultured Actinomycetes bacterium
GCGTTGGCCAACTCGGCTGCCCACGCTTACCTATTTGTTGGTCCGTCCGGTTGCGGAAAAGATATTGCCGCTCGCGCCTTTGCCGCAGTGAAGTTGCAGGGATCTGAAGACAGCACTCAACGCACTGCCGACCTAGTGATGCGCGGTATTCATGTTGATGTTCATGAAGTTGAACGTGAAGGTGCTGGCATCAGCATGGAACAAGCTCGCGACGAAATTATTAAGTTGGCCGAGCGTTCAGCGGTTGAAGGTTCAACCCGCGTGATTATTGTGCACGACTTTCAATTGCTGGCTGATGGTGCTCGCGCCTCGTTGCTCAAGACAATTGAAGAGCCAGATGGTCAGACCGTGATGATTATGTTGAGCGATGATGTCCCCGACACCATGATCACCATCGCCTCACGTTGTGTCCGAATCGATTTTCAACCCATCACCGATGAATTGATAATCAAACAACTCGTCGATGACGGAGTAGACCAAAAGAAGGCCACTGCAATTGCTCGAGTTGCCGCCGGAGATCTTGAACGAGCGCGCGTCTTAATCAACGACCCATCTCTTGCATCACGGACTGAACTCTTCGCCAATGTGCCGACCCGTCTGAATGGGACTACTTCGCGGGCTATTGAAATTGCGGCCGAATTGCTCAGCGCAGTTGATTCTTCGTTAGCGAGTTACGAATCGAAGCAAGAGACCGAACTTGCCGAACTTGAAGAGCGGGTCAAGTTTTTTGGTGAGCGTGGCAGTGGTCGCAAGATTTTGACCGACAAACACAAGCGTGAACTACGTCGTTATAAGACCGATGAACTGCGTTCGGGACTCCGCATGCTCACCTTGGTGTACAGCGATGCACTCAAGAAGTCAACCGAAGAAACTGCTCATCACCAAACCGATTCATATGTGCGGGCAGTCAAGAAGATTCGCGATGCCAGCGTGGCACTCAGTCGTAATGTCAACGAGAAGTTGCTCTTCGAGAACCTCTTGATGTCCCTCCCCTCCATCAACTCGTGATTCTGGTGTCGTTTTAATTGGTAATACCGATTAAAACGACACCAGAAGCACAGAGTTATTGGTGGTAGTTGGGGGCTTCGTTGGTGACAAGTACGTCGTGAGGATGACTCTCTTCGCGACCAGCCGTAGTCACCCGCATAAAGCGAGCCTTCGTGCGCAACTGATCAAGATTGGCTGCGCCGACGTATCCCATTCCTGATCGCAATCCACC
>CALEHE010000039.1 GCA_937876415.1 uncultured Actinomycetes bacterium
GTCAGTAAGTCGTTTGGCGACTTCCAAGCCGTCAAACACGCCGACTTCTCCATCCGTCACGGCGAGTTCTTCGCCATGCTTGGTCCATCGGGATGTGGCAAGACCACGACGCTCAAGATGATTGCTGGCTTTGAACAGCCGACGACTGGTCAAGTGATCCTTGAGGGAGTCGACGTTTCATCTGTTCCGCCGCATAAGCGGAACGTCAACACTGTCTTTCAGCAATACGCTCTCTTCCCTCACTTGTCGGTTGTCGACAACGTGGCTTTCGGATTAAGGGCTAAGAAGGTGCCCGAGACTCAGGTGCAGTCGCGGGTCGCCGAAATGCTTGATGTGGTTCGGCTCGGTGGTTTTGCGACTCGCCGACCGTCCCAACTATCGGGTGGGCAGCAACAACGTGTGGCGTTGGCACGGGCGTTGGTGAATATGCCAAGTGCGCTGTTGCTTGACGAGCCCCTTGCTGCGCTTGACCTGAAGTTACGCGAAGCGATGCAGATCGAACTCAAGCGGATTCAGGCGAGGTCGGGATCACTTTCGTGTTTGTCACTCACGACCAAGGTGAAGCGCTCACGATGTCTGATCGGATCGCTGTGATGAATGAAGGTGTGGTTGAGCAAATAGGCACTCCAGATGAGATTTACAACCGACCCCTCAGCTTGTTCGTCGCTGGTTTCATCGGCTCAGCCAACCTGTTACCCGGAACCGTTCGCGCAACCACTGAATCAGGTTGCGTGGTCGAACTCCTGAACGGTCAGCGGGTCGCAACCTCGAATCGCCACAGCATCGGTGGCAAGGTGTCAGTCATGCTTCGACCAGAACGTCTCCACCCAGTCGCCGCTCAACCCGCAGAGGGTTTTGGTCTTCGAGGAACCGTCACGAGCGTGACCTTTCAAGGCGCGTGGCTGCGGGTCATTGTCGAACTACCCGACGGCACCGAGTTGTCAGCGGAAGCCGACGCCGATAGCGACCTTCCCTCGCTGCGCCCTGGGCACGAGCACTGGGTTGCGTGGTCACACACAGCGGCGTACGCGCTCGAGGGTTGGCCCGAACGGGCTGGCGCGACAAGTCTTGACGTTGACCATATTGAGGCCGGACTGTGAATGGGTTTGTCCATCCAGTCGTGGCGGCTATCGTGTGCAAGAGTTATTGGTTTTATAAAGCAAGTTCACAGATTCTGGGAGGACACAGATGAACATCTCAAAGCGCGAATTTTCACGACGCCAACTTCTCATTCGCTCCGGTCTTGCCGGTGCTGCGGGGTTGTCATTACCAGCAATCCTCGCGGCGTGCGGTGGCGACGACGGCGGTGACAGTGGGGCACTGACACTTCTTTTCGAGAACTGGCCTGAATACATTGACGTGACCGATGGTGACGTACTTGGCACGATTGATCGTTTCATCGCCGCCAGTGGAGTTGCCATGTCCTACTCGGAGGCATTCAACGACAACCTCGAGTATTTCGCCAAGATCCAGCCTTTGCTCGGCACGGGTAAGAGTATTGAGGCAGACATTATTGCGCCCACTCAGTGGATGGCAGGTCGCCTCCGGAAACTTGACTGGCTTGAGAAGTTGCCGCTGAACAAGATCCCCAACAGCAAGAATCTTGAAGATGCGTTCAAGTTGCCTCCAAGCGATCCAACCGGTGAGTACAGCCTTCCGTGGCAGTCCGGAATTGCGGGTATCGCCTACAACATTGACGCCACTGGTCGAGAGTTAAAGAGCATCGCTGACCTGTTCGATCCTGAATTTAAAGGAAAGATTGGCATGCTCACCGAGATGCGCGACACCGTCGGCTTGCTCCTACTCGGTCTCGGCGTCAACCCATCCGACATCACCTCGTTTGACGAGGCGGCCGGCGCCTTTGAACAACTTGAGAAGGCGAAGAGCGACGGGCAGATTCGTGCTTTCACCGGTAACGACTACATCGACGACTTGGGACTCGGTAATTTCGCCGCGTGCATCGGATGGTCGGGCGACGTGCTCCAACTCGGAATTGATAACCCAAGCGTTCGCTTCGTTGTTCCTGAAGAGGGCGCCACGCTGTGGTGGGACACCATGGTGGTTCCCAAGGGTGCGAAGAACGTTGAAGCAGCAGCCAAGTTCATGGACTTCGTCTATGACCCGGTGCAGGCGGCACAGCTCACGGCCTACGTGCAGTACATCTCGCCTGTGAAAGGTGTCCGAGAGGAAGTCGCCAAGATTGACTCAGCGCTCGCCGACAATCCTTTGCTTTTCCCAGACGACGAGACAAAGAAGCGCTTCTTCCCATTTGCCGACTTGAGCGATGAGGTTGAAATGCAGTTCGAAGAGGCTTTCTCAGGCATCATCGGGGCCTAGCACTCGTGACCCCTCCCGTTGTTTCGAGGGTGAGATCGCTGACCAAAATCTCGAGCGAGCGGTTTGGTCTGGTCGGTCTCATCTTGGTGGGGGTGGCCTTATTGTTAATCGGTGCGAGGATGGTCTCGGGCCCCATCGCGGTTCTTGTTTTAGTGTTCGCCGCCCTCGTAGTTGTGGGTTGGATCAGTCTGGCTATCCTCGGGAATCCTGAAACCAAACGAGCCCTTGCTCCGTATGGTCTATTGAAGCCGGGTTCAATGTGGTTGGCGTTGTTTTACCTCGCCCCGCTGTGGACTCTCCTGAAGAGTTCGCTTTCATCGAAGGAAACCCGTTTTGAGGTCTTCCCCTCGTTCACTTGGGAATTCGCCAATTACGGCAAGGCTTTCAGCGATTTCGGTCCGCAGTTCGGTCGTTCGTTCTTATACGCCGGAATCGCCACTGCCCTCACGATTTTGATCGGCTATCCAATTGCCTATGTGATCGCTTTCAGAGCAGGTAAGTATCGCAACCTTCTTCTTGGGCTGGTGGTGATCCCATTTTTCACGAGTTACCTCATTCGCACTATTGCTTGGACCTCGATCCTTGCTGATAGCGGCCCTGTGGTGGGCATCATCGAATCAATTCATCTCACGGGTGTTCTCGAGTCACTCAACGTGATGGACAACGGGCGATTGATCAACACTCCTGCGGCGGTCATTGGTGGTCTCACGTATAACTTTCTTCCATTTATGATCCTTCCGATTTATGTGAGCCTCGAGAAGATTGACATTGGCTTGGTCGACGCTGCACAGGATCTGTACTCCTCTGGATCGCGTGCTTTGCGCAAAGTGGTTCTGCCGTTGTCAATTCCAGGAGTGTTTGCCGGGACTCTATTGACATTCATTCCGGCCGCTGGTGATTTCGTGAATGCACAGTTCCTCGGCAACCCCAACACCACAATGATTGGTAACTCAATCCAGGATCAGTTCTTACGGCAGAACAACTATCCCGTAGCAAGTGCGATGTCCTTCGTGTTGATGGCGATCATCACGGCCCTAGTCGTCGTATACAGCCGTTTCTTTGGAACCGAGGACCTCGCGTGAGTATCACCACGAAACGCGGACGTGTTGGGCGAGTTGCAGTCAACGTTTTTGCCGGTTTCGGATTTCTCTATCTCTTCTTGCCGATCGCTTTCATCGTGGCGTTCTCTTTCAATCAGCCAAAAGGCAAGTTCAATATTGTGTGGCAGAAGTTCACGTTAGAAAACTGGACCGACCCCTTCTCTGATACTGCGCTGACTGATGCCTTCGTGACCAGCTTGCAGATTGCTGCGATTTCAACTCTCATTGCCACCATCTTCGGTTCGATGATCGCCATCGCTTTGTCGCGCTATCGCTTTCGAGGATCGGCCGTCTACAACTTCTTGCTTGTCCTCCCTCTCACGACACCCGAGATCGTTTTGGGCTCATCACTCGCCACGCTTTTTCTCGGCCAGAGCGTCATTGAATTCGGGTTTACCACCATCGTGATCGCTCACGCCATGTTTCAGATCAGTTTCGTGGCCCTGACAGTTCGGGCTCGCATCCGAGGTTTCGACTGGACACTTGAGCAGGCCGCACAGGATCTCGGTGCCTCGCCCATGCGCACCTTTTGGAAGATCACCTTTCCCTTGATACTGCCAGGAATCCTCGCTGCATCACTGCTCGCTTTTGCCCTCTCGCTTGACGACTTCATCATCACTTTTTTCAACTCTGGTTCAACGCTCACTTTCCCGCTGCGGATATTTGGTGCTTCGCGTGTTGAACTCCCGCCTCAGATCAATGTGCTAGCGACTGTGATCCTTGTCGTGACGATCGCGATCCTCGGAGTGGGTTCGGTCATTGGTCAGCGTCGCCGCAAGCGACTCGGACAGGTTGGTTGAGCGAGTAGTTAACTGGTTTAGTCAGCGCCTTCAG
>CALEHE010000040.1 GCA_937876415.1 uncultured Actinomycetes bacterium
CTACGAACGTATGTTCAAAAGATACAGGAAGGGTGTTACAAAGTCAACGCAGCAAGTAGGAAATTTCAAAAACATTTGGCAACAAATTGGCGGTGAGAATGCGTCAGTCTCGAAATCGGTAATGGACGTAGCACGAACATTCATCGCCTGATGAACAGGGGGGGTCGACTCCCCCAGGTTCCACTACCTAAGAATTACGCAGGATGTGCAGCGCGATATTTGCGCCAACCCTGAATTCCGGTTGCGGTGAACGCAATCATCACGATTGGAATAACGATCAGCATCATCACACGGAACAACTCGGGCGCCGTACTGTCGCCTGCATCCATCACCAAGTAAGCAACGTATGCGACATAGAACGCAGCCAGCAACATGCCTTCCCAACGCTTAATTGCGAAGCCATTCCAACAGATCGGGATCAGAACCAATGTGGCGGCCAACATCACGGGAAAATCAAGACGGATCAGTTCGCGATCAACCGGAATCCCTGGTGACGAAAGCGCACCCGCTAAACCCAATACTCCAAGCAAATTGAAGAGACTTGAGCCAACCACGTTGCCGACCGCAATGTCGCGTTGACCTCGATAGGCCGCCATCACCGATGTTGCTAGTTCGGGAAGCGAGGTTCCCGCGGCAACCACGGTCAAGCCGATGACCAAGTCACTCACACCAAAAGCCTCGGCAATGGTTGTTGCTGAACTGACCAAAAAGCGTGACCCCAGAATCAGAAGAGCCAACCCCACCAAAACGAGCCCTATCTGAAGGTACAAAGGCTTAGAAACCAAACTGTCGTCCAATGCATCGACCGCTTTTTCGTATTCGGCTGTGACCTGCGCCGACTCTGCTTTACGCGCATCTTGCAGCAACCACCACGTGTACGCCAGCAAACCAACGAACAGAATCCCGCCTTCGATGCGACCGACCAATTCGTTCAATGTCAAGCCGTAGATAACTACAGAAACGAGCAAAAGAATGGGAATGTCACGCTTAATGATGCGCTGTTCGATTGTCAACGACCCAATTGCTGCTGACAAACCAAGGACCAACAAAATATTCAAGGTGTTGCTACCCACGACATTGCCAATTGCAACATCTGAGTTGCCTGTCAACGCACCTTGCGCCGACACTGCAAACTCAGGAGCACTTGTACCAAAGGCCACGACAGTCAGCCCAATGACGATCGGCGCAATCCCAAAACGAGTCGCTATCGAAGAGGCGCCCCGCACCAATAATTCAGCACCTAAGGTCAGGAACACCAATCCAACTGCTAGTGCAATAACAGTTTGAAAATCCATGGTTCTAACCTACATTCGCCGACTGCTCGCTCAAGCATTTGCGCACCATCGTGCACCCACAATCGCAATCAACCACAAAAGACGCAAATACACGATCTGAGAATGATCACCCACCCCTCCCTGTAGTGTGATGAGCGCATTGACGTTATTGGGGCTGACAGGTTTCGACATGAGTTCCGGTGGCCGAGCGTGCGACCCGATTTGCTCAGAATCGTTAAACGGGGCAAAAACAGAATTGCCAACCAGCAGTTCGCTCTTGCCGCCTGATTCTCAGGTTGTAAAGAGACATCGTGACCAGAAATGGCGCACGGGGCCGATCCACCGCAGCCCGGCAACAGAAGCGGGGGATGACAGCTAGAAAGAACGCTGACCGCGAGAAAGTTCGCTGACCGCACGCAAAGACGTGCCGTGGTTTTCTAGCAATAGAGAACATCCGACCCGTCGGTGAGATTGCGTCAGTCTCGAAATCGGGAATGGTCGTATCACGAACGCTCATCGCCTGATGGACGGGGGTTCGATTCCCCCCAGCTCCACCATATGCATTCCTGAGAATGCCTCAAACTGAAGATAAGACACGCGAGGCTTTTTACTTGCCTGCGCCAGATCGGTGAACAGATCATCTGCTTGCTCATTGGTCCAACTTCTTTCACCACCTCTGGGTTGGAACCTTGTTGAGGTAATCGCGACCTAAGAAACTCCTCCAAGAAGTTCCTTGGGAATATTTCATTTGACGACGGCTTGTCGAGAGTCTGATTACGAAAACCGATGATGTACCCGACGAAAGAAACTAGTTTTCCCCTGATAACAAATGCTGGGCTCAACGTTTATAAAGAAAAGCATTCGCCAAAAATTGTGCCGCCGAACGGTAATCAAGGCTTTCTGCCAAAGTTATTTTGGTAACTGAATCTCGACCGCTGTCTTGATGACTTCAGGCCCACGGTTGTTGGCGTCTTGGGCTCATTAAATTTTCCACCCTCTCGAAAAACTTTAAGCCGGTTACTCATGGTTGACAACAGTCCGGCCAAACCTCTTGGAAACTTCACCGCAACCAAAACCAAGCCGAGGCCAGTTAGCAAGTATTGATTGGTTGACGAGCCACCGCCGAGGACCGCCACTATAAATAGTCCTGAGGGCGCCAATAAACCGCCAATCACAGCCCCCGAGATTGACCCGATGCCCCCCAAGTAACACAGAGCCAAAAGCTCTAAACCTCTCTGAGCGTCTAAGCCGCCTCCATTGAAGGTCACCGACTTGTAGGCAAACATCACCCCAGCAACTCCGGCTAAGCCTGATGCAAACGCGGCCCCGATTATCTTCGTCCGCGGCACGCTGATGCCAGCCGCCGCTGCCGCTCTCTCGTTAGAACGTACCGCCAAAAAACGGCGACCCAAGCCACCGCTACCCATTAATGCCACGAACGCAGCGCAAACAACTGTGCCCGCCAAAACAATAAAACCAAAACGCCGATCTGGAAACTGTCCCTCTCCAAATATTCCCAAATCCAAACCAAAAAGTCGAGGTCGCTCAACCTGGGCAAGCCCTCCGACCCCGACAAAGGTTGGACTTCTGAATAAAACATCATCAAAAACAACCGCAATTGAGAATGAGACAATCGCGAATTGCACTCCCCTCACTCGTAAGGCGGGCACGCTCACTAGCGTGCCCAACGCAATTGTCAGCAAGATTGCAAGTAGGGGTCCAAAAGGAAATGGTACTAAGGAGTCAAAACGCGACAACATGAAAGCGCTGAAGCCCGCAAAGGATAATTGTGCGAGTGAAACCTGACCGAGATACCCAGTGAGAACAACAATCGACAACAATAGCGTTGTGACAAAAAGACTCTGAATGGTGGCAAATCTGATTGTTGCATCGTCAGAACTCAACACGACAATCCCCAGAAAGATCATGAGAGCCCACGAGAGAGTTTTCGGTCGGCCCAACACGACCCGCACCTGAGCCCGCTCAGTGAGAGCAGCCCTGTTTGGCAAAGTGCGGCCAACCAAAATGAGGGCACCAATGATGACGACAAAAGGGACTAACGAACTAAAACCACCAAGAAGAAAAGATGGCACTTGCCGACGGGACACAATATGCACCGCCACCGCTTCAAAACTGCCAATAGCAACTGCTGCTCCTATCCCCACAGCAACTGATCTCAATCGCCCCGCCAGAGCCGCCCCCAGAGCAGGGACCACAAAAAGGCTGAAACTAAAAGGACTGACACCCCCGAGCGACGACCCAAGAATTCCAATGGTCGAAGCCACCAACGATGCAAAAACCCAATTGTAAAAACCGAGCCGAGCCGGTTCTAGACCAAGAAGCAAAGCACCTTTCTCGTTCAAAAAGGCTGCTCGTGTTGCCAGACCAAAGCGGGTCAGTCGATAAGCCGCCGCCACTACCAAAGTTAAAAACAGCACTGCAGCCAATATCCATAAGCGGTCAACAGGAAATGGTCGACCAAATAACTCAATCACGTGGTCGGGTAATATTTTCTCACCGCGGACAGTGACATTGCCAAAAGATTTCACTGCAACGCCCTGAATCGCTAACGCCAGGCCAACAGTTGCCACCATCATCGTTACCGGAGGTGAACTCCGCAATGGGCGTATCACCAGCACGTAAATGACTGCCGCCAAGAGTGAACCAACGGTCAGGGCAATCAAGAGTGCCGGAAAGAAAGAAATCTGACTCCCTAGAGAAAAGCGACTAGGAACAACGACGAGCGGCAAGACCAAATCTCCCGTCGAGCGCAGTTCCACAAAGACCAAAGTCGGAAACATAGCCATGGCGCCTGTTGCAAAATTGACAACGCCACAACCGCGATAGGTGATTATTAAGCTGACGGCAAACGCCCCATACATTGCCCCGGTCCCCACACCGAGAAGAGCAAAGAAAATATAGGTCTCCATCATCCGACTACCGAGACTGGGTCATTCATGAAATGCTGAGTGGTTCGAAAATCAGTCAGTACTTTTTCTCGGCAACGATCATTTGGCGATCGGCGTTCACTGATCTGCCGAAGTTTCGCCCAAATAACTTGCCTCTAATAAGGCTCTGTCCCCAGCCAACTCGGCTGCAGTGCCTTCCAAAACCACCGAGCCATGATTGAGAACGTATCCACGATCGGCAACTTCCAAAGCGAGATGAACATGCTGCTCGACAATGAGAACTCCACAACCAGTTTCGTCTGCAACAGTACGAACGATAGGCAAAAGTCGCTCCACAATGATTGGAGCAAGTCCAAGACTCATTTCATCGACCAGCAAACATTTCGGCTCGGAAACAAGAGCCCGAGCAATCGCCAGCATTTGTTGTTCACCACCTGAAAGTAGCCCCGCCTGGCGATGACTCAGACCCCTCAAAATAGGTAGGAGATCCATGGCTCGTTCGTGAGCAGCCTTGCGGGAAGCTCGATCGCCTGTCAGTCCTAAACGAATGTTTTCGTCAACCGTCAAGTCAAAAAAAAGTGACCGGTCCTCGGCGACATGAGCCAGACCTCGTCTCGCAACCAAATGCGGCTTCAAACCGTCAACTTGCTCACCGAGAACATCAACACTTCCTTTGATCGGGGCCAGTAACCCTGAGATAGTGAGCAAGGTGGTGGTCTTACCTGCACCATTCGGACCCAATAAAGCGACGACCTCTCCTCGGCCGACTGTCAGATTTAAGTCGCGAACAACCGGGATTCCACCGTATCCAGCGTGCAAACCCTCAATCTTGATTAGTTGATCACTCACTGGTTCATCTCCGACTGTGCATCTGATCCACTTTCGCGACTGAGCAGTGCCGCTCCCTCGCGTGCTTGAGCCTCTCCCGCTGAGTCTCCGAGATAAGCGGCAATAACGGTCGGGTTGGCGCGTACTTCAGATGGTGTTCCATGGGCAATAATGACCCCAAAGTCAAGAACATAAATGTAATCACAGACATTCAGCACCAAGCCCATATCGTGGTCGATTAAGAACAGACTCATGTCTTGAGCAAGGAGACCACGCAAACGTTCACCAAGCAAATGACTCTCCGCGGTATCGAGACCAGCAGCAGGTTCGTCAAGTAAGACCAGCTGAGGCTTGGCCACTATTGAGCGAGCAACGCTAATCAATTTTCGTTGCCCATGGCTCAGGTCACTTGGCATGGCCTCAGCGAGCGACTCTATTTGCAACATCTCGAGGGCCCAACGAACTTGACTGTGATACTTGCGTTCATCACGACCCGGCCAAAGAACATCAGTAACAACGGAATGCCACTTTGGTCGTTGCGCCACCACCAGCAAATTGTCTCGCACAGTCAAATCCTCAAATAATTCAAGGGACTGAAAAGTCCTGCTCAGTCCCAATGCAACTCGAACATTAGGAGCCTTATCGTTGAGGTTTACTCCGTCAAAAACAACCTCGCCGCTACTGACAGGGGTAAAGCCGGTGATCGCATCAATAAAAGTTGTTTTACCTGCGCCATTCGGACCAATCAGTCCGACGAGTTGCCCAGCACGACACTCAAGGTCAATTGAATTGTTGGCGAAAAGACCGCCATACCTGACGCTCAGGCCGCGTGCTTCAAGTAGTGCCATAACTCATCCAACCTCTGTTCGAATATTTGCCACATCTGAGTCTGTATCAGACCCATGAGTTTTAGACGCTCGATTACTTAAAATCGGTTTGACGATACTGCGCACGAAAAGCGCCAATACCGCACCGACAATCGGCATCCACAACTTTGAATACGAATCAACCCGAATAGGCCAAATAACCCAACCCGCTGCGTAGCCAGCAATCGCGGTTACTCCGAATTGTTTGAACCAACTATTCCACTGAGCGCCCGCTTCAGCAAACGAGGGTTCGAGTTTGTCTAGCGATCGCGCAAAAATCATTCCGAGAATTAAAAAGCCGACAACACTAATCAGAACCCACAAATAAACATTGTCCACAAATTGAGCCTGACGTAACCAAACTGCGAGACCGACACAAATTACGACCAGCACTAAGCGAACCATAAAAGATTTTGGACCACGAAAGGCGTGCCTAATAGTCTGCATCCCTGGAATCGCACTCACAAGCCAGTTCCCCGCATGCCTGAAAGGTTCGCTTAAGAAAATCGCCACTCCACCCGGGTTGGCGATGGCAGTAACGATGATTGCCAATCCACCGATCAATGTGATGTATTTATCAATGTTGGTTCCTGCAAACATGTAATTTGAAAACGTCGGAAGCAGTGCCCCTGCGCTGAGCAACATCCCCGCAATGAGAGCCCCATTAATTGATGTAATGCCAGCCAGGTATGCAAACGCCAATACGGAAAGACCAAAACCGTAATTAAAGTTGGCCGAAGAAACCTCCACCTGCTTGAAGCCAAGCATGACCCCACCGATACCAGCAAGGCCAGCACTGATGGCAAAGGCGAGGAGTTTCGTGCGCACGACATTAATTCCTCCGGCCGCAGCAGCCCTTTCATTGGCGCGAATCGCCAAAAATCTGCGCCCCACACCACCACGGCGAATGTTCGCCACGGCAATCGCGCACAGAGCCAAAACTATGCCGCCGAAAATGACGAAATTTGGATTCTCGTTTTGAGCGCGTGCGCTTCGAGCCCCAATGTCAACGCCGAAGAATGTTGGCGTTTTAATGTAGGCCGGAACTCCGGCGCGTAATTGAGTGATGTAGTCATTTTCAAAGTAGACGGACTGCATAGCTATTGCCGCAGCGATGGTCACAACAGCAAGCTGAACACCTCGAATACGCACTGCTGGTATTCCAATGATCACGCCAACAATGACTGCCATGATCACCCCTATCAGCCCTGCCACAGGCCATGGCAAACCAAAGCCAGTAACCGGAACTAAATTTGCGCCACGCCCAATGCCGTCAGCCATCATCCTTGCAGTGAAGAACGCCGCGATTCCAGCAAAAGTCATCTGAGCCAACGAGATTTGACCCGTGTAGCCAGTGATCACCACTATTGACAACATGATGATCGATAGCACAATACCGTTTTGCAAAGAATTCGCGAATTTCGTTCGGGCTCCAGAGTTCTCAAAAACAAATGCCAGTAGGACAAGGAAAGTAAGCCAAACGAAAGCATGCTCAAAAATTCGTTTTGGTTGGGGCGCAAGCGGCAGGCGTCGCTCGACGACCGAGCCCCGAGATGGTAGAGATTTACCGCGCACAAACAACACCACGACAATCACGACCAAGGGAAGCGTATTGCGGACTCCGCTTTGCAACCATCCCAAAGCCGGGCCTGTAAACCAGTCAGAACGTTTGATATCAAGGAGAGTTTGAACTGCACCTAGTCCAAGTCCGCCCATCACTGCTATCGGTACAGACCGAAGCCCACCGATGAGAGCTGCAGCCAACGCCGGAACGATTAACGCAGTCAAGCCGACTGGAGTAATCGTTCCCTGAATTGGTCCAACAATGATGACCGCCAACGTTGCAGTGACCGAAGCGATCACCCAGTTCACGGCCGCCAGGGTCTGCGGCGAATATCCGAGTAGAACAGCACCCTTTTCATTGCCTGCAGCTGCACGGGTAGCCAAACCAAATCTTGTAAATCGATAACCCGCCCAAATCACAAACCCGAGTAAAATTGTGAAAGCAACCACATAAATCGTGTTTCGCGGGAACGTTTTTCCTAAACCTAAAAAGTTCTCGACGGCTTCAGTCGGCACAATACTTTTAGCCTGAGGGAATGATGTTCCGAAATTAACGAGCGCAACACCCTGAAGATACAAAGCTAGGCCCAAAGAGGCGATCACTTTGCCGAGTGGGGCGGCATTACGTAGCGGCCGAAAGACTAGAAAATGTGCTGCTAAACCTAATGCTGCAGCCATCAGTAGTGCCAAAATCAACGATGGGATCATTGGCCAACGACCCGCACTGGAAAGCGTGATTCTCACTGGAACATTGACAGTTGAGGTTGGCAAAAAATCAACCAGAGGTAGAAAAAACTCACCTCCGCTCCAGGCCCTGTCGAAAGTGAAAATTCCGTACATTGCCATAGCACCATGGGCGAAATTAATCACTCCAGAGCCCTTAAAAGATATAACGAGTCCAGCACCAAGGCACGCATAAAGAGAGCCGATACCAAGACCGATCAACAAATTAAACATCAAGTCATTCACGAATTATCCCGATCAAATTGAGCAACTGTTGGGACGAATTATCACAGGACGGGTCTCCCGCTGGGGTTTTGGGCACTTCTAACACTTGCCAAAAACCCCAACGAGATCCCGCGGAATGACCCCTACTTATTAGGGGTCCTGCCTAGTTCAACCCTTCGGGCCAGGTCGCAACGCCGTGCCAGCAACAAGGTCTAAACCAGTCAGACGCTCGGTCACTAAAACGAGTTGCGTACCATCCCACTGGCTCACTGAGATCGACGAGCCACACACCGAAACGTAAGGTGCAGGTGCAGACTTACAATTCAGCGGCGAGTTACCAAATGACGGCTGAGTTCCGTCAGTGTTGCCATATCCGTCGGAAATCGCTTGTCCGGTTACGTCGCCGTCAATGCCCTGGGCAATTTCCCAGATTGACATGATTGCCGAGAAGCCCTGGCCCGCAAATCCCTTAAACAAATCGTCAGAGGTCATGCCGTACTCCAAGCCCTTAGTTTGGTACGCCGTAGCGTTGTCCAAGTGCTGACCGGTCAGACCTTCCAGCGGCGACAACAAACCGTTTTCAGTTCCGGTGAGGTAAATGCCCTTAGCCAAATCACCCGCGGCAGCCATTGCTGTGAAGTCTGTACAAGCACCCGAGAGCACTAGTGGTGTTGATTCAGGCGTCCACCCCAAGCGGCCAAGTGCGTCAACAAAGTTCCAGCAGTCGGCACCCTGAGCAGAGAAAATAATGACATCTCCTGCAAAGTCAAGTACCTCAGTTGCCTGAGCAGTGACATCGGGAGCCGCCGGAGCAACCGCAACCCCAATGTGCGACAATCCTGGCTTCGAACCAGCACGAGCGGCCTCACCTGGCTCAGAACCATTGAGAACGTCAAGCGGTTTTGCTTCAAGATCGTTGTAACAAACCACTCCTGGGGGTGTATCCGACCACGGTACTGCTACCTTTTGTACGTCGATGCCCTCTAGTTCTTCAATTTGATTGGTTGCGAATTCCACCAATCCGGTATGAACGCCAAGACATCCACCTCCGGCACCAATAGCGAAAACGCCCTCACTCGTGAAGTCGGCAATGGTAATCGGGGTCACTGCAAGAACTGGAATTCCAGCACCCCGATAGATCGAGTAATGGTTTCCAAAGAAGTTAATCGTCGAAATGGCTAGGTCCACTCCCTCAGCCGACAGTTCATTCGCACATCGTTGCGAATCGTCAGGAGAAACAATTGATTTACACAAGACGATTTCAATTGGACGTCCACCAAGCCCACCAAGTTCGGCGTTCACATAATCAGCCGCTGCCTGAATTGCTATGGAAAACTCCGGAAAAGATCCGTTTGGATCTCCTTCAAGGTTCTGCACACCAATTTTAAAAGGCTCGCCAGTTGGCTCTTCTGAAGTTGGGGCCTCTGACGTTGGGGCCTCTGACGTTGGGGCCTCCGTGGTCACTGCATCGTCGTCGCCACCGCAGGCAGCGACTACCAGGGCCGCCCCGAACAGCAAGGCTAAAACTTTTGAATGTTTCTTATGACTAGACATTAATTCCCCCTCAATATTGTTTGAAGACCCGCCCAATGGCGAGGTCTGTGCCAACTTTAACACGATCGGTTGGTCACTAATCAACCTGGGGAGATCAACCCGGAGAATCTCGCCGAGCAACGCCCCAACGGCCAAAACAACTCCGGAGGCAACATTTGCCACATCAACCGCTGCGGCACTCGTTCTAGGTGAAAGATCAAATACTAAGTAATGACCAACTTCGGCGTCAGATCAGAGTCGCTCACCGACTGAGTGATCGCGGTCCTATCACGAACGCTCATCGCCTGTTGGCTGCACTGGAGCCCATAATGAAAAACTTTGCTCTCATCTCGATTGAGTGTTTTGCATCGGCGAAGGGACACGTTGCGCCTCACCTTCACGACATGCAAAACATCACAGAAATCTTGTGGCAGGGGAGTGCGGTGTGTATGCGCACCTTTCGACCCGAGTGCTCAAGTGGGCACCGTTCATGCTGTGAAGTTCACGAAGTAAGGTCTCTTTCGTGATGCTCTGGAAGCCTTCCATGACTTGGCGTGCCATCGGCCGGCCGAAAGCCGCAACGGTTTCAACTGTGATGTTGCTGATGCTTGCAGCTGGCGCTGTGACTGTAAGCGCTGCACCCGGAGATCTTGATGCAGGATTCGCGAACGGCACCGGCTACGTCGTGCCGGGCCTTAATTGGAAAGCAAATGGGATCGCAGTCCAACCTGACGGTAAATACGTACTCGTTGGCACGAAGGATTCTGACTTCGCTGTTGCGAGACTCGACGCAGACGGGACGCTTGACACGACGTTCGGTGGTGGTGACGGCGAGGTTGTGACCGAGGTGTCTGCTGGCGGGTCGGTGGCGAGGTCTGTGGCGATAGATGCTTCGCAGAACATAGTGGTCGCTGGCTGGGCCCATGACAATGTTTCGTCTTATGACACAGCAGTTGTTCGATACGACAGTTCGGGGAGTCTCGATACGACGTTCGGCAGCGACGGCGTCACCATCTCACAGATATCCCCCGGCGTCGATTACGCGTATGACGTGAAACTTCAAAGCGACGGCAAAATTCTCCTTGCTGGTGAAAGTGAAATCGAGACCGATCTCAACTTTTCGTTACTTCGTTACACGAACGCCGGTGCCCTGGACACGACTTTTGGTAGCAGTGGCATTTCGACGGTGTTCTTCGGCGGTAATTCGTACGGGCGTTCAGTAGTGGTCGATTCGCAAGGAAGAATTCTCGTTGGGGGCCATGCATTCATCAGCGGAGACGAAGACTTCGCCATCGCCCGTTTCGATTCCAGCGGGACACTTGACGCCACGTTCGGCAGTTCCGGAAAGGTAGTAACAGAACTTGGAAGTTACGACAGGGCGATAGCCGTCGGGGTTCAGTCCGACGGGAAGATCGTCCTCATGGGTGACACTTACAACGGAAACTCGAACGGCTACGACTTCGCCGCCGTGCGGTATCTAGATGACGGCGCAATCGATTCCACGTTTGGAACCTCGGGTATCACAGAGAAATTGCATGTTGGCCCAGGTGCTGATATTGCCTACGCGGGGGTGCTGCAGGATGAAGGCGAAATTCTCATCGCCGGTACCTCGGGTGACTACTCCAGTTCTGGGATTGGTCTCGTACGGTACGCAACTAATGGTGTCGCTGATACAAGCTTCAGCGAAGATGGAAAGACCAGCGTTCAGGTCGACAGCAGGGTTGGGAGTGTCAGGGCGATGGCATTGGACGGAAATGGTTACGTCCTCGTAGCGGGCTACACCGTTTCTGGTCCGATGGGATCGGATTACGAAGCATTTGTTGCACGATTCCAGGTCGCAAGTTCGCCTGAGGCCCCGACCGGAGTCATCGCAACAGCCAGCAACGGTGAGGCAACGGTTTCCTGGACTGCGCCTAGCGACGATGGCGGCTCTGCAATTTCGGGGTACGAGGTGACGTCGACTCCTGATGGGCTGACATGCCAAGCCACCGATTCGACTTCATGCGTGATTTCGGGCTTGACGAATGGAACTTCGTATACGTTCACGGTCGTAGCGACCAACGGAGTCGACTCGAGCGCTACCTCGGCTCCATCAGATTCCGTCACGCCAACCGCTCCAACCACGACAACAACCACCACAACGACAACGACCACCACAACTACAACGACGACGACGATTGCGCCAAGTACTACGACGACGACTGTTGCGCCGACTACGACGACGACGATTGCGCCAAGTACTACGACGACGACTGTTGCGCCGACTACGA
>CALEHE010000041.1 GCA_937876415.1 uncultured Actinomycetes bacterium
ACAGTGTCGCCCTCGTTGCTGGTTCGTCGCCACCATGATGAATCAACCTGATAGCGAGTCACTCAAGAATTCCAATGATCAAAATCGGCTACTAAGTCGTGGGTCCACTTATCAAGAAGTGAAAATCCGTCCGAGGCTGTTGCCCGCGTCGGATCACCAAGAACACCGTTTTGACTCACGCTACGAATGCCGCCAGTGCGCAATGCGTCAATAATTTGAGAAAGCGGTTGAGTGTTGCCTGATTCGGCGAGAGTCATATCGACATCGAATGGAGATAGTGCCAACATCACTGAAGTTTCTGCATGACCAGCGTGTGTATCGGTGTCGCTCGCTCCTGAGGGAGACCAGAAAAGAACATTCTGTTGGTCATGGTCGAGAATCTTCTTGGCGGCTTGAATCGCTTGTGAATTACCTCCATGACCGTTCACAAAGATCACGCCACGACACCAGGTGGCCGATCGAACAATTTCAATCAACATTGATGTCGTTGTTTCGGTGCCAATAGAAAGCGTTCCGGAGAAACCTGAATGTTCACCGCTTGCTGTGATCGTCAAGGGTGGAGATAGGTAGGTTTGCGATCGCAATGTGGTGAGACGTTGGCTCAGTTCAAGTGCGATACGGGTGTCCGTATCAAAAGGTAGATGCGGACCATGCTGTTCCCATGAACCAACCGGCACTACTAAGACGGGGCGACTTAATCGCACCTCGTCGGCTTGGGTCATGACTGATAGCCCCACTCGCGCAATTTATTCATAATCAATTCAGCCGCTTCGCGAGGCTCAAGATGAACAGTTTCGCCATGACCTTTTGCTGATGAGGTGTCAGTTATTTGTCTGACACGATCGAGGGCCGAAGTTCCGACTGGAGCAGCAACGGCGCGAGCACGGGGTCGATACGGGCGAACGGGTGCAATGTCAATTGCGGTAGGACTCGCTGAAACAACTGAGATTTCTTGTTTTTTGGCTGCCATCGAACCTTTGAGCGATGCCCGACGTAAACGCGCTGTTGAACCTTCAACAGAAATGACTGCGGGTCCGTGAATCTCCAGCCGTTCACGACGACCGCCATCAAGGCGTCGCAATGCAGAGATTGCTTGTTGGGCGTTAGCAGGAATTTCAATTTCGACGAGACCAAGAGCCTGATCACAGGAAAGTTGGGCGGCGATAAACGCGGGTACTGAACCTGATCCTCGATCTACCGAATAATCGCCGCACCAAATCAATGAACAATTCGCGACGACGGGAGCGATTGCACGAGCGATTGCTTCGCTGTCAGTTGCACGATCAATGTCAACGCGTACTGCGTGGTGTGCGCCGCGAGCCAACGCATCGTGTAAGACGATGTCGGAGCCAACTGGACCGGCGGTGACAACGATGATTTCCTCTTGACTATGTTCACCCACCCGCAGCGCGTATTCAAGAGCAGCTTGATCGGCATACGAAATACCCATGAAACGTTCATCAGGCTGATCGGCGTCAGGTTGCCCTGAGGCGTTAATCCATTTCAAACACACGGCGATCGTCATAACAAAATCACTCAGGTGCGATGGAAGACGATGCCAAAGCCGCCTTCGGGATAGGTCCAGGTAATTGCTCCCGCTTCGTTGCAGACGAGATAACACGTGCCGCACTCGAAGCAATTTTCATAGTTAAACAAAATGCCGCCATCGCTGGTTGGTACAAAGAGATTTGCCGGGCAAGCCACGACGCATTCACGGGTTGTGCAACCTCGACAAGAGTCGCCATTAACGGTGATGTGCGCACGTTCGTGAATGCGGAACTCGGCAGTATCAAGACGTTCCTGGAATGACATTTCGGCCCATGTGGTGTCGCGCTCAATATTGGAGGCGGCGCGCAATGATTCAAGAGACATCAGCCAAATCCTTTCAATCCAGTGAGTGCATCACGAAGAAGATCAGAAAGTTTGATGCCAGCTTTCTTGCGTTCTTCACGTACGATCCGACGAACTCCAGGTTTGGGGTGCGGATTTTCAACACTGAACATGCGCTCAACAATGCCAGTTACAAACATGGGGTATTTGTGCTGTACTCGGTCTGACAAGACCAAGTGCGGAATCTTGCGCAACTTCTTGTGATCTTTCAGCACGAAGGTCTCGTTGAGTTTCTTTGTGTACGACTGCAATCCAGATGCCGAGGTATTGCCACTTTGAATTGCCTTCGCCGCCGCTTCGCCGGCGTACATTCCACTGGCCATCGCGAAGTTGACGCCTTCAAGCCAGATGCCGGCAGCCAGACATAATGCGGCAGCGTCACCAGCAATAAGTAATCCGTCAGCGACCATCGTGGGCATCATGTCAAGACCTGCTTCAGGAATGACATGGGCTGAATATTCGGTGAC
>CALEHE010000042.1 GCA_937876415.1 uncultured Actinomycetes bacterium
GGACCGTACTGCGTGTATTCGCCAGCAACCTGTTGCGGAGTACGGCTCGTGCATGCCGCCAAGATTTCAATGAGGTTTGATACGCCGGGTTTTTCGGCACGATCAAAACGAACTTCACCGTCAGAGTCGGTGACCGCACGCTTGAACTTCTTCAAAATTGCGGCGGGCTCGTCAAGCAGGTACACGATGCCAGCATCAGTATTTGATGACTTCGACATTTTTGCGGTGGGCTCTTGCAAGTCGGTGACTTTGGCGCCGGCTCGGGGAGTCACAATCTTGGGCACAACAAAGGTGTTGCCAAATCGTCCGTTGAAACGCATCGCGATATCGCGGGTGATCTCGATGTGCTGGCGCTGATCTTCGCCCACGGGCACTTCATCGGCGTCGTACAACAAAATGTCAGCGGCTTGTAACGCGGGGTAGGTGAAAAGGCCTGCCGATACGAAGTCGGCTTCGCGCTTGGCGGACTTGTCTTTGAACTGGGTCATGCGGCTCAGTTCGCCGTATGAGACGGTGCACTCCATGACCCAGCCCAATTGGGCATGCTCGGGCACATGGCTTTGCACGAAGACGGTGGCCACGTCGGGGTCGAGACCGACCGCGAAGAGGGTCGCAGCCAGTTCGAGGGTGCTGGTGCCCAGAACGCCGGGGCGGTCGGTCACGGTGAGGGCATGCAGGTCGACGATGCCATGAAAAGCGTCGCATTCATGCTGGCCAATGACCCAATTGCGCAAGGCGCCAAGATAATTGCCCAAATGGACGACACCGGTGGGCTGGATACAAGATAAGACGCGAGGCACGGGTCAAGGATAACGGCGCTCGATCGGTTACTGGGGCTTATTTGGTCGTGATTGATCGGCGGTTTTTGCCGTTTTACCTGCTCCTAGCCCGCTCTGGCGATTAGCCTCAATGCGATGGCTGTCGACGTTTCTACCCCAGTATTTGAGGGACCCTTCGACCTTCTGCTGCACCTGATTTTGAAAGAGCAGGTCGACATCTACGAGATCAACTTGTCGATCATCGTTGATTCGTATCTTGCCGAGATCGCCAAATTTGAGTCGCTCGATCTTGAGTTGGCAACCGAGTTCTTGCTGATTGCGGCAACCCTTGTTGAATTGAAGGCTCGTCGCTTGTTGCCAGGTCGCGAAGACGTAGACATCGATGAAGAGCTTGGCCTATGGGAAGAGCGCGACTTGCTGCTGGCTCGTCTGCTTGAGTGCAAGACCTTCAAAGATGTGGGTCAAGTGTTTGCCCAACTCGCTGATGCTGCCGATCGTTCGTATGCCCGCCGCGCTGGCCCCGATGAACGCTTTGCTGAACTCATGCCCGACCTTCTTGAAGGTGTGAAGCCCAAGCAGGTTCTGGCGGCGTACATGCGCGCCGTGACACCCAAGGTTGTCCCACATGTCGATTTATTCCACATCGGAGCTATCAGGGCAAACGTCTCTGATGCTCTTGCTGAATTGATTGATGAACTCCCGCGAATTCGTCGCATTAGTTTCCGTCACCTCACCGCCGATCTTGTCGACCGACTTGAGGTCATCGTGCGCTTCTTGGCTTTGCTCGAACTTTTCAAGCAGGGCTTTGTTGAACTTGATCAAGCTGAGCGTTTTGGTGACATTGACATTGTGTGGGTGGGCGACGATGAGTCAGTGACGGTCGGCTCGCTTCCCATTGATGATTACGAAGGTTAAAGACAAGGCTGAATGATGAGTGAAACAACTGTTGCGTCAACACCTAACGAAGGCGAATCGGCACCCATTGATGCCGATTTAGTTCGTGCTTTAGAGGCCATCATCTTGGTTGCCAGCGACCCAGTTCCACTTGAATTGTTGTCGCAAATTTTGCATCAGCCAACCGAAGTTGTTGAAAGTTTATGTGATTCGCTGGCCTCGGCGTACGAAGAAGCAGGACACGGTTTCCAACTTGTGCAGATTGCTGGTGGTTATCGTTATCAATCACATCCCGATGTGGCGGCGTACGTTGAGCGTTTTATCCTTGACGGCCAACGCGCTCGTTTGTCGGGTGCTGCGTTAGAAACTTTGGCCATCGTTGCGTACAAGCAACCATTGTCGCGTGCGCAGATTGCTTCAATTCGTGGCGTTGATCCCGATGGTGTTTTGCGCACGTTGCAAAGCCGTGGGTACATTGATCAAATCGGTCGCGACCCGGGTCCTGGTCAAGCAGTGCTGTGGGGGACGACTCCGGCATTCTTAGAAAAACTTGGCATTAATTCGGTTAATGATTTGCCACCCATTGTTGAGTTCTTGCCAGGTGCCGACATCGTCGAAGCCCTTGAAGTTGGTTTGCGCATTTCAAAGTCGGATGATGTTGCGCCAGTTGTCAAAGAAGCAACACCCGTCGCCGAGCCAGTCGAGGCTGCTCATGACGAACCGGGAGCCTGAACCACCGCTCTGGGAGCAGTTAGCGGAGCAGTCGAAACTGCTTCCACAAGGTGAGCGCCTACAAAAAGTGATGGCGGTTCATGGTTTTGGTTCACGTCGTGTTTGTGAAGACATCATTGCTGAAGGTCGAGTGACTGTTAACGGAGTTCTTGCCGAACTTGGTCGACGGGTTGATGTTGAAGTTGATGTCGTCGCCGTTGACGGAATCGAAATTGGCGTACGTCCAGGCCTGGTGTACTACTTGCTGAATAAGCCAGTTGGGGTCGTCACCACATCAAGTGACACACATGGCCGTCCGATCGTGGTTGATTATGTACCAGTTGAGCCGCGAGTCTTTGCGGTCGGTCGCCTTGACGCTGACACCGAAGGTTTATTGCTGATGACCAACGACGGGCAGTTGGCTAATCGCATTGCTCATCCAAGCCACGGTGTCGAGAAGGAATATCTGGCCGAGGTAGCGGGAGGAGAAGTAAACAACGGCGCGATTCGCCGTTTGCGAGACGGAATTGAACTTGAAGACGGTGTCACAGCGCCAGCCAAAGTTGCGCAACCTTCGCCTGGCATTTTGCGCATCGTGATTCACGAAGGTCGCAACCGTCAAGTGCGTCGCATGTGCGAAGCCGTCGGACATCCGGTGACCAGGCTCGTTCGGACTCGAATCGGACCATTGAGCGATCGCCGGTTGAAGCCAGGAGAGTGGCGTGAACTGACCCAGCCCGAATTGCGACTCCTAACTGAGGCAGTTGCTCTTGTCGCACAAAGATACGATTCAGAGCATGAGCAGTAGCAACGTGGTCACGCCCCGACGCGTCACTGTGCTTGGTCTTGGTCTCATTGGAGGATCAATCTGTGTCGCATTGCGTGATCGGGGCTGGATCGTGTCTGGCGATGACCACAATCAAGACCGAGTAGCCGAGGCTCTTCAGCGCGGCATCATTGCGCACCGCGGAATTGATGCCAAATCTGAGTTGACCTTTGTTGCGGTGCCGGTAACCGCATTGACTGAACAGGTGCGGCGAGCCTTGCAAGAAACTACAGGCATCGTGACCGATGTCGGAAGTGTGAAAGCCGGAGTCGCCCGTGAAATTTCTGATGCCCGATTTGTGGGCGGGCACCCAATGGCCGGCAGCGAACTCGAAGGTCTTGATGGTGCCGACCCCGAATTGTTTGTGGGCGCAGTATGGGTTTTGACGCCCACGGCCTCGACGTCCGATAGCGCGTTCGCCTCGATTGCAGCCATCGTGAGTGATCTGGGGGCCGAAGTTGTTGGTCTTGAACCAGAACGTCATGACGAATTAGTCGCGGTGGTGAGCCACGTTCCACACCTCACCGCGGCGACTCTGATGGGAGTTGCAAGTTCGCGGGCCACAGAACATGCGGCGCTGTTGCGACTTGCGGCTGGTGGATTTCGAGATATGACCAGAATTGCATCTGGTCATCCAGCAATTTGGCTAGATATCTGTGCTGAAAACCGTATGGCAATCATCACTACTTTGTCATCGCTGATTGATGGATTGTCAGGTATGAGAGATGCGGTTGCGTCGGGTGATCGAACGGAACTCTTGCGACGTCTTACTCTGGCTCGTGAGGCTCGCGCCAATTTGCCGAGCCGCATGAAGGCTTTGGAAGAACTGTCAGAAGTTCGTATTCCAATTCCTGACCGCGCTGGCGCTGCTGCTGAAGTTTTCACATTGGCTGCTGAACTCGGTGTCAACATTCCGAACTTTGAAGTGGTGCATTCGGTTGAAGGTGATCGTGGTATCGCTGTGGTGCTCGTGGAAACTTCACAGGTTGAACTATTCCGTGGTGGCTTGATGGCGCGTGGATTCCGTCCGGCAGTTCAGCGATTGGCTGAATAGTTCGTGTCATTGCTGCTCGACACCGCAAAAGGTTCACTTCGGGCAACCGTTGTTGTGCCGGGGTCAAAGAGTATTGCGAATCGTGCGCTCGTGTGTGCTGCGTTGGCTTCGGGTACAAGTACGTTGCAGAATCTTGCCTCTGGAGATGACACCGCCGCCATGATTGATTGTCTGCGGGCTCTCCACATTGACGTGATTGTTGAAGGAACGACTGCAACAATCGTTGGCTCGTCGGGGCGGCCCAACGG
>CALEHE010000043.1 GCA_937876415.1 uncultured Actinomycetes bacterium
ATCGTGGAATCGGAATTCCTGAAGATGAAGTGCAACTCATCTTTGAACGCTTCCACCGCTCAGCCGCATCACGTTCGATGCCTGGTTCGGGTCTTGGATTATCAATCGTTGCTGACTTTGCTCACGCTCATGATGGCTCGGTCTTTGCCCGTAACCGCGATGGCGGAGGTGCCGAAATCGGATTCTCCCTGCCCACAGCCCATAAATCGGGTCAGCCCGCCTGAGTCTGGGTTGAAGAGGGCTCTTACCTAGTCCCAAAAACTCTCACCTTGTTCTCACATTGGTTGGGTTTACTTCTCACCTAAGAGTTGCAATCTGTACTCATACCGATCGGAAGCCCCCCGACGATCGGTTGAAAATAAAAAGCAAATACTCAACCAAACTCAGCTCAAAGGAACAGAACAATCATGGAATCAAACAACACGCAATCAAATAGTTCAAGGCCCAAGACCAAAAAGTACGCAGCCATCGGAATCACCGCTGGCTTGTTGCTCGGAGCCGGCGGCGGACTCTTGATGAATCTGCCCGGTGGTGTCAGCGCCAAGTCGACAACCCCGCAAGCCATCTCGGCTGACACCAACAGCACCACAACGAAGTCAGCAGATCGTGGAGCCAAGCTTCGTGAAACTTTGCAGGCCCTTGTTACTGCCGGCACCATCGATGCGTCAGATGTTGATGCGATCGTGACAGCGTTGTCAACGAAGCCCACGACCCCTCCGGCTGCTGACACCACTGGTGCTCGCCCCGATAAGGCCACAATGCTGAAGGCTCGCCTTCAGACTTTGGTGGACGATGGCACCTTGACCTCAAGCCAGCTTGATGCCGTTGTCGTCGCAGTTGAAGCCGCTCGCCCGATGGGTGGCGGCATGGGCGAACATGGTCGCGGCCATGGTGGACCGGGTCATGATGGTCAGAATCACGGCGGCGCTCGTGGCGAAAAGCGCCAAGAGATGTTGACTGCTGCTGCTGACGCCATTGGCATCACCGCAGACGAGCTCAAGACCGCAGTGCAGGGCGGACAGACCATCGCTCAGGTCGCTGAAGCCAACGGCAAGTCAGTGCAGTCAGTGATTGACGCTTTGGTCGCTCAGGCCACCACTGATCTGACTCAGCGCATCACCGACATGGTGAATGGTGTGAAGCCAGCGGCTCCCGCTGACGCAGCAGGTGCAACTGCTGGAGCCTGATTCGAACTAGCTCGTTCACAAACTCATAAATTTCCGCCCGTTACCTGATCTGGTGGTGGATAGCGATTCTGGTCAAACAGATGGCGCTATCTGCCACCAGATTTTTGTTTCTGAATCAGCCCATCCCTAGAACACCCGTTCTCTAGGATGGCTTCTCCATGAGTGACAACGGCAGCCTTTTCAACGACGACAGTTTGTTCGGGTCTCCCGCGCCCGTAGTTCGTGAGACGCGCCAACCCGAGGCTGAAAGTGCTCCGTATGCCGCCCGATATTCGAACTCACGTATCAAGCCGATTTCTTTAGATGGTCTCAACCCGATGCAGCGCGAGGCTGCCGAACACGTTGATGGCCCACTGTTGGTTGTTGCTGGTGCGGGTAGTGGTAAGACCCGAGTCTTGACGCACCGCATTGCTCATCTCATTTCAAATCATGGCGTCAGTCCCATGAATATCTTGGCGATTACGTTCACTAATAAAGCCGCCGGTGAAATGAAGCATCGTGTTGAGTCGCTGATTGGTCCAGTCGCGAAATCAATGTGGGTGTCAACCTTCCACTCGGCGTGCGTGAGAATTCTGCGGGTTAACGCTGAACGCATTGGTTATCCCAAAACGTTCAGTATTTACGATCAAGCCGATGCTCAGCGTCTCACCGGTTATGTCATTCGCGATATGGGTCTCGATGTCAAGCGCTTCACGCCTCGAGCCGTGCATGCAGTGATTTCGAACTGGAAGAACGAGTTAGTGTCGCCCACGCAAGCAGCCGAACGAGCAGCCCACATCTTTGACCGTAAACACTCCGAGATTTATCGCGAATATCAGGAGCGTTTGCTCAAAGCCGGCGCAATGGACTTTGACGACTTGTTGGTCAATGTTGTGCGGTTGTTCAGAATGCACACCGATGTGTTGGCGTCGTACCAAGACCGTTTCAAGTACATCTTGGTTGACGAATATCAAGACACGAACATTGCACAAAACGAAATTGTGCTGAGTCTGGCAGCCCGTCATCACAACGTGTGCGTAGTGGGCGACACCGATCAGTCGATTTACGCATTCCGCGGTGCTGACTTCCGTAACATCGGGCAGTTTGAAGATGCCTTTGATGAAGTGAGTGTGGTTGTTCTTGAACAGAACTATCGCAGCACCCAAAATATTCTTGATGCTGCCAACGCAGTCATCGCGCAAAACTTTGGGCGTAAGCCAAAAGAACTCTGGACCGAAACTGGTCCTGGCGATGCCATCGTGCGTTTTCACGCCGACGACGAAGGTGATGAGGCAGCATTTGTTGCCCGCACCATGCAGACCTTGCGGACTGGCGGTCGTAAATGGGGCGATATGGCGGTTTTCTATCGAACTAACCCACAAAGTCGTGTCGTTGAAGAAATCTTTATGCGGTTTGGTATTCCGTACAAAGTGGTGGGCGGAACGCGTTTCTATGACCGTCGCGAAATCAAAGACGCCGTTGCCTATTTGCGAGTCGTCACCAACCCACTTGATGAAGTGAGCGTGAAGCGCGTTCTCAACATGCCCAAGCGTGGAGTTGGCGATACGAGCATCAGCCGCCTTGATGTCTTTGCTCGTGAAGAAAACATCAGTTTCTTTGAGGCATTGCGTCGTGCTGGCGAAGCCGGTGTATCGGGTGCCGCTCGCCGAGGTATCGAATCATTTATTGCAGTCATTGATGAAGTTGCTGCGCAAGAAGAACAAACGCCTGGTGCGCTCTTTGAATCAATTCTTGATAAGTCGGGGTATCTCGCTGAATTTGAAAATGAAAACTCGGTAGAAGATGCAGGTCGCCTCGAGAACCTTGGTGAATTGGTGTCATCGGCTAAAGAGTTCGCTCAAGTTGATGAGTTCCTTGAACAGGTGTCACTCGTTGCCGACGCTGATGATTTATCAGATGACGACAAGGTCATCATGATGACGATGCACGCGGCTAAGGGTCTCGAGTATCCAGTCGTTTTCATTGTGGGTGTTGAAGAAGGTTTGTTCCCGCACAGTCGAGCCCTCGTTGATGCCAACGAACTTGAAGAAGAACGTCGCTTGGCTTATGTAGGAATTACGCGAGCACAAGAGCGCTTGTTCTTGACTCATGCGTGGAGCCGCCAACAATTTGGAACTACGCAATACAACCCGCCATCACGTTTCTTGGAAGAAATTCCTGAAGAACTCATTGAGCATCAGGGCAATGTACAAAACCGTCCGAAGGCGCGCACCACGCGCGACGACGATTGGGGCGGTCGCAAGGTGAGTTCATTCGATCCCGATGACGAGTTCCGCGAACGGCAAGTCGATGCGGCCATGGCTGCCGGACGATCGGCCGTTTCTCGTCCACCACAGCCCACCAACAGCCAAGAGATTGGTTTGCGGGTCGGCGACATGGTTGAGCACTCGGTCTTTGGCGAGGGAATCATCATTGACATCACTGGTTCGGGCGACAAAACCGAAGCGGTCATCAATTTCCGTGAAAAAGGTCGCAAGCACCTGTTGTTGGCGTGGGCTCCGCTCAAAAAACTCTGATCAGAATCACTCAGATTCTTCGCTCGTATTGTTCTCTCGGGCATGCTCGGCGTGGTTGAATCGGAGTATGAAAGCAGCGCTCTTAGTTGAAAGCCTCACGGGCAATACCTGGAAGGCGGCTGAAATGATTGCCGCCAACTTGCAGCAGGAAGGGTGGACCATCACTGGTCTCAACCCGATGAAGCAGCCCGATCACCACGCCATTCAAACCGCCGATCTGATTGTGGTGGGCACCTGGGTGCACGGAGCGTTCATTGTTGGCCAAGCACCGTGGGGTATTGGGAACATCAACGCTCTTCCGGCAGTCGCTGGGAAGCGGGCTGCAACGTTTTGCACGTTCGCTCTGAACCCGGGCAAGACACTTGGCGCGATGGAAAAGTCAGTGACTCGCCTTGGGGCTGATGTGGTTGGTGGTTTGGCGCTTCATCGTTCAAAGTTGGGCGCTCACACCGAAGAGTTTGCCGCGCGTCTTGTTGGCGCATTAGTAACTGCCTAAATCGTGCATTCACTGACAGTCGCGGCATTACAGATGTCGATGAACGACGTCGTAACTGAAAATGTTGCAACGGCTGAACGTTTGGTTCGCCTTACTTCAGCGCAAGGTGCCCGACTCATTTTGATTCCGGAGTTGTTTGAGGGTCGTTGTTTCTGCGAAGACTAACGATCCGAACACCTTGACGGTGCCCAGCCACTTATTGGTCATCCGACGATCGCTCACTTCAGTGTGCTCGGCGAAATTGGTACGCGATTCACGTCAACTTTTTATGGCTCGTCATTCATTGCCGGATCAATCGGAGAGAAAGTTATTGAAGCCGATCGCTCGAGTGAGACAGTTCTCACGGCAACTTTTGATCTTGATGAAGTCGCGCTCTTGCGTAGCGGTTGAAGAGTCTTCCGCGACCGCCGTACTGATTTGAACTAGTACTGGGCTAGCTCAGACTGGTGCGTCGCACTCGCGACGAACGGCATCAGGTATGGGTAAGTGATCCCACATATCTGCAAGTAAATCATCGCGTAATGACTTTTGTGAAGGATCACTCCACAAGTTCACTTGTTGTAACGGATCGTTGGCGAGGTTGTACAACTCACCTTCGGTGCCGTCGTGAAGTGAACCGGGCATACACGCGGTGGCAACCCATCCATCACGACAAATCGAACGTAAGCGCACGATCTTGCCGAACAACACACTGTCCCATTCGGTCAGCACACGTTCGTGGCCAAGCTCGGTCGCTTCGTTTTCATTAATGGGCAACCGTGGTGCCTCGGCGTAATCGGGCTGGGGGAGTCCAGCGATATGGCAGAACGTCGAAGCCAGCGACACGTGCCCAACTGGTGCATCAACTGTTGCCGGATTGATTCCGGCCGAAGGAGCCGGGCGCCAAATGAGCGGGATACGCATCAAAGAATCAACGTGGTACGGGCCTTTGAACAACAAACCAAAATCGCCTTGAAATTCGCCGTGATCGGTTGAGAACAACACATCAGTGTCGGCACCCCAACCGCGTTCATCAATGCGCTTCATCATTCGACCGACTGCTTCGTCAATCAACTCATTTTCAATATGTGTGAGCGCATTGACTTCACGAACCTGATCATCGGTCAAAGTATTAGGAATCCACTTCAGTGGTGCTTCGTAGTTAGAAACGAATTCGCCGTCGTACCACTTGCGCCACTGTGCGGGTTTGTTGTCAAGAATTGCTTCGCGCTGAGCACGATTTTGCGGATAGCCAGCTGGCAAATCTAGATCTCGCCAATTGACGCGATGAGTTTCAGAGGCAGGCGGATCCCAAGGGTGATGCGGATCGGGGAAACTCACCCAACAGAACCAATCGGCGTCAGCGTCGAGTGAATCAAGCCAGGCAATCGCGCGATCGGCAACCCAGTCGGTGTGATACCACTCGCGCGGAATGTTGTTGAGATGTGCTTGTGGTGCTCCGGTATCGCCGCCACCTTCAGCACTTACTTGCAACGACATATCAAGCACGCGGTAATACATGCCGACTGCCTCGGGGTGATTCTTCATAAGCCACTGGGCATAGTGAAATGAACCCATGCCACCGTGACCCGCTGATTCCATGTGATCAAAGCCGCGATGCAAATGGCCATCTTCAATTAACGAATGGGCACCAGAGTTGGCTAATTGATTTTCAACGAAACGCAAAAATGGATCAAGGAATGGTTCAAAGTGAGCTTTGCCAATCAAGGCAGTTTTGTAACCGGCATCGTGCAAGGTCGTGGCAACGCTTGGGGCATCGTTGGGTAACGGCACGCCATTCATCCAGACACCGTGAGTTGCTACGTGTTGGCCGGTGATCATGGTTGATCGAGAAGGCATGCACACAACATTTTGCGGATGCGCGCGGTTGTAATTGATTCCTGTGGCAGCGAGGGCGTCAATGTTTGGTGTTCGGGCGATTAATCCGCCGTTACAACCAAGCGCGTCAAATCGTTGTTGGTCGGTTGTGATGAAAAGTATTTTGCGACCCATTACTTGGCTCCGTTCGCAGCAAAGATTTCTTTCAGTTTTTCTAAACCAGCACCAGCGGCCCCGATGATGATGAGACCCATTGGTTCGGGGTCGATATCGGTGCCGTACATGACCATGCAACGGTTTGGTCCGTCAGGGATCACATCAACGGTTCCTAAGTGCGACTTGACGATCAAATTGTTGACAATGGAGTACTGGAATCTCCGAAGGTCGTGGTCGAGCGTGACGATGTCTTCTTCGAACCGCAGGCCGCTTCCGAGGTTGATCCACCTTTTGTTGCCAACCACTTCACATGAGGTGATGGGAAACCAGTCATGTAAGCGAGCAGGGTTGCCGACGAGTTCCCAGACTTGGTCGGCTGGTGAGTCGATAAAAGCATGGCGGCGGACGGTTCCCATTGGTCACAACTCTAACGAAGCAAAGTAGTTGCACCCTAACTGTCAATTGATGATGTGTGCCGACCCTTTCAGGTTGTACTTCCCTGTGATAGTCATATGTCTGTGACATAGACAAATGTCGCAGCAACTGGAGGCTGTTGCACATGGGGTTGACGCAATGAGGGGTATTTTGGCGCTGAAGTCGGTGCGTCGCTCGTTAGTGCCCCTCAGTCCGGCTTTTGCTTTAGTCGCAGTTCAGCTGGTGTTTTTCGGTCTTCCCGCCGGTGCTTGGGTGCGAGCAGTCGTGATTGGGCTACTGACCGCGTTGCTGGCGGTCGGCATGGCCCTGGTCTATCGTGCCAACCGAGTACTCAACTTTTCGCAGGCCGACTTGGGATTCGTGCCTGCCACGTTGTCGGTCGGTCTTATCGTCTTTAACGGACTGCCGTATCTCTTTGGCTTTGGCGTTGGTCTGGCGGCGGCGTTAGTTCTTGGAGCGATCGTTGAGTTAGCCATTGTGCGTCGATTTGTACGTTCGCCGCGACTGGTCTTGACCGTCGCAACTTTGGGCATCACCCAATTACTGACCGTGCTCGCATTGCTTGTTCCAAGGATGTGGGGCGAGGTTGCGGCTTCTCAGCGAATTAATCCACCGATCGACTGGAAGTTGACGATCGGAACATTCATTCTGAACGCCAACGATCTCATTGCAATTATTGTTGCTCCGTTGGCAATGATTGCTGTCGGTTTGTTCCTATCAAAGACGACTCTCGGAACCGCGGTGCGCGCTGCAGCCGAACGTAGTGATCGAACTGCGCTTCTTGGTATCCCGGTTGGTTGGTTGTCGACCGTTGTCTGGATGTTGGCATCGGTGTTGTCATTCCTTGCGTTGTTCTTGCGCGCCGGAATTTTGGGTGTGCCTATCGGTGGGGCATTGTCTATTTCGAATTTGGTTTTGGCGCTCGCGGCACTGGTCATTGGTCGCTTACGCAACCTTCCAACCATCGCCGTTGCCGCAGTGGCGCTCGGAATTTTGGAATACGGCATTCAGTGGAATGCAGATAGTCCGCTGTTGGTCGCGCCTTTTGTTGGTGTGGCAGTAATGGCCGCGCTTCTGCTGCAACGACGGGGTTCAACTCGGCTTGATCAAGATACGACCGCATCGTGGCGATTGGCCGATGAAGTCCGAGCGTTGCCTCGAGAAATTGCCAAGATTCCACTCGTGCGGTTGATGCGCTGGGGAACCTTCGCTCTCATTGGTGCAGCGGTGGTTGCAATTCCACTTTTCTTGCGCACCGATCAAGTGATCAAAGTGTCAGCGATTTTCATTTACAGCATTATTGGTGTTTCGCTAGTTGTGCTGACTGGATGGGCCGGTCAAATTTCGCTGGGACAAGTTGGTTTCGTAGCGATTGGTGCGGCCGTCAGTGCCAAGTGCACATCTGAATGGAATATTGATCTGTCCCTGTCCGTCATCATCGCGGCAATTGCTGGAGGAGTTGCTGCCTTCATCGTGGGATTGCCAGCATTACGACTTCGTGGTTTGTATCTGGCAGTGGTCACCTTGGTTTTTGCATTAAGCGTGACGGAATGGTTGTTGAACGGTCGCTTCTTTTCGTGGATTCCCGACAGCCGAATCAAGCGACTTCCATTATTTGGTCGAATCAATATTGATACACCAACCCGTTTTTATGTGTACACACTGATCGTCTTGGCGATCGTGTTTGTCGCGGTTCGCGGTATCCGGCATAGCCGTACTGGGCGGGCCATCTTGGCTTTGCGTGATAATGAAAAGGCTGCGCAGTCGTACGCGATTCCGGTGATTTGGGTCAAGTTAACTGCCTTCACCATCTCTGGCGCAGTTGCGGGTGTTGCCGGTGCGTTGTACACACATTTGAATTACAGCTTCGATACTCGTAGTTATAACGTCGGCGGCAGCTTGGAAGTGTTTACTGCATCGATTGTCGGCGGACTTGGTTCGTTGTTTGGTGCGGTGCTCGGAGCGGCTTACCTGCGGGGGATGCAATGGTTCGTCACCGCCGACGAGTGGCGCTTTTTGTCAACGGCAGTCGGAGTCTTGTTTGTCTTGTTGGCACTGCCAGGTGGGCTCGGGGCGCTAGTGATTCGGGTGCGCGATGAACTGTCGCAACGTATCGCGAAACGACACGCAATCAAGCATGAAGCCTCAAAACAAAAGAATGGTGTGTCATGAGCGAATCACACAGTATTTGGTGGAGTATTCGCCATCCCGTTGCATCTCTCCGTGAGATTTGTGGTGGCGAGGCGATTTATCCAATTCTCGTTTTGTTTGGACTCAATGCAGTGGACGAATTAGATCGTGCTGCTTTTGGAATTTTGTTACCCGAGATTCGTGATCACTTCAATCTTGATTTGAGCACGATGTTGGGCATAGTCGCCTTATCAAGTGTCGCTGCTTTGGCGTTACAAGTGCCGATTGCGCAGATGGCGGACCGTTCAAAGAGAATTCCTCTCGCCGTCATTGGCGCGTTGGTGTGGGGTGTTTTTTCGGGGATGACTGGGATTGCACTAGGCGTCATCATGTTGACGATTGCGCGCAGTGGTTCATCGCTTGGTAAAGCAGTGATTGATCCAACTCATAATTCACTGATCGCTGACTATTATCCCATTGAAGTGCGGGCCAAAGTTTTTTCATTTCATCGTGCGGCCAACGCAGTCGGCGCCTTTGTTGGACCGATTAGTGCAGGATTCTTGGCTTACTACTTCGGTTGGCGGACACCATTTTTAGTCTTCATGATCCCGACGGTAATTTTTGCGGTGTTGGCCGTGAAGTTACGCGAACCAATTCGAGGTTTATGGGAACGCAAAGCCATGGGGGTGTCTGACGAGGTCGCAAATACCGAGGAAGAAGCACCATCATTTTCTGAAAGTTGGCGAACCGTCCAAAAGGTCAAGTCCCTGAAAAGGATTTGGTACAGCTTGCCGTTTTTGGCAACTGGTTTCATTGGATTTGTGACACTTGCATCTTTGCTCTATGAACAAGAATTCGGGCTCGATGAAAGAGCTCGCGGAATCGCTGCAGCAATCTCCGAACCTTTCCAATTAGTGGGATTAGTCGTTGGTGCGCGCTGGCTCAGTAAGAAGTTTGCGGGCAACATCGCCGGACTCACCAAAGTGGGGGCGTATGTTTCAATTGCTGCGGCGTTCTTGTCGACCGCTTTTGCACTCGCACCGAATATCTACATTGCGGTCGCGGTCAACTGTTTGATTTCTGCGTCACTCGCGATGCTTGGACCAGCAACTTTTGCGGGACTGTCTTTGGCGATTCCACCGCGCGCTCGAGCAACAGGATTCTCGGTCGCCTCGTTGTGGATTATTCCTGGTTTGGCGGTGTTGCCTTTCATCGGCTGGATCGCAGACAAATTCAATATCCGCGTTGGCATGTTGGTCATGATTCCGTTGTTCTTGATTGGTGGGCTGATTCAACTTTCAATTCGCAACGTGATCATGGATGACATTGGTCAAGTGTGGCAGTCAGCAGCAGCGCGTTCAGAAGCTTTGTACGACCGCCGAAATGGCAATGCCAAGTTGTTGCTGTTGCGTGGCGTCTTTGCTGGTTACGACAATCGGATGGTGTTGCAAGGTCTCAATATGGAGATGGAAGAGGGCGAGATCGTTGCCCTGCTCGGAACTAACGGTGCTGGTAAGAGCACTTTGTTGAAGGCCATCAGCGGAACCGTTGAAGCAGATAAGGGTGCCATTATTTTTGATGGTCGGGATATTACGCATGCACCTCCTCATGAGATTGCCGCCATGGGCATTGTGCAGATGCCAGGTGGACAAGGCGTCTTTGGTTCGTTGACTGTGCGCGAGAACCTAGAACTAGCTGGGTGGACACACCGACGTGATGCCGATGGCGTTGCACGCGCTCGCGCAGAAGTTCTTGAGCTGTTCCCCGTTCTCAATGAAAGACTTGATGAGGCGGCTGTCAATCTTTCGGGAGGTCAACAGCAAATGGTGGCCCTGGCCATGAGTTTCATCATGAGGCCACGGGTCTTGTTGATTGACGAACTTTCTCTTGGCCTTGCTCCGGTGATTGTTGCACAGATGTTGCCAGTTGTGAAGCGCTTGGCCGAAGAAGGTGTCACTGTTGTGTTGGTTGAGCAAAGTGTCAACGTGGCTTTGACAGTTGCTCATCGGGCTTATTTCCTTGAGCGGGGAGAGATTCGTTTTTCTGGACCAACTGCCGAGTTATTGAGCCGCCCTGACATCTTGCGCTCGGTGTTTCTCTCGGGAGCAGCCGAAAGTGAAAAGAGTGATGAAGTTTCATTAGCCGATGTAAGGGTCACGAGTGAACGAGTGGTCCTACGCACCAATGGAGCCGTCGCAGTCTTCGGTGGTATTCGTGCAGTTGACGGAGTGTCATTAGAGGTTCACGAAAAAGAGATTGTTGGAGTTATCGGGCCAAACGGGGCTGGAAAGACAACATTGTTTGACCTGATTTCGGGATACACGCCTTTGTTCGCTGGTGAGATTGAGGTTGAAGGGCAAGATGTCTCGAGTGCCTCTCCTACTCGCCGAGCTACCGCAGGTCTCGGCCGATCATTCCAAGATGCGCGACTATTCCCAGAATTGTCGGTCTATGAAACGTTGTGTGTGTCGCTGGAGCGTTGGGTGAAGAATCGCAGTTCATTAGCCGCAGCGATGTACCTGCCACCAGTCTTTGAATCTGAGGACGCCGTTCGACGACGAGTGAACGAATTGATTGAGTTACTTGGTCTCGGCGATTATCAGCAGAAATATATCCGTGAACTCTCAACAGGTACTCGCCGCATTGTTGACCTGGCATGTTTAGTGGCTCATCGTCCGAGCGTGATCTTGCTCGATGAGCCGACATCGGGTCTCGCACAGCGAGAGGTTGAGGCATTGTCGCCAGTTGTACGTCGCTTACGCGATGAAATGGGCGCCGCTTTGCTCATCATTGAGCACGACATTCCATTTGTCTCATCGGTTTCTGATCGTCTGATTGCTCTTGATCAAGGGCGGGTCACCGCCAGCGGTCTCTCAGAAGAAGTCCTTGCACATCCAGTAGTTATTGAGTCATATTTAGGTACATCAAGTGCCGCGATCGCCCGTTCAGGGCAAGGGGGATAATCATGCAACCAGCTAGCAGTTCCAGCAGTAATAGTTCAGGTAATTCACAGGCTTTAAAGAAGTGGGGACCCATCGGAGCCCTAATCGTTATTGTCTTGGTCGTTGTTGCCATTGTCGTGTCGTCGGGGGGCGGCGACGATGAAGCATCAACAGATACATCTGCGGCAGCAGCCAGTGATGCGCCCGCATCAAACGAAGCGCCGTCGGATACAGCAGTGACTGGCACCGACACGTGGGACTATCCACTTTCATTTGCCAATGCCCAGGAGACTTTGAGCGAAGAGGCATTTAGCGCAATTGATTGGGGTGCACGGTGCGACACCGAGAAGGGCACTATTGCCGTTCCTGATTATTTCGCGCCGGCATGTATGGCGCCGTTCACTGGTGACAACGGTGGTGCCACCGCACAGGGTGTGACTGCCGATGAAATTACGATCGTGCATTATCAGGGTCCTGATAATGATCCCATCATTAACTACATCTCATCAGCTGTAAAGGTCGATGAAACCAACGCTCAAGAGAACGAAACAATCAAAGGTTTCATTAAATACTTTGAGACGTACTACGAACTTTATGGTCGCAAGATCAAGTATGTTTCGTACGAAAGCACCGGACTTGCTAATGATGAAGTCACAGCACGTGCAGACGCACAGCGAATTGTCGAAGAGTACAAACCATTTGCAGTTGTGGGTGGACCAGCTTTAACCAATGCATTTGGCGATGAATTGGCCGCTCGTCAAACTCTCTGTATCTCCTGTGGTGGCGGCACCGCTGAGTGGTTTGCCGAGCGTGATCCATATGTATGGGCACTTGACGGAAGTGCTGAACAAAAGCAAGTACATGTTGTTGAATTCATTGGTAAGCAGTTGGCAGGTAAGCCTGCTTCGCATGCAGGCGATGCGCTGAAAGCCGAGACGCGTAAGTTTGCTCTTGTTTACGAAGAAAGTGCCGGTGCAGAATCGAAGCGTTTAGCTGATTTGATGGTGGCGCGCTTGGCTGAAGTTGGAGCAGATCCGGCTTTGGTCTTGCCGTACAAACTTGATCCTGGCACGATTCAACAGCAGGCTTCACAGATTGTTGCGAAGATGAAGGCCGATGGTATTACCACTGTCATCATGGCAACCGACCCAGTGGCCCCTGGTGATTTCACCCGTGAGGCCACCGCTCAAGAATATGAACCCGAGTGGTTAGTTGCTGCAGCAACACTGACTGACACCAATGCCTTTGGGCGCGGCTATGACCAAAAACAGTGGGCTCATGCATTTGGCGTCACCAGTCTTGCTGTACGTGTAAACCCCGATGTTGTGGGCACAAAGGTTCTGTACAAGTGGTTCACGGGCACGGATGCACCAGCACCGCTTGGAGCGCCTGTCTTCATGCCCGGATTCAACTTATTGTTCTCGGCCTTACAAGGAACAGGTCCAAATCTGACACCACAAACGATGGGCGATTACATCAAGACCATTAAGACTCAGCCGGCGTTAACAGCGTCGTATCTAACTTACGGCGACCAAGGAATTTGGCCAGAAACTGACTACAACGGCGTCGATGATGCGACGGTTTTCTGGTGGGATGCCACAGCAACGGGTCCCGACGAGAATGCTCGAGAAGGAACTGGCCTCATGAAGTTTGTTGATGGTGGTCAGCGTTACATGCCAGGTGAATGGCCAACTGAAGAAAAGTTGTTTGTTCAAGATGGCGCAGTAGCGATTTACGACGTTGCTCCAGAAGCAGAAACACCACCGTCGTATCCGAGTCCGGCGGGCTGATCTAGAGATTCCAGTTGATTGGTTCTCGATCATTTTCGACGAGCGCAGAATTCGTTCGAGAAAATGGTCGAGAACCGAAAAACCCGTGGCGAGCCGATAGCGGTGATGGGTGCGCAGATTCAATGATCACGTGCCGTTGCGCATCAATCAGATTCGCTTTCTTGCGCGATGTTTCTCCCCACAAAATGAAAACCACTGGCTCGGTTTTACGATTAAGTTCACGAATGATTTGATCAGTGAAGATTTCCCAGCCGTGACCTTGATGTGAGGCAGCTTGCCCAGCCCGCACAGTCAAAGTCGTGTTCAGAAGTAGGACGCCTTGGTGAGCCCACGCGGTGAGATCACCGTGAACCGGAACCGCACAACCGATGTCGTTGCTGAGTTCTTTAAAGATATTTCGTAACGATGGTGGAATACGCGTTCCAGGCTGAACTGAAAAAGCGAGACCGTGTGCTTGACCTAGTCCGTGATACGGGTCTTGCCCCAAAATGACGACCCGCGTGTTCGCGAACGATGTCAGTTCAAGAGCGGTGAAGACATTCTCGGATGCAGGAAAAACTTGGTGCTGACTGCGTTCTGACGTGATGAACTCTTGTAATTCGTGCCAATACGACGATGTGAATTCGTCAGCAAGAAGGTGGTTCCAATCAGTCGTCAGCACTCTCATCATTGTTGTCGTTTGATTCTGAATCTGAACTATCCGAGTCACGATCAAAATTTTCGTCTTCGCAAGAAGTTGAGACCAGTCCTGATTTTTTGATCTTGAGGACTGACTTACGCTTGTCATTCTTGGTGCCCGAGGTGAACTTCACAGAAATCTCATCAGATTTGGCTTTGCTTTGAGATACCGCAAATCCGGCGGCGGGTGTTATCTCGACTAATGCGAGACCACCTGAGGTCACGAGGTACTTTGCCGAACCGCCACCACACGACCAAGTTTTGGTCTCGGGAACGGTGGTAGGTGGGGCCGTGACTGGTGGTTGAGTCGTGGCCGGGGTTTTCACTGG
>CALEHE010000044.1 GCA_937876415.1 uncultured Actinomycetes bacterium
TCGACTGGAGGACTATTTCGCTTAACCCGATGCACGATGACGAAGCGTAGGCACTAAACCAGCCTCTGCGAGGGCACGCATCGCTCGAATTTCTGAGATATCGAACACAACTGCCATGGACTCGGCCGAAACAGGCGCAGAATCCTCATTTTCATGTTCATCGGAAGCTTCCTGAAACAGGAACGACACGACGCAATCAGAGCAGGCATGAGTTTCGCGCATGATGCAGGTGCCGCAATCGATCAGCGTTGAAGAGCTGTCCGGCGTGGCCGGGGCAATCTGAGCGAGGTGGATTTTGGTACGGCGTGGCTGGTTCGGGAAGTTCATAACTGAACCTTGCCCAAGGGGTATGGCACAGTGCGTTTACCAGCGATCGGCGATGAGTTCGGCTGCCATCATCACTGGGAAATGGGTATTGGCACGGGGCAACATCGGGAAGATTGAGGCATCACACACGCGCAAATTCTTGATGCCGTGAACGCGCCCTGCCGTGTCAACAACCGCCTTCTCGTTTGCCAAATCACCCATGGCACATGTTCCAGCCGCGTGCACGTAATCACCAGTATGAGATTTCAACCAAGTAGCAATCTCATCAGCACTGTCGCCAAGTGCCGACAACGGGGTACCGACATCGTCAATAAACACCTCCGATGCAACTCGCTTCAGGCTTGGCGAATCAAGCAAATGCCGAGCAACTTCAACACCAACTGACAGGGCTTCAATATCGCGTTCATCAGCCAGCAAGTTGAAACTCACGACCGGATCGACCAGCGGGTCAGATGATGCCAAAGCAATGTGCCCGCGTGAACGCGACAACATCAAAGCCACGCTCAATAATCCATAGCCCTCTGAACTTTGGCCCAGATGATCAATCGGAAGAAGCTGCAAGTCAGCAGGTTCAAAACCTGAAGTGAATCGCGCCAACGTTGTCACGGCTAATTCGTGAGGAGAACACGACTCGGCGAGTGCAATCGTTAACGGTGCCGAAGGATGATCCTGCAGGCCTTGGCCGACCCCTGGTCGTTCAATTTTGCTGCGTAACAAAATCGCCGGTGAATGAATAGCGCCAGCCGCGACAACAACTTCTGCTGCCGCGATAAACGTGCCATCAGCAAGTACGACTCCAACTGCTTGATCATTCTCGATGGCAATGCGATCAACAACCACATCACAGACAACCTGAACATGCGCGCGTTGACGAGCTCGATTTAAGTAGATATCTGCGGCTGATACTCGATGGCCATCTTGATTGCGGGTCAACATCGCCGGACCGGCATCGCCGCCCACTGCACCCAGTGGAAAAGGTCCACGATGCCACAACCAGCCTTCGGTACGACAGGCCTCAAACAATCCCGCACCAATTCGCGATGCAGGACCAACGTCGGCTTGAGTCAACGGAATTTCTATTCGCCGAAAATACGGTTCAACATCACGCCATGACCAACCCGCACATCCGAAGTCGCGTTCCCACGAGTCGTAGTCCTCGACTTCGCCCCAAAGTCCGATCATTGCATTGACTGCCGACGAACCGCCCACTCCCCGTCCACGCGCGTATTCGCGGCGCTCTTGTCCGACTACACGTTGGGCCACAAGATCGGGCCAACGACGACCAGGTTCTTCGAGTGCGGCAAAAAACGACTTGCCATCAATTCCTGCCGGAGTTTCACCGATCGCAATATCGGGTCCTGCTTCAAGGACAAGTACCGACAGACCACGACTAGAAAGTCGATCGGCCAACACGCAACCTGCCGATCCAGCACCAACCACAATGACATCGGGGCGCTGCGAATCACTCATGGGTGATCTTTGTATCAGAAATCTTCAGGTCGATTGGTTGATACAGGGAGATCGGCTGTATGTGCCGCATCGTTGTATCGCACGAGACGCGAACGACCTGCACGCACAATCACAAATTCGGTAATCGACGTATTCTTCGTGTGAATTTCAAATATCCCTGTTCCCGATGTGCGCAATGCTTGACGCAGCACAGTGTCAACAACACCACCATGACAAAAAACAACTGCTGTCCCGGAGCCGACTCGTTCAATCAACGCACGTGTCGCTGCTCCGATACGAATTTGGAATTCAGCAATCGTCTCGCCACCTGGGAAAGTGACTCCGTATGGATCGTTCTCCCAATCGGGATCACCAAATCGCTCGGTGAATTCGGTGTACTTCAACCCGTCGCATTGTGGGCCGGGGTCATGCTCACCAAATTCGGGGATGACTTCAATCGACCGGCCAGCAAACGCCGGCAACACAATTTCGGCGGTCTCTTTGGCTCGAGGGTAGGCACTCGAAATCACGAGATCTGGTGTGAACTCAGAATTCTGCGTCCACCGATCACGCAAGTTCGCAGCTTGACGACGACCCAGATCAGACAAACCAATACACGAACGAGGTCCGCCGACAACGCGATTGACAGTGACTTGCGATTCGCCGTGACGAACAAAAATGAGACGCGTCATACAGGACTAAACCAATTTCTCGACGAATGCTTCAAGTTGACGCAAGTTACGACATTCATAAGCACCGTCGGTATGAGCGGCGTACTCGCCGACGATTGAGTCACCAGTGTTCCAGTACGACTTAGGTTCTGGATTCAACCAATACACCTGACGCGCCTTGGAACGGATCTCTTTGATCACCCACGCCTGTGATGCGTGATAGTTATTTCGCGCATCACCTAAGAACAACACCGTCGTCTTTGGGCCAACGTCCTTGCCGTATTTGTCCCAGAAAACTTCGAAGGCATGGCCGTAGTCACTATGGCCGTCGACCCACACAACATCAGCTTCAGTATTCACCCGATGGATGGCTTCACTGATGTCATCAGTGCCCTTAAAGAACTCGGTCACTTCGTCAATTCCATCAATGAAAACGAAGGATCGCACTTTAGAGAATTGGCCTTGAATTGCGTAGACCAACATCAATGTAAAGCGCGCGAATGCGGCAACGCTTCCAGAAATATCGGCGACAACCATGAGTTCGGGCTTAGAGGGTCGCGGTTGTTTGAACTTTGGCTCGGCAGGCGTGCCGCCATACGAAAGTGAATGGCGAACCGTATTGCGGAAATCAAGTGGGCCCTTGCGGCCATGACGACGCTTGCGAGCCAGACGAGCCGCCAACTTACGAGTGAGCGGATACAACGACTTCTTTAATGCCTGCATTTCATCACGACTGGCGTGCATGAACTCAACATCTTCTGGCAACGGCTTGCGAAGAGTTTTTGCCATCGCTTCGGCACCACGATCGGCGACTAGGCGTCGGCGAATTTCGGCTTCAATCTCTTTTTTGAATTGATCAATACGGCTTTCGTATTCATCTTTTTCTAGGCGCTCTTCAAGTGGAGTCAGTTCACCACCGACTTCTTGTTTGCTGGCCTCCATGAGCTTTTGCAACATGTTGTCGAGATCAAGATTGCGCAAGGTTCGGTACAGGTAGTACGTCCCACCTACCGGACGCCCTGGCTCCATACCTGCAAACCGTTGCACCGACTGCTTCGCCAATGCCCGCATGAGACCTTGATCGCCATTCATTAAGGCTTTCATCAACATCTGCGCGATTTCTTCTGGAGTCAGGCTGTCCATACCTCCAGACGAGCCCTTGCCTTCGCCCTGTTGCTGCTGCAACTGCTCTTGCATCTCGCGCCACATTTGCTCGAGTTCATCCTCGGTACTTTCACCGATTTTGTACTCGGGCCCGCGCATTGAGAAGTACACCTCAAAAACAGTCTCAAACGAACGCCAGTGGGCGCTGTTCTTCACCATCGTTGCTCCGAGCGCGTACTTGAACGCATCTCGATCTTCGAGCGGAATGTGTCGAACCGCTTCCATGGCATCAAGGTTCTCGGTCAACGAAACCGGCAGGCCGGCGTTGCGAAGTTCTTGAACAAATCCAGAAAGTAGATCAAGCATGAGCGACAGACAACAGTTCTGATCAGGTCAAGTCGACAGAAAGTTCTTTGGCGGCCTTAGCGATATCTGACTGATACTTCAGCAAAACGTGCAAAGTTTCCTTGGCAGTCTGAGCATCAATGGAATCGATATTGAGCAACATCATGGTGCGAGCCCAATCGAGGGTTTCGCTGACGCTTGGTGCCTTCTTCAAATCGAGCTGACGAATGCTGCGCACGATGCGCGCCACTTGATCGGCCAAGTTCTCGGTAATGTCGGGAACTTTCGCTAGAACGATTTCCTTTTCGCGCTCCATTGACGGATAGTCAACGTGCAAGTACAAACAACGACGCTTGAGGGCTTCCGACAGTTCACGAGTGTTGTTTGAGGTCAAGAACACCATCGGGATTTGCGTTGCTGTGATCGTTCCGAGTTCAGGAATTGACACCTGATACTCCGACAAGATTTCCAGCAGCAAAGCTTCAGTCTCGACTTCAACACGATCGACTTCGTCAATGAGCAACACCACCGGATCGGGTGCGCTAATTGCTTCCAGCAGTGGACGCGTCAACAAAAACTCACGACTGAAGATGTCGTCATGGACTTCACTCCATGAATCGCTATTCTTGTCGGCCTGAATGCGCAGCAACTGCTTCTTGTAGTTCCATTCGTACAAGGCCTTTGACTCGTCTAAGCCTTCGTAACACTGCAAGCGGATCAGTCGCGCGCCAAGCATTTCTGCGACGCTTTTGGCCAACTGGGTTTTACCCGTTCCAGCTGGTCCTTCGACCAAGATGGGCTTTGCTAAGCGGTCCGCTAAGAATGCGACGCCGGCGATGCCATCATCGGCGAGATAATTGACGTCCTTCAGGCTGTCACGGACCTGCTGAACGGAAGAAAAACGATGTTCCATGTCGTTCACCCTACAAGTTGAGGCTCAGGCACAAGAATTCTGCCGACGGAATGAGTCAAACTGACCCTATATACGACCTACCCTGTACAACGATGAACAGTGAAGAGACGCAGTCAAACGAAGTGACCGTCACGGGCGAGCCCACGTCTTTGTCTGGTCTCTCAACTTCACCAGAGGGCAACAGTTTGCTACGAAGTAACGCCATCGTCGCTCTCGGTACCGGTCTGTCGCGCCTCACTGGAATGTTGAAAGTCATCGTCTTTGGGGTCATTATCGGCCAAACCGCACTTGCTGATGCCTACGACGGTGCCAACAACTCGCCTAATGCCGTATATGAACTTTTACTTGGTGGCGTTTTATCTGCGGCCCTCGTTCCGATGTTCACTCGCATGCTTGAAAATGACGACCGAGATTCTGCTGAAGCAGTCGTCGGAACCGCGATCGTCGCGTTGACATTCATTACTGCGATCGCCGTGTTTTTCGCACCATGGGTGTTCCGCGTGTTTTCACTTAATCCGGCCGATGGAGTTGATGTCAATCAATTCCGCACCGTTGGTACCGCTCTCACCCGAATCTTTTTGCTACAAATCTTTTTCTACGGGGTCTCTGCGGTCTTAGGTTCACTGCTTAATGCCCAGCGTCGCTTTTTCGCTGCCGCATGGTCGCCAGTCTTGGCGAATATTGTCATTATTTGTTCGCTTCTCTACGTACCAATTTTGTTGAATCATCCTGACGATGGAATCCCTCTTGCCGAAGTTCTCAATAGCCCATCATTTAGGTGGCTTCTCGGCTTAGGAGCCACGGGCGGAATCGCCTTACAAGCTCTCATACTTTTGCCCGCGATACATCAAGCAGGGTTGAATTTCCGCTTTCGCTTTCGGCCTCGACATCCCGCCGTGCGTCACCTCATGCGCTTGTCCGGGTGGACTTTCGGTTATGTCATGGCCAATCAAGCAACAGTGATTGTCATCAAGAATCTCGCCGAGCCCGGCAGTGGTGGACAAGATGCTTTCACTAAGGCCACTACTTTCTTCTATTTTCCGCACGGTCTATTGGCGATGAGTATTGCGACAACTTTCATTCCCGAAATGGCCCGAGCCGTCGCTCGCCGAGATCGCGATGCATTTGTCGAACGGACTGCATTCGGTTTACGCCTCGTCGGCCTCTTGACATTCCCCGCAGCATTCGCTTTCTTAGTGATGTCTCGGCCAATCATTGGTGCACTTCTTCAACACGGAGAGTTCACGGCAAGTGCAGCAACGACGACATCACGAGCATTGGCCGGCTTGTCACTTGGCTTAGTTGGATACTCAATTTATCTGTTTGCACTTCGAGGGTTTTACGCACACCAAGACACGCGCACTCCGTTTTTGATCAACCTCGTTCAGAACGTATTGAATATTATTTTGGCCTTCGTACTTGTCGGCACATACGGGGTACTCGGACTCGGTGTTGCATTTGCGGCGTCATACGTCATTGGCGCCGTCATCGCTCTGTTTGTCTTGCGTATCAAAGTTCGCACATTCCCAGTCGGTGATGTACTTCTGAGCTTGGCGCGCATGTTGGCCGCCGCAGCAGTCATGGGAGCCGTTCTTTGGTTGGCTCTCAAACCAGTGGGTGATAACGATGGCTTTGGAGCGGTCCTCAAAATTACAGTCGGCATCGTCATCGGGTTGCTGGTATACCTTGGCGCTCTCACACTCTTGAGAGTTCCTGAGATCAACAGTTTGCGCTCAGCAAGTCATCGATTTATCAGTAACCGAAACTCATCGGGGCACTAAAACCAGTGCGTCACGATGCACCACAACTTGCGGAAAACCATCGTCAAGATCGGATGATCGTCGACCAGCTGATTGCGTGACTTGCGCGCTTGACATGGAAGTGCTTCCACGGGCGAGCAATGTTCCGTCATTAGAAACGATTTCAATGGTTTCGCCTGAGTCAAAATCGCCTTCAACGCGAACGACTCCAGCGGGCAGTAAAGACACCGTGCCGCGCACAAGCACCTGCGACGCCCCCGCGTCAATATGCACCCGACCATTTACTTCACTAGCAAATGCCACCCATAACTGGCGCGCTGACAAATTGCGATCTGAACCGTGAAATGTCGTGCCAATTGGAGAAATTTGTGCAACGGCACCAGTCACGATTCCATTCAACACATCGGCAATATCGGCGCGCGCAATAACTGCCCGCACCCCCGACCACGAAGCGATTCGTGCTGCCGAAAGCTTTGAGGCCATTCCACCGCTACCACGGTTTGACCCAGATACTCCAGCATCAACGCTCATCAATGGGTCACCTTCATAAACGTCGGTAATCAACGTGGCCGAGGAATCACTACGTGGGTCAGATGTGTACAGACCTTCAATATCGGTCAGCAAAATCAGCACATCGGCTTTTAAGAGATGCGAAAGCAAAGCCGAAATATGGTCGTTATCGCCAAAACGAATTTCATCGTTAGCAATCGCATCGTTCTCATTGACGACAGGAACACAGCCAAGTTCAATCAGACGCTCAAGGGTGTCGCGAGCGTGAAGGTACTGCGTGCGATCAACAAAGTCGTGCGGTACGAGCAATACCTGGGCAGCAACAAGGCCATGACTACCAAACTCGGCGTTATAGACCTCCATGAGTCGACTTTGACCAGCCGCAGCTAATGCCTGCAGTGTTCGCATATCGCTTGGACGCTCTTTCATGCCGAGGGCTGACACGCCTGCTGACACGGCTCCCGACGTCACGAGAACGACCTCATGTCCATCGGCACGCAGTTGCGCGATTTGCCGACAAATATTGGCAATCATGGCGCGATCAATCACGCCGACATCGTCAGTGAGTGATGATGTTCCGATTTTGGCTACGACACGCATCGGACGATCCTTCACATTTCCGGTGCGTAGTCAAAAGAGAAATCACCGATCCACACAACATCGCCAGTCACTGCTCCGGCGCGGGCCAACAAACGCGGCACGCCCAACTTTTTCAGACGCTCCTCGATATACGACATCGCTTCAGGCGTTGTCACATCATTGAGGTGGACAGTTCGTTCTGCTTTGCGGCCATGCACGCGGAATCCGCCATTGCCCAGTTTCTCGACCCACGAACCTTCAGATTCTGGTTTCAAGATGACACGACCTTCAAGAACTGGTAATTCTTGTCGCGCCGAGTGCACAAGTGAAGCAAGTCGACCGACGAGTTCTCGCAAACCTTGATTGGTGATTGCCGAGATCAACATGCCATCCCACTCATCAACCATTTCCACTGTTGCCGAATCGGTCTTGGTTCCGACGATGACACGCGGGCGTTCAAGAAGTTGTGGATCATACGATTCAAGTTCACGTAGCAAAATATCTAACTGTGCCTGTGGCGACGTGTCGTCAACTGGCGCAAGGTCAATCAAGATGCACAGCACACGAGCGCGCTCGACATGACGCAAGAACTGATGCCCGAGTCCTTTGCCCTCGGCTGCACCTTCGATCAAACCTGGAATATCGGCGACGACAAATTCGGTGACATTGTCGATACGTACAACACCCAAGTTCGGTTCAAGCGTGGTGAACGGATACGCCGCGATCTTCGGTTTGGCAGCTGAGATCACACTAATGAGCGTGCTTTTTCCGGCATTGGGAAATCCAACGAGTGCGACATCGGCAATGAGTTTGAGTTCAAGTTTGAGCCAACGCTCTTCACCCTTTTCACCTTGCTCGGCGAAGTTCGGCGCTTTGCGACGATTCGCCATGAATCGAGCATTACCTCGTCCACCACGGCCGCCGCCAGCAGCCATCCAACGATCGCCATGATTCGTCAAGTCGGCAAGGACCTCATCGGTGTACATATCGCGAATCAAGGTGCCTTCAGGAACACGCACTTCCATCACCTCGCCACGCTTACCGTGCAGATCCTTACCTTTACCGTGAACGCCGTTACCAGCGATTCGGTGCGGGTGATCACGAAATGCCAAGAGAGAGGCCACGTTGCGGTCAGCAATCAACCAGACGTCTCCGCCTTGACCACCGTCACCACCGTTGGGTCCGCCCATGGCTTCAGGGCCTTCACGGCGGAAAGACACACATCCAGCTCCACCGTCGCCGGCGCGCACATTCAATTGGCATTCGTCGACGAAATGACTCATCAGGACCTCTCACTACTACCCGACCACGATACCCCCGTTGGTTGCCTCACCCCCGACGTATTGTGGTGTCGTGAGCAATGAAACCCATCAACCAGCATCACAACCCGCGTCACCTTCACTTCCCGTTGACCCCGATATGCAAGAACGCGCCGAGCGTTGGGCCGGCACGATGTCAGGCTCCGCATCGCCAGTCGGAATCACTTTGGCTCACACCGACTCGTGGGCCGGCACAGGGTCGACGGGCAGTCGCTCACGGGCTGAACGCGAAGAGTTTCTGGAGTCATCGCTGAGTCGTCTCGCAACCCGGTCTCGCGAATCGGGCAACCGAGCATTTCCCGAAGAAGCCGACCCATTGCGCACATGTTTCGAACGCGATCGTGACCGCATTTTGCATGCCTCAGCGTTTCGACGTCTCGCCGGCAAAACCCAAGTGTTTGTTTTTCCTGACGATCACCAACGAACTCGCCTCACCCATGCCATTGAAGTCGCTCAAGTTGCAGCATCGGTGGCTCGCCCGCTTGGCCTCAATGTCACGCTCACCGAAGCCATCGCTCTCGGCCACGACTGCGGTCATGGTCCAGGTGGGCATGCGAGCGAAGATGCGCTGGCTCCGTTTGTCGAAGGCGGCTTTGATCATGCGGTATGGGGCGCCGACATCACGCTCGTTCCATTAAACCTGTGCCGCGAAACCCTCGACGGTATTCGCAATCATTCATGGAGCCGACCCGCACCCGGAACACCTGAAGCCGAAGTGGTCAGTTGGGCCGATCGTATTGCCTATGTCTGCCACGACTTTGAAGACGCCGTTGATGCCGGAATTGTGACGCCTAATGAACTGCCAGCGATGGTGAAGTCACGTTGCGGTACAACACGTTCTCAACAACTGGGCACCTTCATCACATCGATGGTGCGGGCCGCAATGAACAGCGGCCGCATCGGCATGGAACCTGACATTGCTGAGGCCCTCGCCGCGTTTCGTAAATTCAATTACGAGCAGGTGTATTTACGACCCGAAAGTCGACATCAAGCCGATCAAGTCATCGCTCTCCTGCGCGCCCTTGTCGAGTTCTACACCGCCGCGCCCATTCATCTTCCCGAGGCTCTCAGGGCAACGAGTCGCTCGGTTGAGGCCCAACGGTCAGCAGTTGAGTACGTTGCGGGCATGACCGACCGTTTTGCGTGTCGTCAAGGCGCGGTATTGCTCGGCTGGAGCACCGACCGACTTCCCCGTGGCATTGACGTGTAGATCTCGTCCGCTACATGCAAAACGACCGCCCGAAGGCGGTCGTTTGAAAACAAAAGCTGTGGGAACTTATTCGGCTGGAACGACGTCAATCACTCGACGGCCCTTACGGGTTCCGAACTGAACAGTTCCGTCGACCAAGGCGAACAATGTGTCGTCGCCACCACGGCCAACATTCTTGCCAGCATGGAACGTGGTTCCGCGCTGACGGATCAAGATGGTGCCAGCGGTGATGGAAGTACCACCGAAGGACTTCACGCCGAGGCGCTGTGCGTTTGAGTCGCGGCCGTTACGTGTAGATCCGCCGCCCTTAGTCTTTGACATGGTGTCAGCCTTTCGCGATTGAGGTGATCTCGACCACCTGGTAGTGCTGGCGATGCCCATAGCGACGGCGCTGGTTAGTGCGTCGCTTGTAGGTAAAGCCGTTGATCTTGGGACCTGATGCCGAGCCGACAATGCGACCCGAGACCTTTGATCCGGCGAGTTGAGTAGGTGTGGCAAGCACGGTGTCACCATCGACGACCAGCACGGGCGTGAAGTCCACCGAGGCACCCTGTTCGAGGCCTAGAAGTTCAACATGCACTTGCTGGCCCTCGGCCACACGGACCTGTTTGCCACCGGTTGCGATCACTGCATACATAGCGAATAGCGACTCTACCTGCTTCAACGACGTTAAACCAACGCCTTGATCAGGACTTATCGCTATGTCGTTCTTTATGTCTGTCATTGGGACGCTCATCAGTTGAGCAGATCGTGGTTGACGAGCATGCCACGACCCTGACATTCAGGGCACTGACCTGCGAAGTTAGTCAAAAGACCTTCACCAATTCGCTTACGAGTCATTTCCACAAGACCGAGTTCGGAGATATCAAATACCTGAGTTCTGGTCTTATCGCGTGACAAAGCGGTCTTAAAGGCTTCAACAACCTTGCGGCGATTGTCCTTAATCTCCATGTCGATGAAGTCAATCACGATGATTCCGCCAATATCGCGCAAGCGCAACTGGTGGGCGACTTCATCAGCGGCTTCAAGGTTGTTCTGGAACACCGTGGCCTCAAGGTTCGAGGTTCCCACGTTGCGACCGGTGTTGACGTCAATCACGGTGAGGGCTTCGGTGTGCTCGATAATCAACGAACCGCCAGACGGCAGCCACACTTTGCGATCAAGAGCCTTGTGGATCTGCTCGTGCACATGGAACTTCTCAAAAATCGGCAAGCCTTCGTTCGCTGGATCGAAGTACTCAACGCGATCGGCGAGCTCGGGGTTGAACGCCTGCACGTAGGAATGCACATCTTCGTACAACTGCTGATCGTCAATAATGACGCCGCGGTAGTCAGAGTTGAACTCTTCACGAATCACCCGAACCGCAAGCGGTGGTTCGCGATAGAGCAATGTCGGTCCGCTCGCCTTGGCGGCCTTGGCTTCAATGGCGTTCCATTGATCGAGTAGTCGCGTCATATCTGCGTGGAGTTCGTGTTCGGTCGCCGATTCGGCCGCAGTACGCACGATGAGTCCGTGTTCAGCAGGCTTCACGCGATCGAGAATTCCGCGCAAACGCTTGCGCACGTCGTCCGGCAAACGCTTCGAAATTCCGTATGTCTTTGAGTTAGGAATCAACACAACAAAGCGACCTGGCAACGAAACTTCTTGAGTCAGACGCGCTCCCTTGAGTGCGATCGGATTCTTCGTGACCTGACAGACGATGAGTTGCTTACCCTTCAGGATCTGCTCAATTCGGGGTTCGCTGTCAACAATGTCCTCGGCGTCGTATTGCACGTCGCCGCGATAGAGCACGGCATTTTTGGGCGTGCCGATATCAACGAAAGCCGCTTCCATCCCGGGCAATACGTTTTGCACCTTGCCGACATAAATGTTGCCGTGGATCTGCGCCACATCGTCTGCGGGACGACTGACGTAATGCTCAATCAGACTGCGACCTTCCATCACCGCAACCTGGGTGAGATCGTCTCGAACTTGCACAGCCATGAAGTAACGACCAATTGGTCGACCATTGCGTTCGCGACCTTTGCGACGTTCCACCACAGCAGCATCGGACCGATCGTTGCTACGGATATCCGAGCCACCCCGACTCTTGGTGTTACGGCGACGCTTTTTCTTGGCATTCGCCGACTCAGTCGTTGGGGTTGCGATCTCATCAGCATTCGGTCCAGCATCAAGTGCCGTGTTGGGGTCGACGACTGCACCATCATTCGCTGGATTCTTTTTCGCAGTCTGCTGACCCTTACCTTTGCGCTGATTATTGGGACGCGGCCCGCCGGCACGAGTTCCACCAGGCATGGTGACACCCGACGGAGTTGAGCTTAAAGGTGGAGTTGCTGGCACTGAACTAGCCCGAGTATCGCCAATCTTTGGTCGCGGAACTAACGCTTCGGTCGCAGCGTCAACATCGGCACGCCCTTCGCTCATACGCTCTGGCAATTCAAAATCGTCTTGAACTCCGGCGATGGGCGTTGTTACATGCTCTGGTTCGTCGTACGACTCATCACCATCGTCATCGTTATCGTCAACGTCATCAAAGTCGCTGTCGTTGTCGTTGTCGTTGTCGTCATCGTCGAAATCGTCATCGTTTTCAGAATCGTTTTCAGGGTCACCCGTGGCTCCCTGAGGACGAGGGCGATTACGTCCGCCCCGTGAACCGCGACGACGCTTCTTGTAGGCGTTGCCCGCCGCAGTTTCAGATTCGTCGGCGCTACTCTCGTTAGTGCTCTCGTTATCGTTCCCGCTGACCATCTCTGGCTCGTCGGCGGGATCCGTAAATAGGGGTTCGTTCATGATGATGTTCCTTTCTCATGCGCTCACCGAAGTGTGCGCAGCGCGGCCAGTGAGCACGTCAACGCGCTCACCGTCTCGCTCAATCCATTGGTTGATACGAAGCACCCGATTGAGGTGATCCCAGGGATTAATCGGTGGATCACTTTCAGGTACCAAAACTTCAACTAACTCGGTGGGTCGAATCCCGCGACCCGAAGTGGTGAGAGTTGCAACAATTGCGTGGCCGACGGATTCACCAATCCAGTCAGCCGGTAACGATGACATCAGTTCAGCGTCAGCCAAACGTAGTTCCAAAATTCCTGGACGGATATCGTCCAAGTGTTTTTCTCCCTTGCGTTCACGGGCCAGCAGAACCTCGGCACTGCTGTTCACGCGTTCGATTGCCGTTGCAATATCGGGTCCATTTTCTGGTTCTGCGACCAGCATGACCCATGTCGTTGCAACGACACCTTCTTGTAAAGAAACTTCGGTGCCAGCACATTCACGAATGCCCGTCACGCTCATGCCCACCGGCAAGCTCGTCGAGAGCCGCTGAGCAATTGAGTCAAGATCATCGACAGTCGCTCCCGAAACTGGATCAAGAGTGATATCAATGAGTTCAATCAATGATTCGGCACCAGTTGGAAGAGCCAAACCAAAAGCCATTTTCGGGCGAGGAGTAAAGCCAACCGACATTGCCACGGCAATTCCAGCCTTGCGCAGCGTACGTTCCCACATGTGGGCCACATCGCGGTGACCCGTGAAGCGAATCTTGCCGAGTTTTGAGTAGCTCACGCGAATCTTCACGTTGCACCCACGCTTGATTTTGTCCGCAACGTGACAGGAGTAATTCCTCCACGCGACAAATCTTGGCCTGTGCCCTGACTGCCGCCCGCCGGCGGTATCGGTGATGCAACGATGTGCTCAAGTCCGTCGCCGGTACACACGCCACAGTCATAACACGGCGTCCAACGACAATCTTCAAGACCGAACTCGTTTAGTGAGGCCCGCCAGTCTTGCCACAAGAAATCTTGATGTAGACCTGCCGACAAGTGATGCCACGGCAAGATTTCCTTTTCGTCACGATGTCGCGTGATATAGAAATCGGGAGACAATCCTTCAGCTGCCATCGCATCGAGCCAACGATCAAGTTTGAAATACTCTGACCACTCTTGGAACACCCCACCATCACGCCACACGCGCTCGATGACTGCTCCGATACGTCGATCGCCACGACTTGCTAAACCTTCAGCCAACGACGCTGACGGATCGTGCCACTTCACATTGACACCCTTGGTTTTGGTCGCAGCATCGCGAACTAAACCAATCTTGCGACGCAATTCTGGGACGCTGTTCTGCCCAAACCACTGAAATGGAGTGTGTGACTTAGGAACGAATCCACCAATACTCACAGTCACATTTGCTCGACCAGTATGACGCTTACCCACAGCGACACATCCGGCTGCCAAATCAATAATGCCTTGCGTGTCAATATCGGTTTCGGTGGGCAAACCAGTCAAGAAGTACAACTTGGCACGCGACCATCCTGAAGCGAATGCTGATTCAACAGCACCATAAAGATCTTCTTCGGTAATGAGTTTGTTGATCACCGTTCGCAAACGCCAGGTGCCAGCTTCGGGAGCAAAGGTCAAGCCGCTACGCCGTCCACCCGCAACTTTGGCCGCGAGACCAACGGTAAAGGCATCAACACGCAACGACGGCAAACTCACAGTTGGTGCACCGCACGCAGTGGGGTCAGGCACGATTGAGGTGATGACTGATTCAATTCCACTGAAATCAGCCGTTGATAACGATGTGAGGCTGACTTCGTTATAACCCGTCCGTTGCAATCCATCGACAATCATGGAGCGGACTTGTTCGGCGGGACGCTCGCGAACCGGTCGCGTGATCATGCCGGCTTGGCAGAATCGACAACCTCGTGTGCATCCACGAAAAACTTCAACCGCTAATCGGTCGTGCACGACTTCAGTCAACGGGGCAAGCGGACGACGCGGGTAATCCCAATCACCAAGATCAGACACAGTGCGCTTCATGACTCGCTCGGGAATACCGGCATACAGGGGCTTGATTTCGCGAATGTGATCCCCGTCGTATTCAACGCCGTAGAGCGACGGAACATACACCCCGGGGATCTGCGCAAGTGCCTTCAGAACCGCCAAACGGGAACCTTCGGTACGACCCGAAGCCTTCCATTCTCGAACAACTTCAGTGATCTCACCGATCACTTCCTCACCTTCACCGAGTACCGCGACATCAATAAAATCGGCCATGGGTTCGGGGTTGAAGGCGGCATGACCACCGATCATCACTAACGGGTCGGTCGGCGAACGCAACTCAGCTCGCACCGGCACCCCGGCCAAATCGACCATATTGAGCAGATTGGTGAAAACCAGTTCAGAGGACAAATTGAAAGCCAAAATGTCAAAATCCTCGGCGGCACGATGAGAGTCAACCGAAAAAAGTGGAATCCCGCGCTCACGCATGAGAGCCTCGAGATCAACCCAAGGCGCGTACGTACGCTCGGCAACGGCGTCGGGGCGCTCATTCAGGATCTCGTACAGGATCTGCAGCCCTTGGTTGGGCAGGCCGACCTCGTACACATCGGGGTAAGCGAGGAGCCAAGCCACCTTTCCGTGGCCGTGCTGAGGAACTATCGCTCCATCTTCGCACCCGATATAGCGGGCTGGTTTGCGCACCCGAGCAAGAAGCGGTTCTAGCCGCGACCACAGGGATGTCATGACTTGCGAATTGTACCGTCAGCCCGACACGACGGGTCACTTATCGCCACACCCGACCTGTGGATAAGTCTGCCTAGCGGTCGTTCTTGCCCGCTTCATACATCGAACTAGCGCATCCGGCGCATGTGGATACTCTCGACCAAACCAATCATGATGGCAAAGGCCACAAGCGACGAACCCCCGTAACTCACAAAGGGCAAAGGCACACCAGTGACCGGCATGATTCCCATGGTCATCCCGATGTTTTGAAAAACATGCCACAAAATGACCCCAAAAATGCCGGCACAGATGTACGAGCCAAAGAGATCTTTACTGAGGTGCCCCACCCGCCAGATCCGAAAGAGCAACAGTCCGAATAGGCCCAGAACGACTCCCCCACCAATCATTCCGAATTGCTCGGCAATCGCCGAAAAGATGAAGTCACTTTGCTGCACAGGGATGAACTTGCCGTTGGTCAACGGAGCATCAAGATAGCCCTTGCCAAACCAGCCGCCAGTTGCCACCGCCCGCTTAGCGTAACGAACTTGGAAGACGTAACGCTCGAGGTCTCTATCCGTTGAGTTTTGATTGATGAATGCGGTAATGCGCTTGAGTTGATATCGGTCAACGATGCCAGCCACGACGGCAGCGGCCACCGTGGCAATTGTCAACATACTGATCAACGCCAAATACCGCAGCCTCGCCCCGGCCATCACCAGAATTGCCAACGCTCCAACGATCAACACAAAGGCCGAGCCAAGGTCGGGTTGCACGATGATCAATGCCGTCGGGATTCCGACGAGCACCAAACCACCCACGAACTTTGAGTAGCTCATGACTTCTTCGCGGGACTCACTAAAGTACGCCGCTAAGGCCACGAGAACGGCCGGTTTAGCGAACTCTGCAGGCTGAAATGACACTGGACCAAAGTCAAAAGAGAGTCGAGCCCCGCCCTTCAACGCACCGACCGACAGCACCATCAATAACGCGATGATTGAGCACCCATATAAAAAGTAGGCCCGCTCGCGAAGGATTTGATAGTCAAAGGCCATCACAATGACCAGCACAACTGCCGAAGCAATCAAGAAGGTGACTTGACGCACCGTGAACCAATACGGATCTGAATCAACCTTCCAAAAGGTTGCGCTATAAATCGCAAACGCTCCAATAATGCCCAAGAGAACTACTGGTATCAACATCGTCCAGTCGATGTTTCGACTCGGGTCTCCGGGACCTGAACGAATATTGCCAAATCGATTCTGGCTTCGACTTTGATTGCGCCGATTCAATACCGGATAAACCATCAGTCACGCCCACCATACGTAGCGCCACCCAAACAACGATTACTCGGCAAAGACCGCTCGGGAGCGGCGACGGTTGCGGTGATATCGAGAGGGTTTGACGGCAGCACTTCAGCCTTTGTTGCCGCGCCGATCGTCGCCATGAACATACATTTAACAACGGGCGCCGCCGCCTTTGATCCGTAACCAGCTTTTTCCAAATAAGCCGTCACGACATATGGCTGAGCCGAGTCAAGACTGAAAGCACCAAAGGCCGACGAATCATTCCATGGAAGACTGGCCGCACCTTGAGCAGTGCCAGTTTTTCCAGCAATGGGTAAATCGTCATAGGGATAGCTAGCAAATAATCTTTCGCCCGTCGTTGAGTGGTAGAAATCATAAAAAACGCCAGGCCCCGTAATCACGCGGGTCAAACCACGAATAATCGGATCGCGAATTTCGGGGGGAATATTTAAGCGTCGAGTCGTGTCGGTCGTTCCAAGATTGACTGCCACGGTTGATTGAGTCAGATCAGCAATTCCGACCTGATCAGAGTTCGGGGTGCCCGGCTCGAGTAAGGCGAGGGCGATCAATGGGCGGTTCACGTCTCCACCATTCGCAAGCGTTCCATAGGCTTGGGCCAATTGCAGCGGCGACGCTGCCAAGAGACCTTGTCCGACGGACAACTGAACGTTGTCTCCCACCAAATAGTTCGGACTTTCGCCTTCCATCAAGACGCCATTGTCGACCAGTTTCTTTTTGCTTTCTTTGTCAGGTACTCGGCCGGCTGTTTCAAAAGGAAGTTCAATCCCGGTCTGACTTCCGAAACCAAATTTACGAACTTCTTCTTGCAAAATCGGTTGACCACCACGCTCAGAGAAAATCTCTTCACCAATTTTGTAAAAGAAAGTGTCCGACGAAATTGCCAATGCTTCTTCAATATTGACACTGCCGTAACGACAGGCGTAGTTGCCGCCACCGCACAGAGCATTTCGGAAAATGCACTTGATGATCTGACAGGATTCTTTATCAATACTCACCAATTGATATTGACCTTGGTCGAGATAACGGTATTCAGCACCACCAGGCAATTGGCCCGTATCCAAAGCCGCGTAAGCCACGAAGGGTTTGAAACTTGAACCCAGGTTGTACTGGCCCTGAATTGCCCGATTGACCAAAAGTGATTTATCAGGATCATCAGTCTTTGGGAAGATCTCTGAAAACTTGTCCCCAGAAATTCCTGAGTTAAACCAGCGATTATCAAAAGTTGGATAACTCGCAAGAGCAATCACTTCACCGGTCAGGTAGTTCATCATCACAACTGAACCAGCCGGAGCCTTCAGGTTAGAACAGTCGGGAAATTGCGGCTTCACTGATTGACGTTTCGCGTCCTTGGCCTGACAAGTTTCCACGAACCGGCGCAGACGCAGTTGAGTTTCTAAGGCCTGTTCGGCAAATTGTTGGAGACTGAGGTCAATCGAAAGGTGCAAGTCATTACCGGCTACGGGTTCGACTCGTTCAAGCACCTGCAAGATTGCCCCACGAGAATCAACCTCATACTTCACATATCCAGGTGTTCCACGAAGATAGCGCTCGTACACCTTTTCGACTCCGAATTGACCAACTCGTTCATTCAGGTTGTAACCCAAGTCAAGATATTGCGCGCTGTCATTCTCTGTGATCGCACCGAGATATCCAAGGATGTGCGCAGCAATTGGAGCGTATGGGTAGGCGCGCTTCCATTCAGTCGTTACGTCAATTCCTGGAAAGTCTTCGCTCCGCTCAAGCAAATACATCGCGGTGTCTTCGCCCACGTCTTCTTTAATAGGCAACGGAAGAAGAGGACTGTATTTTGAACCCCTTGGTTTGCCGTCTGAGCCAAGGGGGCCGGCATAACGTGTTTCTAAGTCAGTGACATTCGTTTGCAAAATTGGGGCCAAGCGTCCAAACAGTTCAAGTCGGTCGGCTTGATCACGAAGAGCCTCCCACGAGAGTGTCACCGTCAACATCTTTTCGTTATCAGCCATAATGTGGCCAAAGCGATCAAAAATTCGCCCTCGCTCGGGCAACAATTTTTGCGTGCGCGTTTTATTCGATTGCACTTTTTGTTCAAGGGCTGGCGCGTCAACAACTTGCAAGAACCACATGCGCATACCCATGGCCCCGAAAAGCAGCATGGCAATGACTCCGATTGCTGCCAAACGACTTGAACGCTTGTCAGATGCCATTGAAATAGCCTGACATACGATCACAAACGATTGGCATCACCATCACAAAAACACCTCGGATGGTGGCGCAAGTCGTTGATTACGTCGAATTACGAGCGACCAGCGGGCGATGGGCACCGCGATAATGCTGAAAAGAGCATTCGTCAGCGCAACAACGATGATGACCTTAGTCAAACGTGATGAGAGCCAACCTTCAACGCCGATCCAGTTGGCGACAACAGGTAAAACAAAAGTGGCGAGACCGCTCATCAGACCAACGACCAATGCGTTCAACCACCTAGGATTTTCCAGCGCGCGTGAATGCAAATACCCAGCAGCCCAACCAGCGGCCCCAAAAACTAAAGCCGATAAGCCAAGCGGGCTGGTTAACACCAAATCAAACATCAAACCAAAAACGAATCCAGCAAGTGCGCCGTTTTCGGAACCACCCGCTAAACCCGCCGCTATTGATAGTGCCAACATAATTTGTAGCACCACACCAAAGAGCTTTACTTCGGCAAAGAAAGTTGTTTGAAGGGCCAAAGCCAGTAGTCCAACTAAGAACAATCGCAACAGTGGCCTATTCACGAAATCAATCATGGGATACCTGTGGCAACTGGCTGATACAGCAAAACGCGAACAAAATTAAGTGCAGTCAATTTGGCGGTCAAACGAACTTCAAGTACCGCACCTGATGTTCCCGTTCGCTCAACAATTTTGATCACACGACCAACCACAATGCCTCGAGGAGCCAAACTTTGCGAACCACCAGAGGTGATCACTAATGCACCGACTTGAACTTCACCAAATCGTGAGTTTTGATCAATGAACTCAACAACTGGAGCATTGTCGATACCTCGACCTCGAAAAATTCCAGTCTCAGCAACCGGCAAATCATCCAAGTTGATCGTTGTCGTCGGACCACCCGCCGTTGTTCCCGGAGCGATAGTCACAATGTTGCCCGTGGTGGTTGGGGCTAAGGCACCAAAGTCAATCCCCGAATAATCAAAAGGCGTTGACGTCGTAGTAGATGACGACGTCGTCGCGGCATTTGGATCAACGACAGTCGTTACTAGCGGACCTGGTGGCGCCAGCGATGGACTTGTCGTAGTCGTTGTTGAAGTAGTGGTGGTTGATGTCGTGGTCGTTGATGTCGTGGTCGTTGATGTCGTGGTCGTTGATGTCGTGGTAGTCGTCGCAGGGACAAGATCTGGCTGGTTGACCACTTGAACCGGGATCGCGTACAACGAATCGTTGGCCAACAAAACTAATGATCGGTCATTATCAACCCAAGTGACTCGCCCAACAAGGCCAGCTGCATTGACGACCGGCATACCCACGCGCAGACCACGATCGCTTCCTTGGTTGATTTCTACCGTTTGTGAAAAATTAGAGGGTGTCCCACCGATGACTTGCGCCGTTACCGAAGAGATGTCGGCGAGGTTGTCGATGCCGTTCAGTGCCAACAACTCTTGGGCATCGCGAACAGTTGCAAGAGCTGCAATGAACGCTCCTTCTTGTTGATCGAGTTGATCTTGCAAACGGGCGTTCTCAGATTCGAGTTCACCGTAATCCGTGATCCCCTGCCAAGCATTTTCAAGGGGTCTCGTAATCACGCGCGCCGAACTCTGCACGGGTTGAAATATTGTGGCGAAGATTCCCCGCAACCCCTGTACCGCTGAGTTCCCCTGAATATCGAGAGTGATCAGCAAAATTGATGACAGAGCCAAAAGAGCAATAGCCCGACGACGACTCACCGAATAAACCGGCATGACTGGACCTCGACCTAGTCGTCGCTCTGCGACAAGAGACCGCGCATCAACTCAATATTTTCTAATGCTCGACCTGATCCAATCACGACTGAATACAAGGGATCATTAGCGATATTGATTGGCATCCCAGTCTCATGCGCCAAACGACGATCAATTCCGGCGAGCAAGGCACCACCGCCAGTGATCGTGATTCCTTGATGCATAATGTCGGCTGCTAATTCGGGTGGGGTCTTATCGAGCGTTGTTCGTACTGCATCAACAATGGCCGCTACTGGCTCGGCGATTGCTTCACGCACCTGATCAGTGGACAAAGAAATTGTTCGTGGCAAACCGCTAATCAGATCACGCCCACGAATATCCGCAGTCATCTCTTCTTCAAATGGCCATGCTGAGCCCATTTGAATTTTGATTTCTTCAGCAGTGCGTTCGCCCACTGCCAGTGAGAACTCTTTTTTCAGATACGCCAACAGCGCTTCGTCAAGTTCATCACCAGCGATACGTAATGACTGGGCGGTCACGATGCCGCCGAGAGAAATAACTGCGACTTCGGTGGTTCCGCCACCGATATCAACGATCATGTTGCCGCTCGGCTCATGAACGGCAAGATCGGCACCAATAGCCGCGGCCATTGGTTCTTCAATGATGTGCACCGGCTTACGGGCTCCCGCATATTCAGCCGCATCTTGTACTGCACGCTGCTCAACACCCGTGATACCAGAGGGCACGCAGATCACCATGCGCGGCTTGCTCCAGCGGCTGCTATGAACCTTTTGAATGAAATAACGCAGCATTTTTTCACAGACATCGAAGTCGGCAATCACTCCATCTTTCAGCGGACGCACGGCCCGAATGTGGCCTGGCGTACGTCCCATCATTCGCTTGGCCTCGTGCCCAACGGCGACTGGCTTGCCGTCAGAAACGTCAAGTGCAACCACCGACGGCTCGTTCAAGACAACGCCTTGACCGCGCACATAGATCAGCGTGTTGGCCGTTCCTAGGTCGATCGCTATATCTCGCCCGAGGGCCAGCGGGTTACTGCGGGCCATGGCCAGAGCCTCCTACGACGTGTGGTCCCTGCCAGAAAGCAGGAGTTCCCGAAATGTTACAGATTGGGGAAGAAAATACTGATCTCGCGCTCGGCCGAGGCCAAAGAATCGCTGCCATGAACCAAGTTCTCGGTGAACAAGATGCCTAGGTCACCACGAATGGTTCCGGGGGCGGCATTGCGGGGATTGGTTGCGCCCATCATGTTGCGCACCACTTCCCAAGTGTTTTCGGGGCTTTCAAGCACCAAGGCAACCACTGGACCACGCGACATAAAGGCCACAAGTTCACCATAAAAGCCCTTGCCCACATGCTCTTCATAGTGACGAGCAAGGGTGTCGGCGTCGAGTTGGCGCAACTCCAAGGCCACAACAGTGAGACCTTTGGCTTCAAATCGGGACAAAACGGACCCGATGAGGCCGCGTTCAACGGTATCGGGCTTGAGAAGGACGAGAGTACGGTCGGACATGGATCTCTATCCTACCGCCCAGTTCTCCTCCTACCTGTCAGGCTGGTGGTTCGCGTCACGGCAGCAATCGGCGAAGATATGGCCGAGCGGCACCGACCACATAGAGCGAACCAGTGATGAGCAAGGCATCGTCGGGACCGACTTCTTGCAACGCTCGATCAATCGCTGCTTCAGCGCTGTTGACAGTGGCAACCTCGTCGCACCCCAACCGATTTGCGGCTTCGGCAACTTCTTGAGCCGGCAAACCCCGTGGCGAGGGGGCGGTACAACACACCACTAAGTCAAATTCATCGGCCCGGAGAGCCGACAACATGTCGTACGGATCGCGCCCACGCAAACAACCAATGACCAAAAGTCGACGCCCTGCAGGATCGAAATCTTCAAAGAAGACCGAAGCGCACACATCAGCACCCGCTGGGTTATGAGCACCGTCCAGAATCACCAAGGGCTGGTGCCCCATCACTTCAAATCGGCCCGGCATCGAGACTTTGGAAAATGCCTCATCAATGACATCGGCGGCTAAGGGTCGCGCAAAGAATGCTTCGACGGCAGTGATCGCCACGACTGCATTCTCGGCTTGGTGCCGTCCATGCAGCGGAACAAGGACTTCGGGGTAAATCGTGGTCGGGGTTCGAACACCGATCATGCGTCCACCGAGCGCAAGTTGATTGGAATCAATGTCAAAATCTCGTTTGCGAACCAACAACGAGGCTCCCCCCGCATTGGCGAAGATCTGCACGATTTCATCGTCGGTGTCACCACAGACCACGGCACTTTGAGGCTTAATGATTCCGGCTTTTTCACGAGCAATATCAGCACGAGTTGGCCCAGCAAACTCCATGTGGTCAAGGCCAATGTTGGTGATGACCGCAACTTGAGCATCGACAACATTGGTGGCATCCCAACGACCCAACAGACCAACTTCAATCACCATCACGTCAACAGCCTCATCGGCGAACCAACGAAATGCTGCAGCGGTACAAATATCAAAGTAACCAGGCCGTTCGCCGGTGAGCATTTCTAAATCAGCAATCGCTGCAATCTGCTCGGCAAAGGCATCATCGGGAATTGGTTCGCAATCAATGGTAAAACGCTCGTTGACTCGCTCAAGGTGCGGACTGGTGTAAGTGCCAACGCGCAGACCACTCGCCATTAAGAGATGGGTAATCATCTGTGCTGTCGAACCTTTGCCGTTGGTTCCGGTGATATGTATGACCGGCGCACAATGTTGGGGTTCGCCCATGAGTCCGCACAGACGCGAAATCGTGTCAAGGGACGGCGAATCAATACGACCAGTTTTCTGGTAACCAGCATGATCGTCGAGATACGCCAGGGCCTGCTGGTATGTCATGGCCCCAACATTACGACTGAAATCAACTAGCGGCGCGGCGCGGACGAGCGACTCGGGCTGCTGAACGCATCACCAAAGTGGGTGGCGACTTCAGTTTGACCGTGTCAACATCGATAACGACCTTGGCCACATCAGCGCGACCGGGTAAGTCGTACATCACGTTCAACAGGGTCTCTTCGAGAATTGCTCGTAGACCTCGTGCACCAGTGCCGCGACCAAGAGCCTGCTCTGCAATCGCGTCAAGAGCTTGGTCAGTGAGTTCAAGTTCAACATCTTCAAACTCAAAGAACTTTTGGAACTGCTTCAGCAAAGCATTTTTGGGTTCAGTCAAGATCTTGATCAACGCAGGCTTGTCAAGACTGTGCACTGCGCCGACCATTGGCAATCGTCCAACAAACTCGGGGATCAAACCAAACGACAACAAGTCTTCTGGCAACACCTGAGCAAATAAATCGCCTGCATCTTTTTCGGCTTTGTTTTTTACCGTGGCGTGAAAGCCGACGCCCTTGTGACCAATTCGCTGCTCAATGATTTTGTCAAGACCAGCAAATGCCCCACCACATATGAACAACACATTCGTGGTATCAATCTGAATGAATTCTTGATGAGGGTGCTTGCGTCCACCTTGTGGTGGAACCGAAGCAACAGTGCCTTCAAGAATTTTCAACAATGCCTGCTGCACACCTTCACCCGAGACATCGCGAGTAATCGAAGGGTTCTCGCTCTTGCGAGCCACCTTGTCGATTTCGTCAATGTAGATGATGCCGGTTTCGGCTTTCTTCACATCAAAGTCAGCAGCCTGAATGAGCTTCAACAAAATGTTTTCCACGTCTTCACCGACGTATCCTGCCTCGGTGAGCGCAGTTGCATCAGCGATAGCAAACGGCACATTGAGCATGCGTGCCAATGTTTGTGCGAGGTGGGTCTTGCCACATCCAGTTGGACCAAGTAACAAAATGTTGCTCTTCGCTAACTCAACCTCATCACGACGCGAAATACCGGTTTCTTTTTGGTACTGCAGTCGGCGATAGTGGTTATACACCGCGACGGCTAAAACTTTTTTCGCCTGATCTTGTCCAACGACATAGTCATCAAGGAACGAAGAAATTTCACGGGGCTTAGGTAACTCTTCAAGTCGAAGATCAGCGGCTTCGCCGACTTCTTCTTCAATGATTTCATTACAGAGGTCAATACACTCATCGCATATGTACACGCCAGGTCCGGCAATAACCTTCTTGACCTGCTTTTGCGACTTACCGCAAAACGAGCACTTAACGATCTCGCCTGTGTCACCAAACTTTGCCACGACTACCCAACCTTTCGCCTCACAGCCTTACACATTTGGGGACTTCAGTGGTTGGATGCCCACTGGCTATGTGCCACAGTGGCAACGACGGGAATTCAGCGAATGGGACCAGTGCGGTCGACAGCCGATCGTGATGAGATGACATCATCGATGATTCCGTAGGCCAAAGCCTCGTTTGCTTCCATCACAAAGTCACGATCGGTGTCTGCGTGGATACGTTCACGAGGCTGACCAGTGTGCTCCGACAAGATTTCTTCCAGGATGTCGCGCATCCGGAAAATTTCTTTGGCGGCGATCTCAAGGTCGGTCACTTGGCCGTAGCCGACTTGACCATACGGCTGGTGTAACAACACTCGGCTGTGTGGCAGTGCCAGGCGCTTGCCCTTCGTACCCGCAGCCAGCAAAACAGCAGCAGCACTGGCGGCTTGACCTAAGCAAATCGTGGCGATGTCGTTCTTGATGAACTGCATCGTGTCGTAAATCGCGAACAATGCCGTGATGTCTCCACCAGGGCTATTGATGTAGATGTTGATGTCCTTATCGGGGTTTTCGCTCTCAAGGTGAATCAACTGGGCACACACCAAGTTGGCGATGGTGTCATCAATGGGAGTGCCAATGAAAAGAATATTTTCCTTCAGCAAACGGCTGTATAAGTCGTAGGCACGCTCGCCGCGACTCGTCTGTTCGACAACCGTCGGAACGTAATAGTTGAAAGCCTCGAGATTCATGTTGTTCCTATTCAGTCGTTTTCAGAAAGGTCGTTGTCTGAGTGATCGTTGTCTAAATGATCATGCTCTGAATCATCGTGCTCTGCATGATCGTGGTCATGATTGTGGTCGGCTTCGGAGTGACCGATGACGACATCATTGTCAAGAGTCTTGCCACTGGGATCAACGTATTCAACGCGGTGAATCAACCAGTCGAGAGCCTTCGACTTGCTAATTTCTGCGGCTAAATCAACGATTGCATCATTGGCTTGATAAGCCGCGCGAACCTGATCAACGCTAATGAAGCGGATCTTCTTGTTCTTGGGCGAACCGGCCATCTGGTGTTCGCGCACTGCTTGCTCATTGGTGCGATCGGCCATCGATTCAAATTCGCGTTCGATTTCGTCTTCGGATGCGTCAAGCGCCTCGGCCTTCACAACGGCGCGCAATGCGAGGTCGACCTTGACAGCCTTTTGGCTTTGCGGGCGGAGACCTTCAACAAATGACTGCGCATCTTGACCAGTTGCCTGCATCCACTGATCGATGTTGATGCCTTGCGACTGGAACTGACGAATGGTGTTCTCGACGCGGCGCTGCAAATCGGCAGCAACCATGGCTTCCGGTGTTTCAATTTCGGCAAGAGCGACCAATGCGTCGGTCACTTTTTCAACGACAACATTGCGCACCTGATTGAGTCGGTTCGTCGTGAGCCGCTCAACCACAGATTCGCGCCATTCGGCGACAGTGGTGAAACCATCAATGTTTTCGTTGACCCACGCATCATCAAGATCAGCGACAACGAGTTCTTGAACCGAGTTCACAGTGACTGCGAAATCGGCTTCTTCTTGAGTACCTGAAGGAGTGTCGGAGAATGTGAACGACTCGCCAGCCGCCTTGCCAATGAGTTGTTCGTCAAACGACGGGGCAACCCACTTTTTGCCAATTTCATATGACCAGTCATCAACAGCAAGACCCACTACTGGTTCACCATCGCGTGACCCAACCAAATCAACGACGACAAAGTCGCCTTCTTTGGCCGCCCGCTCAATCGTGGTCAACTTGCCCAAACGACGGCGCTCGGCATCAAGAACATCGTCAACTTCTTGATCGGCAACATCAATCGCGGGTACTTCAACGCGCAAACCGCCGTAGCCAGGCAGGGTGATGACTGGACGAACTTCACAAGTTGCATCAAACGACACGGGACCAGATTCTTGGCCACCCACAATGTCAATTTCGGGGGTTGCGATGATGTCCACGTTGTGCTCACGCACGGCGCGTCCCAAATACTGAGGCACTGCATCGCGCAATGCCTGCTCGCGAGCGGCCGCAATGCCAATACGAGCCTCCAAAACCTTGCGAGGGGCCTTACCTGCACGGAAGCCCGGCAAGCGGACCTCCTGAGCGATCTTGGCAAAAGCGGCGTCTATGTCAGTGGCAAAATCAGCCTCATCCACAAGGACCGAGAGCTTGACTTTGTTGCCTTCGAGGGGTTCACATGTCGTCTTCACAGAGTGTCGAGTGTATCGGCGAGGTGGCAGAGAGGACCTACGAAGGGACAGGATTGATGTATGTTGGAAAACACACCCTAGTGAAGTCAGGATGAAGTCATGAAGTCGCCGTTTAAGCCCATCTGGAAGCCCCACGCTTTGGCCACGCCCCATGCTGAGCAGATTTCGCTACGTATCAAGGACAAGGTAGTCGCCACCACCGATTTGGCTGACGTCCCCGCTGGTACCGAGGGCAAAGTTCTTCTCGCTAACGGCTTCAACTGGCAGCGCTACCGCATTCTGTTCAACAACGGTATTGAACTTGGCGATCTTGATGCTCGCCACATCGCCCCCATCGGCCGGGCTGCGAAGCGCGTTGCCAAGATTGACCGGTCTCAGTGACCCCGCCCCAGGCTCCGTAAAGTGGCAGTCAACCGCCACTTTCCCCTAGTCTGAGCGCATGTCACAGACTTCAAGCGCTGCCACGACGATCTCTCTTGACGGGCGACGCGAACGCGGGGCTCGTAACAAAGAGGCGGTGGTCTCAGCGCTGCTCGAGCTCTACAGCCAAGGTGAAGTTCAACCTCCAGCCGCTCGCATCGCCGAAATGGCAGGAGTCTCCGAACGTTCGGTGTTCCGCTATTTCGATGATATGGAAGACCTCGCAAGTTGTGCGATCGCGGTCCAATGGGATCGAATTCGCGATATGTACGAGACTCTCGATAGCTCTGGCGATCTCGCGAAACGAATTAACTCAATCGTTGACCACCGACTGAAGTTGTACGACAAAGTCGGCGGCGTCATGCGTGTTGCCGTCGTGGCCGCAAACAAGTCTCCGGTCGTCGCCATGGCCGTGAAAGAACGGCGACACATGATGAGTCAACGAGCCTTACAACAGTTTGAAAATGAATTGAAGTCAACAAGCGATATTGAAAACAAAGAACGAATCCTTGACTACACGCTGTCACTCGAAAACATCATCTATCTCAAAGAGGCCCTTAGGCTTTCTCACAGCAAAGTGCGCGAGACCTTAACTGCGGCTATCACAACACTCTTCGCGAACTGAACGACGCCTGGTCGCTCAAGAGAGATATTCAAACTTGCGTCGCCAATCGTCGAGGGCAACATCGAGTTGAACTGGCGCTACTGGTGACGAAATGAGATACCCCTGGGCCGCGTCACACCCCAAATCGCGCACCATTCGGAATTGATCAACCGATTCGACGCCTTCAGCGACGACCTGCAGTTGCAATGAGTGGCCGACATCAATTCCAGAACGCACCATCGGGTCGGGTTCAGCCGCATTGATATCAAGACGATTGACCATGGCGCGGTCAATTTTTAATTCAGTAAACGGTGCAACCAACAGCCGTTCATAATTACTCGTACCCGTTCCGAAGTCGTCAACCGACAGTTTGAAACCGGCAATTCGTAAACGAGTCAAGATTGAAAGCGCTGGCGCTACGTCGGTGATCGGCGCAGTTTCGGTGACTTCAAATGTCCAACGTTCAGCAGGTGCCGCTTCAAGCAAGATCTTTTGTGCTCGGCGCGGCAACTCTTCGTCATCGAGATCGAGAACTGAGATATTTATCGAGATATCAGGCATTGAGGCAAGCGCTCGGTAACGCTTGCGATCACGGACTGCCATTGACATCACGATGTCAAGTAGTTCACCCGTTCGGCCTTCTTGCTCAATCAGTGCAACAAAGATTGCCGGTGACACATCACCATGTTCAGGGTGGCGCCAACGCACCAATGCCTCAACGCCCAACGCTTCGCCGCTACGGGTAGAAACCTTGGGCTGATAGGCCAATTGCAAGAAGTCGGGCTGCAATAACAAGTTGGCATCGATGATGACTTTGGGACCGGTTGGGTCGACACCCATTTCCGAAACTTGTGACAGTTCGAGCATGGCAGTTTTCAAAACATCTAGCGAGAAAGGTTTGGCAAAAGTTCCGAGAACTCGAAGCTTGTGCATTTCAGCAATTCGACCTGCCGTGTCTAACAACGATTGGTCAGCACCACTCACCAAGATCACAGGCATTCCCCGATGTGTTGCCCCGAGTTTGCTCATCACCTCAATGCCGTCCATTTCGCCAAGTGACAAATCAAGAACGACAAGATCAAAGCGCCCGATAATCGCGGCTTCAATCTCGCTTGGGCTACTAGCCGACGTCGCATCAAACCCTGCAGACTCGGCGACAGCGACAATCAGTTCGCAGATTGCTTCTTCGTCATCAATGACAAGAACTTTTGGCGTATCACTCATGACTTTTCATCACCCTCAATATTTTCACCATCACGCACTTCGGCAATTAACGGCGACAATGCGCTGTACAAGTCTTCACGCGAGAATGGCTTGGCCAAAGTACGTTCGCCCTGCTCTTGCAATTCTTTCATACTTGCCGAGTAACCGGTCATAAAGATCACCGCAAGATCGGGAACAATTGCGACTGCAAGACGGGCCAATTGAATTCCGTCCATCTCTTCACCGAAGTTTGCATCCGAGACCAATACGTCTGGTTCAAATGTTTCGATGAGTTCAAGCGCGGCTTTGGGAGATGTTTCAAAACGAGCATCGACACCCATATCAATCAACCACGAAGCCACCATTTCGGCTAACGACTGTTCGTCATCGGCAACAACGACACGGCGACCTGAACGTCGCTGTACCGCCCGCTCATCGGTCTTTACCGATCCGGTATGAATCGGGAGGCTCAGAGTCACGGTCGTGCCAACTCCGAGACGACTCTCTAAGTACGCCGTGCCGCCACTCTGTTTAGCGAATGCATACACCGTGGCGAGACCAAGACCGGTTCCACTGCCGGCCCGTTTCGTTGTGAAGAACGGTTCAAAAGCGCGAGCAACTACATCTGCTGGCATACCTTTGCCATCGTCGGCAACTGAGAGTTCTAACGTTTGAGTTTCAGGCACCTGTCGTGCCGAGATCTTCAAGGTTCCCGTCGGACCCATTGCATCACGTGAGTTGAACGTGAGATTCAAAATGCAGCTTGACAGGCGACCCGCATCAACCATGAGCTGCACGTTGGGATCTGGAATATCAACTTCAACTTGTCGTCCCGCGCCAAGTGCTTGCCGCATGAGTGGCAAAAGTCCTTTCACCAAATCGGACAAGGTCACCGCGCTCTCTTCAAGCGGCTGACTTCGTGCCACTGCAAGTAACGACTTCGTGATTTCGGCTCCACGTTCAACCGCCGACATTGAGCGCGAGACAAACTTTGACAATTTCTCATCGTTCGCAACCGTCTCGTTCATTGCCATCAACTGCAGGTTTCCGAGCGTCACGAAAAGCAAGTTGTTGAAGTCATGGGCCAGTCCACCTGCCAAAGCACCCAGTGACTCCATCCGTTCAGATTGTGAAGAGCGCATCGCCAAACTGCGACGTTCAGTCGAATCGGTTGCGTGCAAAAAGCCCACCCGGTCATTGGACATTCCGTGAATGGGGTAAGCCTCAATTTCAACAATGCGCATTGAACTATCGAGATCGTCTTCGCCTAGTTCGGCACGGGCAACTTCGCCGTCAAGCGCTTGTTGCAATGCATCAATGACAAGGCGTGCCCTACCCGAATCGGGAGTTAGCCCAAATATCGCGGTCACATCAAGTCCAGGAATTGCACCTGGGAATTCATCACGAACTTCTTGATTGGCCGCGAGCACCTTGAGCGATTCATCAAAGACAACAGATTTTCCAGGCGTGGCATCGAGCGCTGCTTCGAGCAACAACTCTCGCCGACGACGTTCGAGGAATAGCCGATACTGAGCGTTCGCCCCTTGCAAGAGAACTATGAGCATCGCCAAGCCGAAGAGAATTTCAATACCCAACACCAGAACATTCGAGCGAGTCTCTACGCCGAAATTAGCGTTAGGACTTGCGGTAAAACGTAAGCGCAAGTCACTGATCACACCATCGCTTGAAGAAGTCTGCGAAGGTTCTGACTTGTTGTCGCCCTCAACCCAGAGCGATGTTGAAATCTCGTTGTTTGCGATGTCAGCAATTTCAATTTGCACATCGTCAACGAGTCCACTGAACGCGGCTATTCCCGATTGCAAGAGTTCGGGGATTGAATACGACACGACGACGAATTGTTGAGATGGAGATTCTTTTACCGGAAGGGCAAAGTAGATGTTCGGCTCAAAGGCTGAAGCCGACAACGCAATATCTTCAATCCCGAGTAACTGCACTTCGTTGTTTTGTGTTGAATCAAGTATCGCCCCATCAAATTTACCGACGGCAGTTTTGAACGAGTTCACACTTGGCGCTTCAAGCCGACTCAACGACTGGTCGACTGACAAGAAACCATTTTCTTCAACGCTGACAAGCGCGGCAACCGAGATTTCTTCTTGACCGAGAACCAGGGTTTGTAATTGTTCTTCAAACCGAGTCGGATCTTGAACAATGACTTCATCAGAGTTTTTGACTTGCAATGTCAACATTGATAACTGCTCGGCCGTCGACTCAAGAAACCCTGTTTGCGCTGCTTCAGCGACGAACGTGAGGTTGTCCTCGTTTTGACGTTGCCAAACCTGTCGCGTAATTGCGATCGCAACCAAAGTCATCATGACAATGACTAACGGGGCCAACAATTCTGCAGCAATTGACTTGTCATAGCGAAACCAGTGAGTGCTTTTGCGCGACGCGATGATCGCCGCGACAACCGCTGCTATCGCAATCCCAATACTTTGGCTCGCCGTCGACATCGCGACATCACCGTTGACCCATGAAACCACCAGAGTTTCGCTCAACCCACCAAGGACCGAAATGACAGCCACCCCACCCAAGAACTTCCAGATCCGATTTGCTGGAGTCGCAGGCTCAACCCGCGAGATGGTGCGTTCAATCGCTACGAACAACGCCAGTGTTTCAAGAATTGCCAATACACCGATCGCGACCAAAGCCCCCCAATGACCATCGACAACTGACCGTTCCGCAACATTTCCCAGCAGGAAATAGGCCGCGCTTTGCCCGATCAGGCCAGCGATCAGGGCACCGCGTCCCCAAAAGAACCCCGCCGCGACCACCCCTGCCATAGAAAATCGAACGTCAAGAGTCCCCGTCACAGTTGACCATGCGGATGCGACCGAGAACGCAAATGTGATGAGGAAACGCACGAACGGTGTTCTCATTAACTGAACATTCCGTTCATGGGAGGAAGATCACGAAATTGGTCGATATTTGATCGTACGCCGAGACAACTCGCTGACGAGACCATTTCCGCTGGTGACACGAGGTACAATTCGGCTCCTCGGGGAGTAGCGCAGTTGGTAGCGCACCTGCTTTGGGAGCAGGAGGCCGGGAGTTCGAGTCTCCTCTCCCCGACCAATTTCTCTTTCTTGTGTGGCTAAATCCTTGCGTCGTCCCGTTCGGTCACAGACCCTTGGCATTTATATGTCAATGTTGGGTATGAGCATCTCCGACATTTCCATTAACACTCTGTCCGGTCAGCCCACGTCGCTTGGTGGCCTTGGCGCAAAAGTCATGTTGGTTGTCAATGTGGCGAGCAAGTGCGGGCTGACCCCGCAATACACCGGACTTGAGGCCCTACACGAAAAGTATGCTGGGCAAGGTTTCAGCGTGGTTGGCGTTCCGTGCAATCAGTTCATGGGCCAAGAGCCTGGCTCGCCCGAAGAGATTGCCACATTCTGTTCAACGACCTACGGCGTGACTTTCCCGTTACTCGAAAAGATTGACGTCAATGGCGACAATCGCCACCCGATCTATCAGCAACTCACCGATGTTGCAGATGCCGAAGGTGTCAGCGGCGATATCCGTTGGAACTTCGAAAAGTTCTTGGTGAATG
>CALEHE010000045.1 GCA_937876415.1 uncultured Actinomycetes bacterium
GACGGAAAGACTTCAATTATTGCCTCAGCCGCATTGGATGAAACATCTCTACAGCAGGCCGTACTGAACGCTCCTGAAGTGATCGTGACCGACAGCAATCGCAAACGCGCTCACCAATGGCGCGGTTCACAAGAGGTGTGGGGTGCAACCGAAGGTGTCGGACCTGTCGTCGATTCATTTGATGCCTTTGATAATCGCTTGCCCGTTTTCCCATTGGCGACGGATCGACTAGAGGCCTACTCCATCTCCGAGAACTATTCAGGATCCGTCATGTCGGCGACCGCATATGGTGCCCTGTTGTCATACTTGCCCGAGTACCGACCGAGCAATGCCAACGACGGAAATATCAATACCTCGTGGTCGATTGGCTGGGGCATCAATCCAATCGGGCAAATTTTGACGTATGCAAGCAACCTTGGTCACCCTAAGGTCGAGCACCTCGAACTCGTCCCAGCACAATTATCTTTCGAGCAACGACTGATCACCAAAATTTCAGTCAGCCTTGAAGGTTCGCCATGGACCACACACGCGATTGATCTGAGCGCTTCAGTGACTCGTATTGAGCTTGATCAACCGGCTCAGTCGGTCCGCATCAGAATTGACGAAGTGACCGAGGGCGACAATCAACTCCCCGTGGGTTGGGCCGAGGTGTTGCCGGCCGCCTTCCAACGCTCCGAAGAAATCACCGTGCCAAGCGATGCAACGATGCTCGTCAAACCGACCACACCTGTTTCATTTGTCTTCACTCGATTACGCGCCGACCCGTACGATCCACGACGACAAGACCCCGAGATGTCAATCAACAGAAATTTCTTCGTCACCAACCGTGGCAGTTTCACAATCAGTGCTCAGGCGACTTCTACTGGCGAAGTTGAGGCTAGTTCATCGTGCCGAGATGACCTACTTACCATTGACTACCTGAAGATATTGACAAAGGTAACGCAAGTTCAAGGCCCTACCGTCACCATTGAATCTTGTGAAGTATTCACCTCTGGACGCGGTCTGCGCAACATTCAAACCCCAACAGATTCACCAATCATCATTAACCAGTTAATACTGCGCTCAACACGAGCCAAAGAAGCTTCGCTTTCAATCACCATCCCAACGAGTGACACACGCTCTCAACGCACAACTTCTATCAATTCGTGCACTAGCGGTTGTTGGCTTGAATTAGCCGACG
>CALEHE010000046.1 GCA_937876415.1 uncultured Actinomycetes bacterium
TCAAACATGGTGGTGAAGCGTTTGATACGCACTTCAAGTTCGGAGTCAAAGTATTCACTTGCGGCGGCGAGTTGTTCGTCAAGAGTTCCGGTTTCTTCGCCAACTTTGAACATTTGTCTGGCGGCACCAGGGAAGAGATTGGTTGCCGCGAGTGGACCAGAAAAACCTGACCCACGGAGCATTTCTTCGCGAGCTATTTCAAGACGTTCGCGATAGACCGAGTTGGCAGTCGCTTCAGTAGTTGTTTCCATTCCATCGGGAAGTGGGACACCGGCACGAACCATTGCACCAAGAATGCGACAGAAGCGTTCAAGAATCGCGTATTCAATAATTCCTTTGATGACAGGAATCTTGAGAATGGCATGATCTTTAAATCGGCGACCCTTGTCGGTTTTCATCATCCAAATTGCCAAGGCGATGATGCACATGAAGAACGTGATCGGTATGTAAATGAGATCAGTGAATAGTGACGCAACCGCCAACAGCATGCGGGTTGGCAATGGAAGATCGGCGTTAAGTTCGGCAAAGAGCGGTTTGAATTTTGGGAGGACATATCCAGCCAAGATCACAACAGTGACGACAGCCATCACCATCACGACACCGGGATACGATAACGCACTGACAACTTTTGAACGTGTGTCAATTTCGCGATTCAGATACGCCGACAAACTGTCAAGGGTTTCGTCGAGCCGGCCGGTGAGTTCTGCGCTATGCAAAATCCCAACGTAATAGTTTGGGAACACTTGAGGGTGCTTAGCCGCAGCCATTGAAAGCGTTCCGCCGTTACGCAACTCTTCGATCATTGCGGTGATGGCTCGTCGCAGTGCGGTGTCTTGAGTTTCGTCACCGATTGTTTCAAGTGCTGTCGTAATTGGAATGCCGGCCCGTACAAAAACTGCAAGTTGGCGCGTGAAATGCATTAACTCTTTTTTCTTCACCTTCTCTTTGGTGATTTCAAATTGAAGGAGTCCACGCTTTTCGGCAAGTTTGGTGGGATAGAGGTCTTGACTTAGCAGGTATGCGCGGGCATCACCGATGCTGTCGGCCTTCGTATCTCCTTCAACGATGATTCCTTCGTTGTTAATCGCGCTATAAGAAAACTTGGGCATCAGTATTCCAATCAGGCCACATACAAAGTTCGGATGACTTCGGCAACTGTGGTGATATCTGCTTCAACGAGATTGATTGCTTCGGCGATCATCGGGCGCATTCCTTCATCAATTGCGCATTGACGCACCCGTTCGGTCGTGGCGTGTTCGACAACGAGTTGGCGAATAGCCGGTGAAATCTTGAGCAACTCATAAACACCGATGCGATCGCGATAACCGGTCTGCGAGCAATCTTGACAACCAACGCCATGAAAGAAAAGTGACTTATCGCTCTCGGGAAGGTGGTGTTGAAAGAGAGCCATCTCTTCGGCATCTGGCTGATAGGGCTCTTTGCATGAATCACAAATTCGCCGTAACAACCGTTGTCCAATGACACCCATCACTGATGAGGCAATGAGGAAGGCTTCAATGCCCATATCAAGTAGTCGATGTAGAGCCGCCGCAGCATCGGTGCCGTGTAGTGATGACAACACGAAGTGACCTGTGAGTGCTGATTGCACGGCAATACGCGCGGTGTCAGCATCGCGAATTTCACCAACCAAAATCACATCGGGGTCTTGTCGCAACAGAGCGCGTAGTCCCGTTGCAAAAGTTAGGCCAGCTTGTTCGTTGGTTTGGACTTGATTGATTCCGGGAAACACGTATTCAACGGGATCTTCAATGGTCGTTACGTTCTTGCCGATGTCATTGATTTCCATGAGCGAGGCGTACAGAGTGGTGGTCTTGCCAGCACCAGTGGGCCCAGCACAAATCACCATGCCAAACGGTGAGCGCACCATCTGCGAGTACATCGCATGAGTGTCGTGCGGCATTCCGAGTTCGCTGAGACCAATCGTTGAACGTCGTTTGTCGAGAAGTCGCATGACGAGCTTTTCGCCGAAGACAGTTGAAACAGTGGCGACGCGTACATCGACTTCGCGGCCGTCAACGGTTGTTGAGAACTGTCCATCTTGGGGGCGCCGGCGTTCAACGATGTTCATACCAGCCATGATCTTGAGACGGCTCACCAAACTGGAGTGCAAGTGCAAGGGGAGTGTTTGTGCCTCAACCAAATTGCCGTCAATGCGATAGCGAATACGCAAGATGTCATTGAGTGGCTCAATATGTATGTCTGATGCTCGGTCGCGAAGTCCCTGACTGACCAGCGAGGTGACCATGTGGACGACGGGACCGTCATCATCGTTATGTGATTGTTCGGCTACCCGAGCCTTGGTGGAGACGTCGGGGGCAGTCGATTCTGTGAGAACTGCTGATTCTTTGGGCGCGGACCGATTGAACACGGGTGTCTATCGGTCCGGCTCAAGCCCACCTCAACCAGGGGGAAGGCTTCTTAACGATCCCTTGACGAACCTACTGAGAGCGATCCGAATTGATTAGGCGTATAGTTAGGCGCATGCCAAGGATTCAACTGTATTTGCCCGACGATCTGTTCCAAGAGGTCAAATCCCGTGGTCTTCCGGCGTCCGAAATTCTGCAGATTGCCGTGAGAGCAGTCGTTGAACGTGAAAAATCTCGTGAAGGTTTAGAGGAATACATTCGGGAACTCGAGGCAGAAATCGGCAGCCCAACCGAAGAACAAAATGCTCGAGCTGCGACCATCGTTCGCAACATTCAGATGCACCAACTTCAACAAGCTGGTTGAACATGATTGTTTTGGACAGCGGAGGAATCTCGAAACTGACCGACCGATCCCTTGACTCGTTGGCGTTGCTCAAACAACTCAGCACTTTGAATGACGTGATGCTTGTGCCGACCCCCGTTCTTGTGGAGTGCCTGCATGGCCATTCCCCCAAAGACGCACCAACATTTCGATTTCTTCAAAAATGTGTGCTTCAAGAAGTGCTACTTCTGGGTACGGCACAACGGGCCGCTGAACTGAGGCGAAAATCAGGTCACGGATCAGCGGTTGACGCGATTGTGGTTGCGTTAGCAGAGCCAGGTGGAACCGTGTTAACTGGCGATCAAGCAGACATTGAGAAGTTAGCTACTCATGCGAACAAGGTATATGTAGCTGCTATTTGACGCTGCGTATTACGCGGCGAGGCGCGGGGCGACAATGCCAGCGATGGCTGCGAACTGCAAACCTGCGGCAATCACAGTGAAGGCATGAAAGATTTCGTGGAAGCCAAACACCTTGGGCCACGGGTTAGGTCGTTTTGTCGCTAACGCAATTGCACCAATGGTGTAACACACACCGCCAGCCAAGATGAGTGCAAAACCTAGATGGCCGAGTCCACGCCACAACGCCGGCAAGGTGACAATGGCCGACCAACTGACAATCATGTAACTCGCGCCGTGCCAAATTGTGGGCACCTTGGGTAACCAATGAATCGCGATACCAATGACCGATCCGCCCCAGACACCAACAAGCACGGCCCATCGGGTCCAACCGTCAAGACACAAAACTGCAACTGGTGTGTATCCGCCAGCAATCGCTAGAAAAATTGCCGAATGATCGAAGCGTTGCATGAGTGCCTTGGCTTTGGGTCTCCATGGCACGCGGTGATAGAGCGCCGAGACTCCAAACATGGTGGCGGTTCCGACCACATATAAGAGGAGTGATAACAGCAAGTCAAAAGGCAAATTGACCACGATCAACAAAACGGTGCCGAGTACCACCATGATCGGAAACGACACCATATGCGACCAGCCACGTAATAGCGGTCGTAATGCGGGGTCATGGGGATTACTCACTTGACCATTGTGACCTACATCCAAGGAAAAGTCTGTTCATCCCACGACTACGCTTTCGGGTAATGAGCACACTGGAAGTAAATACAACGGAAGTCTGGACATGATCGTTCATCTTGTTGATGGAACCTACGAGTTGTATCGCCAGCACTATGGCCAAGCAGTGCGTTCATCAACTCCTGCACCTAATGCCGCAACCATTGGTGTTTTGAATTCGACGATGCAGTTACTCACTGAAGGTGCAACGTATATCGGTGTCGCCAGTGATCATGTCATTGAAAGTTTTCGTAATGACTTATGGGCTGGTTACAAAACAAGTGAGGGTATGGAGCCCGAAATCTTGGGACAGATTCCGATTATGGAAGAAGCGCTGCGCGCCATGGGTGTCACCGTGTGGCCGATGGTCGAGTATGAAGCTGATGATGCACTTGCATCAGCCGCTGCTGTTGCTGATGCCGATGCGCGCGTGACGCAAGTGCAGATCTTGAGTCCCGATAAAGATCTTGGTCAATGTGTGAAGGGCACGCGCGTTGTACAGATTGATCGCCGCAAAATGGGTAAGGGCGAAAATGGATTAGTCGATGAAGCAGCCGTGCTGGAGAAATTCGGTGTGCCGCCATCGGGCATCGCTGACTATCTCGGTCTCGTTGGCGACACCGCCGATGGTTTCCCCGGCCTTACTGGTTGGGGCGCGAAATCAGCGGCCTCGGTATTGGCTCGCTACGCCCGCATTGAAGATATTCCTGATGCAGCTGGTCAGTGGGACGTGCCGGGTCTGCGTGGTGCTGCCAAGTTGGCGACAGTGCTCAGCGAGAATCGCGATCTTGCTTACCTGTTTCGACGTATCGCGACCACGGTCAATGATGTGCCGGTCGGCAAAGTTGACGACTGGCATTGGACTGGCCCGACCCCTGAATTTGCCGACTTTTGTGCCGACCTCGGAATCCCGCGACTGGCCGAAAAAGCTGCTGGTCTCGCTCGGTCCCGAGGCAGGTAGTCTTGCCCCTGCAACATTTGGCTCCTGTCGAGTGTGGTGACGGTCGGGTCCTGTGCAACGGGTTCCCGTGAATCAGGTCAGGACCGGAAGGTAGCAGCCTTCAGCGGATTCGCTCGTGTGCCGCAGATCGCCTGGCCGCCACCACACCTGGCAGGAACCCGATGTTGTCACCCTGGAAGGGTGCGAGAGCGGCCGAATCGGCACGCTTGGAAAGCGTGTGAGGTGCAAGCCTCCGTGGGTTCGAATCCCACCCCTTCCGCCATGTCAGTGAATGATGGGCCAGCAAACGCGAGTTACATCGAGGCAATGAATGTTGCGCTAGATCAGGCGCGTGATGCGCTCAATCATGATGATGTCCCCGTCGGTGCCGTTGTTTTGCACGAGGGCAAAATCATTGCGGCTCGTCACAACGAACGCGAGAACCTTCAAGACCCGACAGCTCATGCTGAAATTTTGGCTTTACAAGATGCCGCAAAACACCTTGGTCGTTGGCGGCTTGATGATTGCACTTTGGTGGTCACGCTTGAGCCTTGTGTGATGTGTGCGGGCGCATTATTGAATTCACGAATCGGCTCATTGGTCTATGGGGCCGCCGACCTTAAGGGTGGGGCAACGGCCAGTTTGTACAACGTGTCGGCCGATCCACGACTGAACCACAACTTCTCGGTGACGCACAATGTTTTGGCCGCCGAGTCAGCTGCTTTGCTCGAGCAGTTCTTTGCCTCACGCCGATAACCTCGGATATCGGAAGGGTGCCCGAGTGGCCTAAGGGACACGCCTCGAAAGCGTGCGACGTGCAAGCGTCCGTGGGTTCAAATCCCACCTCTTCCGCCAGAGATATCAGCAGTCGAGTTCACCATCGGGTGCTTGTAAGTCGATCAGGTAATTGTCGACCGCTTCATTGACGCATGAGTTGACGTTGTATCCGGTGTGTTGATCGGCAGTTACCACGATTAAGCGACCTTCTTCAAGTGCTTTGACCATATTGCGCGTGCTGGCAAGAGGCGTAGCGGCATCGCCAGTTGTGCCGATCACAACAATGGGTCCGGCACCTTGACCAGTGATCTTGATGCGCGGATCGAGTGCCTGAGGCCAAAATACGCAGGTGTAATTGCCGGTAGTTCCAGGAGAAAAACGTGGAGCGTTTGCTTGATACTGCGGCACTAATTCGTCGGCCTCCTCAACGGTCATGCGATCGGGATTATCGGCACACAAGATATTGAGGAATGCTTCAAGTTCGTTGCCGTAAGTTCCGTCTGGTTGACGTTGAAAGTATTGGTCAAACAATGACAACAAGCCAGTGCCATCGCCATCTTGTGCAGACGCGAGACCGTTTTCAAGAGTGCTCCAATATGAATCGGAATACATTGCTTGTGCAACTGCAGTGCGTGCCATATCACGCGTTAAGTCGGGTCGACCACTTGATGTAGGAATGGGATTCTCATCAAGTTGTTCCATCAGATCATCGAATGCATCTTCGGCATTGCCGTCATTATTAAAGGCACAACTCGAATCGGCCGAGCAACTGGCTAAGAAGGTGGCGATTGATTCTTCAAAACCCTTGCTTTGTTGCAGCGTTCCAACAAGGTCATCGGCGTTGGGATCAGAGGCACCATCTAAAACTGCTGCGCGAACTGTTTCAGGAAACATCGTTGTCCAGGTGGCGCCAAGTTCACTGCCGTACGAAAATCCGAAGTAACTAATTTTGTCTTCGCCAAGCGCCCGACGAATCATGTCCATATCGCGAGCCACATTGTTGGTTCCGATATATGGAAGAAGATCACCGTTGTTATCAAAACAGGTTTGCGTGAATTCTTCAGATGAGGCCACGATGTCGGCACGTTCTTGAGCGGTGTCAGGGGTGATGTCGCTTGAAGCGAAGAAGCGGTCGTAGTCGTCAGTGCAATCAATTGCCGGAATTGAATTTCCGGTGCCACGCGGGTCCCAACCAATGATGTCAAAAGAACTTAAAATCGCTGGCGAATAAATGTTGGCGGCGGCTTCGGCCAAATATGAGCCACCAAAGCCCGGTCCGCCTGGGTTCACCAGTAATGAACCAATGCGAGCATCGGCATCGGTGGCCGCATGCTTGACGACGTAGAGGGCAGTGGTGTCTGAATTGACATCGTCGTAGTTGACCGGAACATCGATGTAGCCACATTCAAGACTAGAACCACATGAATCCCAGGAGATCGTTGGAGTTGCGAAGTCTGATGTTGAAAAGGTCGTGTTTGAGCCACCACTTGAAGTATCGGGAAAATCAGTTGATGGTGCTTCAGTGGAATCGGTGTTTTCACCAGTGGTGTCTTGGCTGACGACATCAATGGTTGAACTATCACTGCTGCATGACGACGCAGCGAATCCAATTGCTACAACGATGGCGATGAGTGGGGTAAAAGAACGTTTCACAACCTCAGCGTAGGTCATTCTGGTGTAGGTTTGTTGCGTAATGCGCAACGATTATGCACCAGAATCACACGTGGTGATGTCTGGTCCGTCGGTGAGGTTGAGGAGATACTCATCGACGATTTCAGTGACGCATGTGTCGGTGCCATACGTGGTGTGTTGTTCAAGTGGACTGATCACTAATCGCGCTTGACCGAGTGCGGCGACCATATTGCGGGTGCCCTCTAACGGTGTGGCGGCATCGCCGGTGCTACCAATGACAACTATTCGGTGTTCGGTTTCGGCGCTGACAGTTATTCCACCCTGTGGCTTAACTTCCCAGTTGGCACAGATCAACATCTCTTGAATCCATCCTGGCCAAAGTCGTGGTGCGACCGCAGTGAGTTCATCCGTGAGATCAAAAACTTGATCGGTAGTCAAGTTCTGATCTCGATCAAGACATGAGATTCCAAAATATGCATCAATCGAGTTGTCGGTCTGCCCGGCGCTGTTGCGCCCAAAGTATTCGTCAAACAAAATCAACAGAGGCTGACCATCACCGAGATCAGCCGCCGATAGAGCATTCTCAAGTTGGGGCCATTGGTAATCACCGTAGAGTGCGCCGGCGATTCCGGTTTGCGCGACGCCTTGATTGGTGAATGTGCGACCAACTTCATTGGCAATCGGATTTTTGTCAAGAGAAAGCAAGATTCGGTCAAATGCATCTTCGGCTGTTTCGCCGACTTTCATAAATGAACATCCCGATACGTCGCATTTTGTGAAGAAGGCATTAAGTGAATCTTCGAATCCGCCGGCCTGCAAAATGAGATCGTCAACGTAACCCCTTGTTGGATCAACGGCAGCGTCAAGTACCGCGGCACGAACAGTCTCAGGAAAAAGTGTTGCCCACGTCGCGCCAAGACTGGTGCCGTACGAAAAGCCCATGTATGAGATGTGTTCTTCGTTGAGTGCTCGTCGCAACACATCAATGTCGTTTGCGGCGTCGATAGTGCTCACATACGGAAGAAACCCAGAACTGCGCGTCATACATGACGAGACAAATTCTTGAGCACCAGAAATGAGTAGTTCGGTTTCAGTTGCATCATCAGGTGAGGGATCAAGTCCGAAGTAGTCGTCCATATTGTCGACACAATCAATGTGTGGATCAGACTGGCCGACTCCGCGTGGATCCCAAGCAACGATGTCAAAGCGGTCGATGATCGACGCACTAAAGATTTGATCCGCGTAGCCAGCGAAATCGAGGGCTGCGACTCCTGGTCCTCCTGGGTTGATCAGCAACGTGCCGATGCGCTGTTCTTGAATATTGGCCAAATGTCTTGTGACTGGAAGTGTGAATGTTCCAAGACTTAGGTTCTCGTAATCAAGCGGAACTTGAAAGCTTGCGCATTCAAGACCGCCAGCGCAGTCTTCCCATTCCAAACTTGATGACCACTCGCGTACAGCGGCGATTCGCTGTTGATTTGATTTGGATTCGGTTGAAACACCATCGCTACAAGCGATGGCTGTGACAAGCAGAAGAATACCTAGCCACGCCCGACGAACCATATGGTCAAAGGTAGCCTGCACCCTTATGCGTATGGGACCTCACATGATGATGCCAGGAGATGCTGAGGCAGTCAAAGGTCGAAAGATTGACCGGACATCAATGGCTCGGGTGTGGGTTTTTGCTAGCCCATACAAGACCGCAATTATTGGTTTCTTACTGTCAATTATTTTTGCCTCGGCGGTTGGTCTTGTACCGCCCTTTGTTTTTCGAGCAATCATTGATGACGCGATTCCGTCAGATAATCGCGGCCGTATCTGGTTCTTGGCAATGTTGGCCGTCGGCGCTGCTTTGTTTGACGCGTTTTTAGCAATCACCCAACGATGGTATTCGGCTCGAATCGGTGAAGGTCTCATTTACGATTTGCGAGTTTCGTTGTTTGACAAGGTGCAGCGAATGCCTGTTGCATTCTTTACCCGCACTCAAACCGGATCGCTGATTAGTCGACTTAACAATGATGTTGTCGGTGCGCAGTCGGCCGTCACCTCCACACTTGGCAGTGTTGTCAGCAATGTTGTCGTTCTGGTGATGACCTTGGGTGCGATGTTGGCACTTGAGTGGCGTCTCACACTTTTGTCACTGGTCGTTTTACCGATCTTTGTTATTCCGGCAAAGCGCGTTGGGCAGAGACTGCAGATCATCGCTCGTGAGCAAATGGACCTCAACGCTCAGATGAATACCCAAATGAACGAACGTTTCAATGTGTCGGGCGCACTACTCGTCAAATTATTTGGTCGTCATCAAGGTGAAGTCGATGCATTTAGTGGTCGTGCTGCACGAGTGCGTGACATCGGAATTCTTTCGGCGCTCTACGGTCGCGTGTTCTTCGTCGCCCTTGGTTTAGTGGGTGCGCTTGGTGCAGTTGCGATTTACGGTATCGGTGCACAGTTGGTGGTCTCAGGAGATATCTCCGACGGAACTTTGGTCGCACTGGCAACTTTGGTTGGTCGGGTGTACCAACCGCTCACGGGACTCACCAATGCCCGAGTTGACCTCTTAACTTCATTCGTCAGTTTTGATCGAGTTTTTGAGGTTCTCGATGCACCAATGTCCATTGTTGATAAGCCCGGTGCCATTGATCTTGTCAATCCGCGCGGGCGTATTGAGTTTGACCACGTGACCTTTCGTTATCCGCCAGCTCGCGAAGTTTCGGTTCCTTCATTGGAAATGCCTGGTGCTCCATCGGGTGACCCCGATGTTGATGTCTTACATGACATCTCATTAGTGATTGAGCCTGGTGAAACGATTGCGATTGTTGGCTCATCGGGTTCGGGTAAGAGCACGCTTGCATCGCTGCTGCCACGTTTGTATGACGTGACTTCGGGATCGCTCAAAATTGATGGGCACGATGTTCGCGACTTAACAGGGACATCCTTGCGATCAGCAATTGGTGTTGTCTCACAAGATCCGCATCTTTTTCACGAGAGCATGGAATCAAACTTGCGTTACGCCAAGCCTGATGCCACAACCGAAGAAATTGAAGAGGCGTGTCGGGCCGCGCGAATTTACGACACTATTGCTGCCTTGCCTGATGGTTTTGCAACCATCGTTGGCGATCGCGGTTACCGCATGTCGGGTGGCGAAAAGCAACGTCTTGCGGTTGCTCGTTTGTTGCTGAAAGATCCAGCGATGATGATTCTTGATGAAGCGACCAGTCATTTAGATAATGAAAACGAGGCTTTGGTTCAAGATGCGCTTGACGACGCACTCAAGGGTCGAACTGCCATTGTGATTGCGCACCGTTTATCAACGATTCGCGATGCTTCGCGAATTGTCGTGATTAACGATGGTCGTATTGTTGAGCAAGGAACGCATGACGAATTGATGTCACGCGATGGCGCATATGCGCGTCAAGTGCGTGCAGGCGAAACTGTTCTTGACTAGCGCCGTGATTGTGTGCCACGGATCAATGATCCGTTGAGTGCACCCGTGTGTTCGCCATCAACGAAGGAAACGATTCCATTTTTGATGGTGTAGCGGTAACCGGTTGCAGTCTGCATCAAGCGACGACCGCCTGCGGGCAGGTCATGAACAATTCGCGGCGGGGGAGTTCCGAGCACTGACATATCAATCACGTTGATGTCAGCTTTATAGCCAGGGGCAATCACGCCACGATCAAGTAACCCGACATGATGTGCAGTTCGTTGGGTGATGTGGTTGACCATAAATTCAAGCGGCAACTTCTCGCCACGGGTTCGGTCTTTCGACCACAACGCCAATGCAGTAGTGGTAGCACTGCCATCACTGATCGCACCGCAGTGAGCGCCGGCGTCACTGAGGCCAATGACTGCGTTCTTGCGCAACAACATTTCGCGCACATCATCAAGATTGCCGTGAGCGAAGTTGAACAACGGCATGTACAACAAGCGATTGCCGTCGTCTTCGGTGAGTAGATCAATCACGAACTCAACAACACCGCGACCTTGCGCAGCAGCGCGTGCGGCTACTGAGTCTTCGGGCGCTGGTTCATAGTTGACAGGATTCTCCATCGGGTACAACTTGTGGAAGCCCCCGAACATTTCGCCGGCCATACCTTCAATGCGTGCCAACGCAACGGCGTGTTCGGCAACGATACGCGCCTTACGTTCGGGATCACGAAGTGCCAACACAATTTCGTTGAGTGGACGTCCGGCAATCTCGACAAAACTTGGACATGGCAACAACGGATTGACAGTGGCGGTGAGCCCTTGCAGGACTCCGATGGGTCGCACTGCAACTTGTGTCGACAGGGGCAAACCTTGAGCGACGCCCGTGTCAACCCATGCACCAACTTCACGCCAACGGTCGGGAAGCGGCTCGGGTTGCTGCACGGTCATGCTGAGTGGACGGCCAGTGGCGCGGGCCATGGCTTCCATCAACTTCATTTCTTCAACTGCAAAGTCGGTGTCGGCAGACAGGTACGCGTCAGAGATGAGTTGTACGACACCGCTGCCGGTTTCGGCCATCGCCGAAACCAACGCAAGAAGTTCATCAGCTGAAGAAAAACGCGTGCCAAGCGGAGCCCCCGCCTTGGTGCGATGCACATACGTGCGACTTGTGGTGAAGCCAAGAGCTCCAGCCTGCATCCCTTCGCGGACCATCATCGCCATGCGAGCTAGTTCGTCGACAGTCGGTGCCTCAAGTGGATCTGCGCCACGTTCACCCATGACGTAGGCGCGCAACGGCGCGTGGGCTACTTGGGCGGCGACATCAATCGCGTATTCGCGACGATCGAGTGCATTCATATAGTCAGGGAAGGTTTCCCAGTCCCACGCCAATCCTTCGGCCAAGGCAGTGCCCGGAATGTCTTCGACACCTTCAAGCATGCCGATGAGCCAAGCGTGCTGCTCGGGGGTCGGTCGGGCAGGGGCGAATCCGACACCACAGTTACCCATCACGATTGAGGTCACGCCATGGATGCTCGATGGGGCCAAAATGGGGTCCCACGTGGCCTGACCATCGAAGTGGGTATGGATATCGACGAAACCTGGGGTCACGGTCAGGCCGTCAGCATCAATTTCGCGGGTGCCAGAGCCAGATAGGCGAGGGCCGACTTCGGTAATGACACCGTCGCTCACGGCCACATCGGCGATTCGGGCTGGTGCGCCAGTGCCGTCAACAACCGATGCATTGCGGATCACTAGATCATGAGCGCTCATCTCGCCATTGTGCCACATTGAGTTCAACGGGGGTTTTACCCAGAGATTGAAGACACAGGCAGTCAATACCCAGACCGGACTGATCGGGGGGACTTGAGTCAGTATGACTAAGCATTTGCACTTCGTGAGTTGCAAGTTGAGGGGTCGCGGGCTAACTTGACACATGGCGACGCAACATTCGTCATTTACCCCCCAATTCAGATCATCCTCGAAAGGCAAATATCATGGCTAAGGCAGTTGGAATCGACCTCGGTACCACGAACTCAGTTGTTTCGGTCCTCGAAGCAGGCGAAGCAGTTGTAATTCCTAACTCAGAAGGTTCACGCACGACCCCCTCAGTGGTCGCCTTCTCGAAGGCCGGCGAAGTTCTCGTTGGCGAAGTGGCCAAGCGTCAGGCCATCACCAACCCCGATCGCACCTTCCGTTCGGTGAAGCGCCACATGGGCACCAACTGGCGCAGTGAAGACATTGACGGCAAGCAGTACTCGCCCCAAGAAATCAGTGCCCGTACCTTGATGAAGCTCAAGCGTGACGCCGAGGCCTACTTGGGTGACACCGTGACTCAAGCAGTCATCACCGTGCCGGCCTACTTTGACGACGCACAACGTACGGCCACCAAAGAAGCCGGTCAGATCGCCGGTCTTGAAGTTCTGCGCATCATCAACGAACCAACCGCAGCAGCGTTGGCGTATGGCCTTGACAAGGGCGACGAGGACGAAACCATTCTGGTATTCGACCTCGGTGGCGGAACCTTCGACGTGTCGGTTCTTGAAATCGGCGACGGTGTGTTTGAAGTGAAGAGCACCCACGGTGACACCGTTCTTGGTGGAGACGACTGGGATCAGCGCGTCATTGATTGGTTGGTCAATCAATTCAAGTCAGCCCATGGTGTTGATCTTGCGAACGATCGCATGGCAACGCAGCGTCTGAAGGAGGCTGCTGAAAAAGCCAAGATTGAACTGAGCCAGGTCCAGCAGACACAGATCAACTTGCCTTTCATCACCGCAACACCAGAAGGCCCGTTGCACCTTGATGAAACTCTCACCCGTGCCAAGTTCCAAGAAATGACAGCCGACCTCATTGAGCGTTGCCGCATTCCTTTTGAACAGGCCATTAAAGATGCCGGTCTCACCAAGGGACAGATTCATCACGTGATCATGGTGGGTGGATCAACTCGTATGCCCGCAGTGCAAGACCTCGTGATGTCACTCACCGGCAAAGAGCCCAACAAGACGGTAAACCCCGACGAAGTTGTTGCCATTGGTGCAGCTGTTCAAGCGGGCGTGTTGAAGGGCGATGTCAAAGATGTGCTGTTGCTTGACGTCACACCGTTGTCACTTGGCATTGAAACCAAGGGTGGCGTGATGACCAAGCTCATCGAGCGCAACACCACAATTCCCACAAAGCGCACTGAAGTTTTCACGACAGCCGAAGATATGCAGCCGTCAGTAGAAATTCATGTGATCCAGGGCGAGCGCGAAATGGCGTCGTTTAACAAGACCCTTGGCAAGTTCCAGTTGGTTGATCTTCCGCCTGCACCTCGCGGTGTTCCACAGATTGAAGTGACATTCGATATTGATGCCAACGGCATCGTGCATGTGAGTGCTAAAGACCGTGCGACCAATAAAGAGCAGTCGATGACAATTAGTGGTCAGTCAACATTGTCAAAGGACGACATCAATCAGATGGTGAAGGATGCCGAAGCTCACGCTGAAGAAGATCGTCAGCGTCGTGAAGAAGCAGAAATTCGTAATAATGCCGACTCGTTGGTGTACCAGACTGAAAAAGTTCTGCGCGAACAAGGGGACAAAGTCACCGCCGAAGAAAAGGCTGCGGTTGAGGAACCGCTCGCAGCATTGAAGATTGCTTTAGAAGGCAACGACAATGCATCAATCAAGGCAGCAACAGAGGCCTTAATGTCGGCAAGCCAAGCATTTAGTCAGAAGTTGTACGAGACAGCAGCTCGTGACGCGAATGCCGCTGGCACATCGGCTTCAGGTCAGGGTGCTGGTGGCACGAACGATGACGAAATCGTCGACGCCGAAATCGTCGATGGCGACGCCTGAGTTCTGCCATGACAAACGAACCAGATGACGTTGTTGGTGAACCAACAACTGAAATCGAAGATGCAGTGGCGGTTGAAGAAGCCGAAGCCGCAATCGAGCAGGACGTCGAAGCGCTACTTATTGAACGTGATTCGTTCCGTGAGATGGCGCAACGACTTCAGGCCGAATTCGAGAATTATCGCAAGCGAGTTGCTGCGCAGACCACCGACGACATCAATCGGGCAACCGGTCGAATTGCTGAATCATTGTTGCCAGTGCTTGATGCTTGCGAAGCAGCATTTATCGCTCACCCGACCGAAATTGAACCGTTGTTCAATCTGTTGCTAACTGAATTGAAAAAGCAGGGACTCGAGGCTCTCGATCTCAGTGGTGAAACTTTTGATCCAGCCAAAGCTGATGCAGTGATTCACGAAGAAGGTGAAGGTGACGGCAGCGGCAACCCCGTCGTCTCTGATGTTTTACGAACGGGCTACACATGGAAGGGACGTGTCTTGCGTCCGGCCATGGTCAAAGTTCGCGGCTAATTCTTTGAATAGGGAGGTGAGTCATGGCAGCACAACGTGAATGGTACGAAAAGGATTACTACGCAGTGCTGGGCGTGGCTCAATCTGCTGAAGCAAAAGAAATTACCAAGGCTTACCGCAAACTTGCACGCGAGAATCACCCCGATGCCAAACCGGGTGACGCTGCTGCCGAAGAACGCTTTAAAGAAATCTCTACTGCTTATGACGTGTTAAGTGATGAGACAAAACGTCGTGAGTATGACGAAGTACGTCGACTCGGCCCGATGGGCGGTGGAGGCATGGGCAACATGCGATTCACCACCGGCGGTGAATCGGGTTCATTTGAAGATATGTTCCGCATGTTTTCGGGTGGACGCTCGCGAGGTGGGGCCAGCAGTGGTGTCGGTCCACGACGTGGTTCCGATCTTGAAGCCAATCTCACGCTTGATTTCGATGACGCAATTCTTGGTGTCACGACGAGTGTCTATCTCACGAGTGATGCACGGTGCGAAACCTGCAGTGGTTCAGGCGCTCGCCCCGGTACCAATCGCAAGACCTGTTCGCAATGTGGTGGTCGTGGACAAGTTGACGACAATCAAGGCTTCTTCTCATTTGCGAGTCCGTGCGCGGGATGCGGCGGTGCGGGAAGCACGATTGAAACTCCGTGTGGTGTTTGCCGCGGATCTGGAATTGAAAAGCGAAATCGCGAAGTCAAAGTGCGAGTACCTGCGGGTGTTTCCGACGGATCACGTATTCGTCTGACCGGCAAGGGAACACCTGGACGCAACGGCGGACCCAATGGAGATCTTTTCATCATTTGTCGAGTTGGTAAGAGTGCAACCTTTGGTCGTGATGGTGACAACCTCACAGTGAACGTGCCGGTCACCTTTGCTGAGGCTGCCCTTGGTGCCAACATCGAAGTACCGACATTGAGCGGCGAGAACGTGACCTTACGAATCAAGGCCGGAACCCAAAGTGGAAGTCGTCATCGGGTGAAGGGTCGAGGTGTTGAAACGACGAAACACCAGGGCGACCTCATTGTGACCGTCAATGTTTTCGTGCCAACTTCGTTAACTGATGAGCAACGCGGGGCGATTGAAACCATGGCATCAGTCGTTCTTATCAACCCGAGAGATAACACGAACAACAGTTAGTGAGGCACTCATGAGTCAACAAGCGAATGAACACGCCATCTATGTCATCTCTGTTGCTGCCGAACGCGCCGGTATGCATCCGCAAACATTGCGGATTTACGAACGCCGTGGTCTACTACAGCCCGCGCGAACACAAGGTGGCAATCGCCGCTACAGCGAATTAGATATTGCGCGATTACAACGTATTGCTGAACTGACCGCTGAGGGTATGAATGTTGAAGGCATTCGCCGCGTGATGCATCTTGAAGCCGAGGTAGTTAGGTTGCGCAATGAAGTCGATCAACTTCGACTTTTGGCTGCGCAGGCGATTCATGCGGTGCAAGTTCGACCAAGCACCCCGCCATCGCAGGCCAACATTGTGCCCTTGCGCCAGGCCGTCACTGTCTTTGGTCATGTTGATTCAGTATTACGGCGCGATTGATTTGGGTGGAACGATGAGCACACAACCCGACTACCAACCGTATCTTGCCGGTGCCTTCCGTTGGAGGCTCGCGCTTCGACCCCTTGATCTGAAGAACTGGATCGAAATCGGCGACGACTATGACCACGAAATGGATGCCAAGAAGTCTGTCTTTGCCAAGAACTTCACGACTGCGAATGCGTTTCAACCCGATACCGAAGATGAAGCGGCAGAAGTCTTAGAAAGTCTCGTCACTCATCTCATTACGAATCGACCAGATTGGTTTAGTCGTGAAGGTCGAGACATTGTCAATCATCATCGCCATGAGAGATTTGCAGTCGAACCTGATAGCGATGGTCAATGGGCTGAACATCCATTGGTGACCTGCGCCCGCCTGGTCCAAGAAGATTTTGCCTTGTTAGTTGAACGTGATGGGCGTTTGGTATTTGGTGGAGGAAGTGTGTGCTTTCCAAATCGCTGGGATCTCAATTCAAAACTGGGTCTCACGATGAGTGAAGTGCACGCTCCGGTAGATCGGCTGAACGAACAGTTAGAAGATCCGATTGATTCATTCTTTGAACGTCTTTCCCCGCAAAGATCTTTTTGGCGCACCGGCTGGGGAGTTCTTGATACAGATGAGTTGTATCAAGCAGTTGATGGTACTGCAGCCAAGTCGCCGGCTTTGCCGACACTTGGTGACCCGACGACCGGTGATCGATTGTTCCTGCGCGTTGAACGCGAAACAATTCGACGTTTCCCACAGACAAATTGTGTGTTGTTCACAATTCGTTCGTATGTGCGACCCCTTTCGCATTTAGTGGGGCGGCCCGGAGATGCCTCGCGACTTGCCGAAGCACTCGGCAACTTGCCTGACGATGTGCGTGACTACAAGCAGACCACCAACCTGACTGCACCTGCAGTTCATTGGTTACAGATGGTGACAGCTCAAGAGAAGTGATGAGGAAAAAGGCATGGCTTTGAACCCAAAAAATTGGACATTGAAAACTCAAGAAGCTGTTGCGGCAGCGGTTGATCAGGCAAAAGCCTTATCAAACCCAGAACTTACCCCTGATCACCTCATGGCAGCCATTGTTCGCCAAGACGACACCGTCGTGCCAGCAGTGCTTGCCAAGTTGGGCCAGGCCCCGCTCATGGTGCGCAACTCTGCTGACGAGAAAGTTGCCAAGTTGCCTAAAGCGTACGGCGGCGATGAGCCGCGTATGAATCGTGAACTCAGCAATGTTTTTGAGAACGCTGAGAAGTACCAGAAAGATTTCAAGGACGACTACCTTTCGGTTGAACACTTGTTGCTCGCGATGAATAGTCGCTTGGGTATTGGCAGTGAAGAACTCATGCAAGCAGTGCGTGATGTCCGCGGAAGTCATCGGGTCACGACACAAAATCCCGAAGAGAATTTTCAAGCGCTCGAGAAGTATGGCCAAGATCTCACGAAGCGAGCGCGCGATGGAAAGATTGATCCAGTTATTGGCCGTGACGACGAGATTCGCCGAGTAATTCAAGTGCTGAGTCGCCGTACTAAGAACAACCCAGTGCTGATCGGTGAGCCCGGTGTCGGTAAGACCGCAATTGTTGAAGGTCTCGCACGTCGAATCGCCGAAGGTGATGTGCCGGAGGGACTGAAGAACAAGCGGCTGATTTCTCTTGATATCGCGAGCCTGCTCGCAGGAGCAAAGTATCGCGGTGAATTTGAAGAACGCTTGAAGGCCGTGTTGAAGGAAATTACCGATGCTGCCGGCGAAGTGATTACGTTCGTAGATGAGTTGCATACCATCGTCGGCGCTGGTGGTGCTGAAGGCGCCATGGACGCTGGCAACATGATCAAACCTATGTTGGCCCGTGGTGAGTTGCGTATGATTGGTGCAACCACTCTTGATGAGTACCGCAAGTATGTTGAAAAAGATCCGGCCCTTGAACGACGATTCCAACAGGTGTATGTCGGCGAGCCGAGCGTTGAAGACACCATCGCAATTTTGCGAGGACTGAAAGAGCGCTACGAAGTGCATCACGGAGTTCGTATTCAGGACTCTGCTTTGGTGAGCGCCGCAGTTTTATCTGATCGCTATATCACGAGTCGTTTCCTTCCTGATAAGGCCATTGACTTGGTCGATGAAGCGGCGAGTAAATTGCGCATTGAAATTGATTCGTTGCCTACCGAAATTGATGTTGTTGAACGTCGAATCATGCAACTTGAAATTGAAAAGTTGGCCTTGGCAAAAGAAACCGATTCGGCCTCGCGGGAGCGACTCTCAACGATTGATGATGAGCTCACACTTCTTAAGAATGATTCGGGCAATATGCGCGAACACTGGCAGCAAGAAAAAGATGCCATTAGCGCAATTCGAAATCTGAAGGAAGAACTTGAACAGTTGAAGATCGGTGTTGAATACGAAACTGATCTACAAAAGAAGTCCGAAATCAGTTACGGACGAATTCCCGAAATTGAACGCCGTATTACCGAAGCAACGGGTCACTTAGATGTGTTGCAAACAGGCAATCGGATGCTCAAAGAAGAAGTTGATGCTGAAGACATCGCCGAGGTCGTGAGTAAATCAACGGGCGTGCCGGTCACTCGTTTGCTTGAAGGCGAAATGGCCAAGTTGGTCCACCTTGAAGCGTTATTGCATAAGCGTGTCATTGGTCAAGATCAGGCTGTCACTGCTGTATCAAACGCTATTCGTCGTAGCCGTGCTGGTTTATCTGATCCCAATCGCCCGATTGGTTCATTCTTGTTCCTCGGACCAACCGGTGT
>CALEHE010000047.1 GCA_937876415.1 uncultured Actinomycetes bacterium
TCGCGTGGCCCGTACGAAAAAGACACACCACGAACCTGAAGCGAAGCACTCACACAGTTCAGGCTAGAGGAATTCTTTGTGTCAGACTGACTGACATGACTCCCGCCGAAGAACGAGCCATCGCCTCCAAATACATGGGCGGTTTCGCATGGCCAACCGTCTTGCTATTCATCTTCAACTGCACCGTCTTCACGGGCACCATCATCTTGTGCGTGAATGGCTCATTGCCGATGTACGTCGGAATGATCATTAACTCGATCATCACGTACTTCTTCTACACGATTCACCACGAAGCCAACCATGGCAACATCAGCGGCCAGAACAAGTCGCTGCGTTGGGTTGACCAAGTCATGGGCACCGTTGCTTCATTGCCTTTGCAATTGAACTTCCAGGCCTATTCACCATCGCATTTGTTGCACCATGCTCACACCAACATCCCCGGCAAAGATCCCGACAACTTCATGGCCGGACCGGGCAAAGCGGTGTTCCCCCGTTGGTTCATCACCACCATCATTAAGACCTTCGCTTGCATACCTTTCTTGGCTGATGTGTTGTTTAAAGTTCTGCCGCCGAAAGTCAGTGTCGGCATTAAGTACTTCAAGTCTGATCGCCCAGTTTTGTATCGCCATCTGCAGGCGAGCTTGTTGCTGTTGGTTGTCTCGTTCTTCTTCGGACAAGGACTCAACTTCTTGCTGTTGTGGTGGCTCCCCACCCAGTTCGCACAGTTGATTTTGCAAGTGTGGTTTGTGTGGCTTCCCCACTCACCATTCAATGAGACAACTCGCTACCGCAATACGCGTGTTCGGGGATGGATTGGCAGTCACATCATGTTGCTCGGCCAAGACCATCACTTGATTCATCACATGTACCCGCGAGTGCCGTTCTTTAGGTATCGCCGCTTGTTCCGTGAGATTCGCCCGTCGCTCGAAGCCAATAACTCCAGCATCCGCATCCCCGCCTACTGACCTACGGCGATCTGGTCGGAAATAACTGAGGAAACCTACTAACCAAGCAGACCAGATCGCTGGCAGTAGTCTCATTGACATGGAACAAGAGATCTCTCGCCTTCGTCGCCTCAACATAGGTGCCGGCATTTTGCACACCGTGTCATTTCTAGTGATTTTGTTGTTGTCCAATAACTTCTCGTTACCGGTGCAGGCGACATACCTCACCGATGCTCCGGGTCGCGGCATGTTCACCGAATCAATCAATTTGTTCAACATCAACACTGGTTACATGGTCGCCGCCTTCATGGCGCTGTCGGCCTTCTTCCATTTCTTCGTTGCATCTCCGCGAGTGTTCCAGCAATATGCCGACGGACTGAAGGTGCACATCAACAAATACCGTTGGATCGAATACTCGTTGTCGTCGTCCATCATGCTTATCGTGATCATGCAGCTCAACGGAACCGCTGATTACATCGCTCTTCTATCAATCTTCGCAGTCAACGTCTGCATGGTTCTGTTTGGCTGGCTACAAGAGCGCTACACAACCCCGGGTGATGGCGACATGCTTCCCTTTTGGTTTGGTTGCT
>CALEHE010000048.1 GCA_937876415.1 uncultured Actinomycetes bacterium
TTCGCCGAACACACCTTGCGACATCTATCTAGAGGTTACTGGAGTGCGCTCAGAGCGGAAAGAATCAAAGAAAACTCCCAGCCAGAAGGCTTGTCTTTCTCATCATCAGTTCCTGGACGAATCAACTTCTGGCACAGTGGACACCTCGGGATTATTCACACCCTTTAGGCGCCCATAGAAATGAACCACTAGCCTTACCTCTCTCCTACTCGCAGCTCCAAAAGAGATTTATGTCTGACAATGCCTCAGCGGCTTTAAGCCAAAGTAATCATCAATTGGATGAGTATTCCGTCCTCAACACACTGCGCTCCCCGAAACATCTGCGTACGGAACTTTTCGCCGGCATTGCAGTCGCACTTGCGCTTATTCCCGAAGCAATTTCCTTTTCCATATTGGCTGGAGTCGACCCTCAGGTAGGGCTATTTGCATCTTTCACTATGGCTGTCACGATTGCCATCGTCGGCGGTCGTCGAGCAATGATTTCTGCTGCCACCGGGGCAGTAGCTCTTGTCGTCGCACCTGTCGTTGCAGAACATGGTTTGGATTATCTCATTGCAACCGTCTTGCTTGCCGGAGCTCTTCAGATCGCCTTCAGTCTCGCTGGCGCCGCCAAACTCATGCGCTTTATTCCCCGAAGCGTGATGGTTGGATTTGTTAATGCTCTAGCCATTGTCATCTTTATGGCACAAATTCCAGAACTCGTTGACGTGCCATTAATTGTGTATCCGCTCGTTGCAATTGGGCTCCTTATTCTTGTGTTCTTGCCACTACTAAGCCAGGTAGTACCAGCACCTCTTGTTGTCATCGTTCTGCTGACTATCGCCGCAGTTGCAATGGGACTTGATGTACCCACTGTTGGCGATCAAGGCGAACTACCCGACAGTCTCCCTTCTTTTTTCATCCCCGACGTCCCATTTACTTTTGACACGCTGAAAATTATTTTCCCGTATGCCTTCGCGATGGCTTTGGTAGGCCTCTTGGAATCATTGATGACTGCAAAACTTGTTGACGACATCACCGATACTCATTCCAACAAGACTCGAGAGGGTTGGGGACAAGGAGTTGCCAATATTGTCAGCGGTTTCTTCGGCGGCATGGGTGGCTGCGCGATGATTGGGCAGACCATGATCAATGTGAAAACTTCTCGTGCTCGTACACGCATTTCTACTTTTGCGGCTGGTGTTTTCTTACTCATACTCGTAGTGGGCCTTGGCGATGTTGTTGCACGCATTCCGATGGCTGCCCTAGTTGCGGTCATGATTATGGTCTCAGTCGGCACGATGGACTGGCATAGCGTTCACCCACGAACACTTCGACAAATGCCGCTCAGCGCAACCACAATCATGTTGACCACAGTGATCGTCACGGTAACCACGCACAATCTCGCGTACGGAGTCATCTTGGGTGTCGTTGTGGCAATGATTTTCTTTGCCCGCCGGGTTGCCCACTTCACCGAAGTTGTCAGTATTGACCATCCCAGTGAAAACACACGTGTCTACGCTGTAAAAGGTCTGCTGTTTTTTGCTTCAAGCAATGATCTCTACATGCAATTTGATTACGTGAACGATCCCCAGAACATCATCATTGACTTATCACAAGCACAGATTTATGACTCTTCGACAGTCGCTGCGCTGGACTCTATTGTTTTGAAATATCACAACAAAGACAAGCAAGTCGAGATTGTCGGTTTGAATGAGGCAAGTGCTAAGTGGCATTCACTGAGT
>CALEHE010000049.1 GCA_937876415.1 uncultured Actinomycetes bacterium
CTCTATCTATTACGAAAGTTTCGGAGACAGATCGCAACCAACGTTGGTGTTGATTAATGGTCTCAGTAATCAATGCATTGCCTACCGCGATGAATTCTGCAAATTGTTTGTTGCATCGGGATTTCATGTCATCCGATTTGACAATCGCGATGTTGGTCTTTCAAGCGACGGGCCAGAGGGTTACTCATTGAAAGATATGGCAAGTGACGCAGTCGCCGTGCTTGATGATCTCGCCATTAAGAAGGCTCACGTCTTTGGGGTATCACTAGGCGGAATGATTGCCCAAACCTTCGCAATCGACTTTCCCGAACGAATACTTTCGCTCATCTCTGTCATGTCAACAACCGGCGACTCCGATGTGGGACGCCCAACCGACGAAGCCCGCGCATTGTTGTTGACTCCTGGTTCAACGAACAGGGAACAGGCGATTGAACTACACCTCGCTGGAAAACATGTGTGGGGTAGTTCAGGCCATATTGATGAGCAAAATGAGCGTCATTTTGCAGGAGAAGTCTTTGACCGAGCCTGTCGACCAAAAGGAGTTGGTCGGCAGTACAAAGCAGCGAGAGCAGACAGAAGTCGTTCTGATCGTTTGCGCGCCCTAAAGGTTCCGACTTTGGTGATTCATGGCGATCAGGACACTCTGATTGATATTTCTGGCGGTCGCCGAACCGCTGACGTGATTCCCCAAGCACAGTTTTTGGAAGTAGAGGGTATGGGCCACGATTATCCTGAATATTTCTGGACAATCCTGGTGACTGCTGTGCGAGAACATTGTCAAAACATCTAAGGTTTTGTCACTATGACTGATATCGAGCCAGTTTCAAATTGGGCGACAGACTTTGATGTTTTCGACCAGCAGTATGTGAATGATCCGTTCAGCATTTGGGCGGTTCTCCGCGATGAGTGCCCGATGGCCCACACTGATCGCTGGGGTGGTTCGTGGCTACCGACTCGCTATGAGGATGTCACGGCTATCGCCCGAGATATCGAAAAGTTCCCATCAAGATTTGGCATTGCTGTTGTACCTCCAGCGAATCCAGCTGACGCCAATTCGCAAGTAGGTTTTTTGCCCTACGGCGTTCCACCGATTAGTTCTGATCCGCCCCTTCACACTTGGACCCGTCGTCTTCTACTTCCATGGATGAGTCCGCAAAGAACTCTCACCTACG
>CALEHE010000050.1 GCA_937876415.1 uncultured Actinomycetes bacterium
GACGGCGTGATTGTGCAAGGTGTTGGTGCAGACGGACCCTTTGAAGTGATCGCTGATCACGTGGTGTTGGCGTGTTCGCTGGTCCCATTGCGTAACGTCGAGTTCCGTTCAGAGATTCCCGCCGCTTTGCGCGAAGCGATGTGGGGACTTGGTTATGGAACGATTACCAAAACAGCCGTTCAGTTTGCGCAACGCGAATGGGATACTGGTTACGGCTCCACCGATTCGTTGTCGCAACGTTTGTATGACCCTTCAGTTGATCAAGATGGTGATTCAGGAATCGTGATGGCTTACTGCGGTGGCGATGGTGGCCGACAATTGGCGTTGAAGTCTGAGACCGAGCGAATTGAATCGATCACGCAAGATATGCGCACTGTTCACCAGATGACTTCGGCGTCAACTGGAGCGTTCTCACGGGCGTGGTCAAACGAGGCGAATTACGGTGGTTCGTATGCGACCTACGAACCTGGTCAAGTGACGAAGTACTGGGATGTTTTACGTCAGCCGTGGGGACGAGTTCATTTAGCTGGTGAACACGTTGCGGCTTGCACGGGTTATATGGAGGGTGCAGTTGAATCGGGTCGCGATGTCGCCGATCGTATTTTGCGTACGAGCTAGCTGGCTGAATTAGTCGGCGCCTTCAGCGATACGCATTGTGGTGGCGAGTGATGGTCCAGATGACGGTGAACCACTCGACACGGTGACCGACTTGATGTTGCCCGTGAAGTCATTGGGGCAGGAATAACTGTCAACGATAGGTAACCCTTCGTGACGACCAATCCACATTCCGCCGGCTGCCGTCGTGACGCCAGGGAACATGAAGAGCCCACCGAAATGACCAGTTGCAACTTGCTCCTCGTTGACAAACAACGCCAGTGCACCGGCTTTCATGGTGACCGTCAATTGAATCTCGCCTGTACTGATTTTGCTGGTGCCAACCAGATGAGCGCGTTGGTGTCCGTACACGACATCAAAATGGGGAGTTCCATGATCAAGCCGAAGAGTCCATCCGCCTTGGTGATCGCCGAGTGCGGCGATGATTCCGCTTTCGCTGGCCGGGCAATCAACGATGGCCGACATCGTGAAGCCACCAAACATTGACGGGACTCGACCAGCGGCAATGGGGTGATCGCTTGGTTGATACGTCGCCGAACGAGGCAATGGGTATTCGCCCGGATGTGCTGGATAGCTGGCGGCCGGATCAAACAAGGGGAAGACATTGTTTGCCGTTGCTTGTTCAATCCATAGCGACTCAAGTTCGCGTACTCGATCTGGGTATTGGGCTGACAAGTCAGTTGATTCAGAAAAGTCGTTCGTGAGATCAAATAGTTGCCACACATCGGTTTCGTATGAGTGGCTGCCAGTGATGTGCGCGCGCTCATTGAATAATGGCGAAACAAAGTTGCTCGTCGCCTTCCAGCCTTCGTGATAAATCGAACGCGAACCATGCATTTCGAAATACTGAGTGTGTCGATGTTCGGGTCGCGAAATATCAAACAACATCGTGCTTGCGTCAACACCATCAACTCGCTGTTGTTGAACTCCATCGACAACTTCGGGCATTGACAATCCAATAGCACCAAGCAAAGTGGGCGCAAGGTCAATGGCGTGAGTGAACTGGTTGCGCACCGAACCTGCGTCGGTGATCTTCTTGG
>CALEHE010000051.1 GCA_937876415.1 uncultured Actinomycetes bacterium
AGGAACATGGCCCAACACGCGCGCATGGCTCACTAAAACTTTCCATGACATCCCTATTGATGAGACGCGGTTGATGGTTGGTTTGAGTGCAGCAGAATTATTCAGCTTCGATTTGGCAAAGTTGAAAGTTCACGCTGATCGTATGGCACCCCGTCCCTCCGATTTTGGACAGGTAACAGATATGGATCCCACTGGTCAGCGTTTGACCGATCGTTGGGCCCCGGTGAAAGAAGTCGGTCGACATTGGCTGACTGAACACGATTTTTCATTAATTCCGTAAGCAACTTCATTAAGGGGAGAACATGGCTTCAACAGTTGGTCAGTACTGCATCAACGTCACCGACTTGGCACGGTCTGAAAGGTTTTATACCGAGATCATCGGTTTAAAGGTTCAATCTCGCACCCAGATTCCTGGGGTTGATGAGATCGTTCTTGCCGCCGATGTCGGTGGCGGCCGGTTGCAGTTAGCAAAATGGTTAGAGCGATCGGGACCCATCGAGCACGGCACTGCACTGTGGAAGATTTATATGAATGTGGACGATTGCCAAGACGTTCATGATCGGGCAGTGGCCGCAGGTTTCACATCGACGATGACTCCACAACGTTTAGACCGCTGGCCGGTGACAGTCGCGTTTGTTCTCGATCCCGATGGCTATTCGGTTGAATTGCTGCAGCGCCATGAGGGTGCCGTCGTCAATGGTGCTCAATAGCACCGCTTGCATTGACTTTTTTGCGACTGAATTGACATCCCAGCCGAGGTTTCAGGCAAAAATCCCTATTTGTGGATAAGCACTAGGTGATACCTGTGCGCAGGCAATACCTCAATTGTCCCTGTGGATAAGACCGCAATACTGGTCAGATGCCACGGGGGCTCCGTTGCGATCGTATGACGAAACGACCACACTGATGGGGTCGGTCAACGAGTGTTGACCGACCCACCATCATGAGCACCTACCAGCAATCCTCGGTGACTGATCAGTTCTGGTCGAACGGGTCGGGACGCCAGCGTCGGCCACGTTCGGGTGGGCAGTTTCCTCGCGGACCCAAAGACCCTTTTCGCCGTCGCTTGGCAGCTCTTTTTGTCGTAGGTCTGTGTATTGCGCCGATTGCTTGGGCCTTGCGGGGCGATGGCAATGCGGTGGATGTCACCAGCACCGGCGGCGCAGCAGCGATTGTGCAGTTTGATGCCAACGGCGATGCGACCACGACTGTTGTTGCACCTACGGTCGATCCTGCGACCATTCCAGCCATGACCGATTCTGTCGCTGTTGTGGCTGTTCCCGAAACCGCAGCGCCAACCACTGAAGCACCCAAGCGAGTGTGTGCATCGAAGTACATCGTGCAAGCCGGAGACTCGTGGTTTGGTATTGCCGATCGTGCTGGCGTGAAAGCCAGTTTGATTGCGGGTACGAACAACAAAACGATTCAGTCGCCATTGATGGTGGGCCAAGAGATTTGTTTGCCGCCGGGAGCAATAGTGCCAGCGTTGATTGCGCCTGATGTCGTGACGACAACAACGGTTG
>CALEHE010000052.1 GCA_937876415.1 uncultured Actinomycetes bacterium
AGTTGTTCTTCGAGGCGATCAAATCTTTCGCCAAGCGCGGGGAAGGGTATTCCGTAGCTGGCGTGCTCATCGTCAAACCACCCAGCGCCAAGCCCCAGTTCGACACGACCATGTGACATGTCGTCAACATTGGCAATGCTGATGGCCAGAACACCGGGATAACGAAATGTTGATGAGTTCACCAAAGTTCCGAGACGAATAGTTGATGTCTCTCGAGCAATGCCAGCCAATGTGATCCATGCGTCCGAAGGACCAGGCAATCCAGAGACTTGATCGCCCATCTTCACGTAGTGATCACTGCGAAAGAAACCATCGAAACCAAGTTTCTCGGCATGCTGAGCAACAGCCAGAAGGTCTGTGTACCTAGCGCCCTGTTGGGGCTCGGTGAAGATACGAAGTTTCATACGTGCACGCTAACCATCACGTGTGAACCTGCGAGAATCAAACTTGTGGAAATCGCTGCTATTCAAAAACGGACACTTCGAGTTTTAGTGATCGGGCAGTTGGTGGCGGCGGCAGCGCTTTCTTCGGCAGTGACTGTCGGTGCTTTTGTGATTCAACGAATTCTCGGACAATCAACTCCTTGGGGTGGTGCAGCGACTGCCACCGTGACCATTGGTACCGCGTTTATGTCTCAGTATCTGTCTCGCTTGATGAGTCGACGAGGCCGTCAATATGGTTTGGAGTTGGGATATGGATTGGCAATCATCGGCGGTTGTATTGCAGGACTCGGAGCACAAATTAAGTCATTACCCATTTTCTTAGTGGGGCTCTTCATCTACGGTGCTGGGCAAGCTTCAAATTTGATGTCGCGGTATGCGGCAACCGATCTCGCAGAACCCGAACAACGCGGCGAGGCCATGAGTCGAATTTTGTTTGCCTCAACATTTGGTGCAGTGCTTGGACCAGTTCTCGTGTTGCCGGCACAAGCAGCGGGAGAGCATTGGTTTAACTGGGACAAGTACACCGGACCTTGGGTTTTTTCCTCGGCGTTCTTTTTGTTTTCCCTGATCAATGTTGCAGTGTGCCTTAAGCCTGACCCACTCTTTTTGGCTCGCGAACTTCGTGGAGAAGCTGTTGGCGGGGTTGCGCCAATTCGCATACGCGAAGCGTTTCAACATGCCTTTGCATCATCGCACGGTCGTCAAGCGGTCTTCGCAATGATCATCTCTCAAATGACCATGGTTGCAGTGATGACAATGACTCCGGTGCATCTCAAGTTTCATGGTCAAGAATCAATCAGTTCGTATGTCGTGTCTTTGCATATTGCAGGGATGTACGCCTTTAGTCCGTGGATTGGTCGTTTTAGTGACCGCTCTGGGCAACTGAGAACTATTCAAATTGGGGCCGTATTGTTGACCGCCGCTACTGCTCTTTCCGCGTTGGCGGGGGATGCTCACCTGTTGCTCTTCCCGGCGCTGTGGTTGCTCGGTATTGGCTGGAGTTTCGGGCTGATCGGTGGGTCGAGTTTGTTGATTAAGTCAGTGTCAGATGAGGCGCGAGTTTCAGTGCAGGGTGCTGCTGATATGGCGATGAGTTTTTGCGGCGGTATCGCGGGGTTCTCGAGTGGTTTTATTCGGAAAGCCGTGGGATATCACGTACTCTCAACTGCAGCCTTGGTCCTCGTTCTCCTCCTGATTGTCTCTTCAACATTGATCAAGGAAAGTACACGTCAGGTCCCAGTCGCGTAATTTTAGGATTATTCTTCTGTCGATAGTTGAAGGGAAAACAAAATGGCTGCACTCGGAACTCCGTATCCAATTTTTCAACAGGCGTACTTTGTTAATGACATTGAAAAGTCGATTAAGTTTTGGCACGACACTTTCGGCGCTGGACCGTTTTCGGTGACCGAACACCATCGGTGTGATGAGTTCACGTATCGGGGCACAAAACAAGAAGCCGATGTGTCGTATGCCTTTGGTTACTTAGGTGACACCATGATTCAGTTCATTAAGCAACATGATGACACTCCATCGATTTATCGCGAGATGTATGAGGCCGGTCGAGAGGGCTATCACCATTGCGCGTATCTCGTCACCGACTTTCAGGCTGAGCGTCAACGTCTCATTGATTTGGGGCTTGAGCCAGCATGTGAACTGTATGCCGATGGAGTGAATGCCTCATATTTTGATACTCGTCATATCAATGGTGGATTCACCGAGATACACGGCGATCCTCCGCACATTTTGCAAGTGTTTGCGCAGTGGCGACGGGCCCACGAAATTCATCGACCCGGCGATTCAATGATTTGGCGCCGCAAAACGGGTCAAAGATCGAAATAACCAAGGAGCGACCTTGCCCGTTGTGCGTTGCGGTTACTGTGTAAGTACCAACAAGTGAATGGATCTGTCATGGCCAACAAAGAACAAAAAGCAAAGCCCAGTGGTAAGCGTGAGCCGCAATTGACTCTCAAAGAGAAACGGGCCAAAAAGGCTGAGAAAAAGAAGAGCTGATCAGCTCTTTGCAGATCGGCTGAAACGACGTCGGCCGCGCTGCAATGCACCAGCAATGCCCTCGGGGTTTTGCACGGCGGTAATCACTAATCCGGCTGCGCCCACCAACACCTCCCAACGACCGAAGTCGACTCCGAGTGAAGCCCAGCCTTTATTGATGAGTTTGAAACCAATCCCGTCCGCTGCGATGAAACCAGCAATGAGGGCTCCAGTCACGCTGCTAATGCCGCCCAGATATGTAAAAGCCAGCAATGTCAGTGACGCAAAAAAACTGAACGAGATATCCGAGATAGAACCAAATCGGTAAGCGATCATTGAACCCATCAGTCCGGCAATGAACGAACTGATCCCGAAGGCTAATAACTTTGTGGCGGCTGTATTGATGGCGATACCCGCCGCAGCGCGTTCGTTGGAGCGCACGGCCAACATTCTTTGACCTGTTCCACTTCGTCGCAGATTGGCAACCATGAGTGCAATGAGCGCCACAACAACTGTGACGAGAATGCCGAACACTGGTCGATAGGGATCATCTGCGCTGCGAAGTCCGAGATTGATTCCAAAAAGATATGGGTTTTGGACTTTTGCGCCACCGGTTGAAACGTCACCGACAAATACGGAGTTTTTGAACAAGAACTCTTGGATGGCGATACTGCCAGCGAGCGTGACAATGGCCAAGTTGACCCCACGCACTCGTAAGGCGGGGATACCCACCAAGATTCCAAATCCAGTTGCTACTAACGCCGCGAGAACTGGGGCAATGGGAAAAGGAATTCCGAAACGTTCGGTGATCCGTGAAAGTGTGAAGCCAGCGATGCCAGCGATTGCCATTTGCGCGAGTGAGATCTGACCCATGTATCCCGTCAGGACGACGAGCGACAGGGCGAGCCCACAAAAGATCACCGACGTCAATAATGCGAGCCCCCAGCCATCGGGCAAAACGATGAAGAGAGCAGATACGAACACCAGACCGAGGATGGCTGATTTTGGTTCGACGTTTCCAGAAAAAACTGTCGGCATCTTTCCGAGGTCAAGCGCACCTCGGGTTGGGATGCGTTTACCGACGGCGATCATTGCCACGACGATTGCCACAAAGACCAAACCATCGCGTAGACCACTCTTAGGTAACCACGTGAGATCTTGTTGGAGGGGAGTGAGCATTGATTGAAACATGCCAATGGCAACGCCCGTGCCGATTGTCCAGCCGAATGAAACGAAGCGGCCAACGAGGGCGGCAGCGAGAGCGGGGACTAACAGTTGAGTGAACAACATAGGAGATAATTGAAAAAGCGGCGCTGCTATGACACCGACGACTCCAGCGATCACAGATGAAATGACCCATGTGAAAAGCGCCAATCGGTCCGGTGAAAAACCCAATAGAAGCGCGCCTTTTTCAGATTCTGAGGCTGCTCGGATGGCGAGCCCAACGCGAGTGAATCGCGAGAGAAACCAAAGCGTGATACCTAGGGTGACAGCGATACCCAATAACCAGAGGGCATCAACAGCGAGCAGGATTTCATCTGAAATCTTGATCACACCACTCGGAAGAACTTTGTCAAGATTGATCGGCGAACCGTTGAAGCGGACACCGATCATGCCTTGCAGAATGAGCAAGATGCCCACACTCGCGACAACTTTGGCTAAGACTGGTGCGGAGCGCAGAATGCGAAAGACGAATACATAACTGATGATTCCGAGAAGTGCCGCTGTGGCGAGTGTGAGGAGCAGCGATGAGATGACGGTCATCTGCACACCCTCGCCAAAGGTAATGTCGCGCCAAGGACCAGGAATCAAGAGCGGATAGCGGGCATTGGCGCGCAGGTCGTAATAGACATATGCCGACCATGCGCTCAGACCTCCAAAGCCAAAATTGACGAGCCCTGAACCGCGTGAGGTGACGACCAAACCTGTTGCGATGATGGCGTAGGTTGCCCCCGCCCCGAGACCAGCGATGAGAGCAGCGAGATAAGCAGTCATCGTTTTTGAATTACAGGTCTAAAACATCGAGGGCGGAGACATTTTCGCCTCCGAAGGCTGGTTCAGCACCTTTGTCGGTATAGACCGCGAATGGTATGGCAAAAGAGCAAACAGCCGACAGTGAAGGGACTGTCCCGCATTGCAATTCTGCATCCGAACCCCACAAGGTTCCATTTCCTTGTCGGAACGAATCAGTGATTGCCTCACCAGTGACCGTTGGTCCGAGGTTTTTTGCGACATTCCAAATGGAGAGTGTCTGAATCCAACCGAGAGTGGTGAACCCAAAGACATCAACATCTTCTGGTGCTTTATTGACAACCTTGGAAACGTATTGACGCATGAGATTTGTGTCGGCGCTTTCAACCCCACCTTGTGAGCCTGCGAAGTACCACCCTTGAGCAGCGTCACCGACAGCGTTAATGACTGTGTCCGCGAGGCAGGCGGTGTTAGTGAATGCCGGGATCTCAACCTGTAACTCAACTCGAGCGCGCATCAGAGCCACGCAACCTGATTGTCCGTACATCGAGACAATGGCTTCAGGCTTAGTGGCAGCAGCTTGCTGCATCAGCAGGCGATATCCGGCATCGGTTTCTGTTTCGCCTCCCTTGATAACGACTGCGGTGGCGCCGGCGAATGCCAAGGCCGGCTCAAGTGTTGCCAGGGCGGAAAGAGTCGCTGGTGAGTCGTTGGCGATAATCGCCACCTTTTTTAATCCGAGATATTTCGGATTTGTAATCGCGTTAGCAGTGGAACCTTGGACCACGAGGTTGCCAGCGGTGATGTAGACGGCGTCGGCGGTGTAATCACTGGGAAGAATTGGTACGGCGCCGATGACGGGAATACCGGCAGCGTTGAATGTCCCGTAATCAACGAAGATATCTAAACCAATCATCGCCAAGTCAACTTTTTTTGCCGCCAATTCTTGGGCGCAGGCCTGTGAGGATTCGGGGCTGCCGACGGAAATGCAAATTTCTAATTCAATAGGGCGTCCGGCAAAGCCACCTAACTCGCTGTTGATGTAATTGGCGGCGGCTCGAAATGCATTGGTGAAATCAGGGAAGTCGGCAGCCGGAGAACCTTCTGTGTTGACAACGCCAATGACAAAGGGTTCGCCTGTTGGGGGAGGGATTGTGGAATCTTGGCTCGGGGTTGTGACATCGGTGGTCGCAACGTTCTCCGTGGAATCAGGAATGCTTGTTGTCGTCTTTGACTCGGTACAGGCGATGGCTAAAAGCCCACTCAGGACCACGGCTAACACGGGCAACGTTTGACGGCACAATTTCATATTCATCTTCCCCCCCGATATGAACCTTAGCGTCCAAAAAAATGGGCCTGAGACCCCCGTGTGCTGGGCTATCTTGCAGCCAATAGGGGTTGGGTAGTGCCAGGTGTTGCACCCGATTGTTTTTGAAAGTCGGGCTGAAAGGGCATCTGGGTCTGCGTCAAGTTATTTTTTTTCGCCACGAGGTAAAACTTCGCACCGAACCCGAATGAGGCTGACGAAGCCACGGGTAGGGATGAATTTCGGCAAGCTCGGTAAAGTTTTTGAAGGAAGGTACGGGCGCGTACGTGACGGCGACTGGATGCTCGCGAGCAAATTGATACGGATCGCCCAGATACGCCAACACGTGACGACGAGTGTGCAAATCCTGAAGTGTCTGCAGATAAAAACCCAGACGTTGCGAACTCAATTGCAGTTTTTTTAATGCTGCTTGGTTAAAAACGAAAACCACTGGCAACTGTGGGTGGGCGACCATGGCCGCGTCGGCGTCGCCGAGCGAATCGATCGTGAGGAGAACAAATTCTGGTTGCGTGTTGGTAACAACCGAACGGGGACCAGCGGTGGTTGCAGTATCGGGGTCGTGGTCAAAAATGTCATCGCGAACTAATTGTTCAAGTGGTACCTCTTCAGGAAATTCTGCGATAGGACAATTATTTTTGAGCGAACAACGTGTGCAGAGTCCAGGTGCTCGTTTGTCAACTTGCCATTTTGCGAAACCGTAAGGTTTCCCAGTTCCGGATCCGACAGTCCACTGCCACCCGAGAAGATTGGCGGCTCGTGAACCATCAAGCAGGTGTTGATGCATCCGTTCTTGCCCCGATTTCCAACCGATTTTGTTTCGCACGGTCCAGTGGGACGCGAGCCACATTCGGGTTTGGTTGACTAACCAGCCGTCAGTTTCCAATTCAGTGACAACTTGGTCAATGCAAAGCATCTCTCGATTCCACCCATTACCGAGTGATTCGGCGTCGGCCTGAAAGCGCATATTTTCAAAAAGTTGTACTCCGACACGGGCATATAAATGTCGGGCGAATTCTTGCCAGAACAGTTCATCACGAAACTTTTCACGGTCTTTAAAGGGTGCGTGACGAACTGATTGATACACCTGTTCGAGAGTCAAGATGTTGTGGCGAATATAAGGCGACAGTTTGGTCGCTCCTCGTCGTTCAACAGGCAAAACCTCAGATCGGGCGTTCGCGTAGCCAGTGACAACCAAATTGGCGAGAGCCTGATTGCCGGCAGTTTGTCCGCCTTGAATTGAACTCAGCCCAACTTCGCCGCAATAAAGACCCGCAAAGTTTTGGGCGATTGACTCGGAAACGTCCTGTTTTAGATCAATCGGTACCAAGGTCATAGGTCAGTACTTTAATCATTGGTCCGAATTATCAATACTGGGCCGACAACAGTGGGATTTTGAACAGATAAATAAGTGCTAAATCAACACGTTTTCAGAGTGCGAAGTTGGTAGAACCAAGAAATGGATTACCAAATTTGCGACCTGTCACCGAGCGATGTCGGGGCAGCAGTTCAACTACTTGAATCCCTCCGAGGAATTTCAGATAGTGCCCCCATGGAGATAGCTCAGTTTATTACTGATGTCAATGATGGTGCTGTTGTCATCGTGGCGTTGGCCAAGGGTTCATTGGTGGGTTTGGTCAGCGCGCGCGTCGCCGGAGATCGCGCCTGGACACAACTCGTTGCCATCGCTCCAGATTGGCGACGTCGCGGAATCGGATCGGCTTTGGCGCGCGGGATCGAAAGTCGTTTGCTGCATCTGGGTGTCAGAAAAATCTCGGCGTTGCTCGGACCTGGGGAAGTGGGAGAGCAAGCGTTGCTCAACCGAGGGTTCACGCCGACAGTCGGAATGGTGCTTTATGAAAAGTCTCTCTCCATTGAGCCAGGTGATGTGCGAACTATCGACAAATGGGGCGGCCAGATTTTGGATGGAGAACTGTGGGACCAAGCCGCGGGTATGGAACGTGAGAAGTCTCTTCTCGATCAACGCATTGTGGCCCCTTTGTCCGATCCAAATCTCGCCGCTCAAATTGGGCTACGGCCTCCCGCAACCGCTTTGTTATTTGGGCCGCCAGGAACTGGCAAGACCACCTTTGCTCGAGCCTTGGCGGGACGACTCGGATGGCCATTTGTCGAACTTCTCCCGTCCAAGTTGGCAAGTGGTGAAGGGACCTTGGCTAACGAACTTCGTGAAGCACTAATTGAGTTGGGGAAACTTGATCATGTGGTGATCTTCATTGACGAATTTGATGAAATCGCGCCGGCACGAGAGTTTCGACCCTCATCGGCTGGGGTTGTGAATGAACTTCTCAAGTCGATCCCCGAATTTCGACGACGACCCGGAAGGTTGCTGATCTGCGCAACCAACTTCGTTGAGTCAATTGATCCAGCAGTGCTGCGTCCCGGTCGATTTGACCTACTGATTGGCATCGGTCCACCTGATCAAACGGCCCTGACTGCGCTGTGGCAACAGGCAGTGGCCCCGATGAACAAAGAATCCGATGTTGATCCCGCTCAACTAGCGGCCGAGAGTCACGGATTTACTCCAGGTGATGTGGACTTGGCGGCGCAACGAGCCGCGGCGGCAGCTTTTTCTCGTTCATGTGCTGACGGTTCGACAGCATTGGTGATGGTGGAAGATTTGCAAACAGCAACCCGTCGAACACGGGCCTCAATTACTCCGACCATGCTCGAAGCATTCACTGATGAGGTTTCAAGATTTGAAAGAGTGTGAGCAGCATCAACTTTCTTAGATTGTTTGTTGCTTAACTGCGCGCATTTTCGGAACCGTGTTACTGTCCGATCGTCGGAGTCCTCTGGCGTTCAGTAACTCATCGGAGAATGAAATGCTTAAGAAGCTTCACTCACTTGGCTTTACAGCCAATATCTCGTACGCGCTTGGCTTTTTGTCGGTCATCGGAAGCATTGTGGTGTGGTTTACACAAGGCGGCACCGACGCTGGACTCGAAGGTGCAGCAGGGGAACGTTTCGGTATTTTCGTGGGCTTGTGGGCTCCCACATTCATGGCCATCGGTAACGGCATCGAGAACCTGAAGCGTGACAAGTAAGTAAATAGTCCGACTTTTAAAGATTGATTTGCGTAGGCTTGATCACTTAGTAGCCCATTTGGAAGTGTCTTATGCCCAACGAAATTCATCAATCTGAGAAATTGGCCGATGTCTTATACGACATCCGTGGTCCAGTACTTGATGAGGCCAAGCGGCTTGAGGCGGCTGGTCAGCGCATACTAAAACTCAATATCGGTAACCCCCATCCTTTTGGTTTCGAAACACCCGCCGAAATCTTGGTTGAGGTTTCGCGTAGTTTGCAGGCGTCACAGGGTTACAGCGATTCACAAGGAATTACTGCGGCGCGTACGGCGATTGTGCAGCACTATCAAAACCAAGGCATCGACATCACCAATATTGATGATGTGTGGCTGGGCAATGGTGTCAGCGAACTCATTCAGTTGTCGCTGAACGCATTGCTCAATGAGGGTGATGAAGTTTTGATTCCGGCACCCGATTATCCATTGTGGACTGCATCAACAACTTTGGCTGGTGGATCACCAGTGCATTATCTCTGCGATGAAGAGAACGAGTGGAATCCCGATATCGCCGATATCGAAAGCAAAATCACCAACCGCACTAAAGCGATTGTCGTCATCAATCCCAACAACCCAACGGGAGCTGTCTATAGCCGCCAAACTCTTCGCAAGATTGCCGACCTGGCCATCGAACACAATCTCATTGTGTATGCCGACGAAATTTACGACAAGATTTTGTATGACGATGCCAAACATCACACATTTGCCGAAGTAGCACCAGACGTATTCGCGATCACCTTTAGCGGTCTTTCAAAGGCGTATCGACTCGCTGGTTTCCGTTCTGGTTGGATGGTGATGACTGGCCCGCGCAAACATGCTGCGAGCTATATCGAAGGCGTCAACATGTTGACGAATATGCGTTTGTGCGCCAATGTTCCGGCACAGCACGCCATTCAAACTGCGCTTGGTGGACGGCAAAGTATTAAAGATCTCATTTTGCCTGGCGGACGTTTGCTCGAACAGCGCGATGCCGCGATTAAGGCTTTGCACGAAATCCCCGGCGTTACTTGTGTGGTTCCGAAGGGTGCGTTGTATGTGTTCCCAAAACTCGACCCCGAGATGTATCCCATCGTTGACGACCGTCGGTTCGTGCTCGACTTCTTGCGCGCTGAACACGTGTTAGTCGTTCAAGGAACCGGTTTCAACTGGCCGCGACCAGATCACTTACGTATCGTTACGTTGCCATGGGCGAAAGATCTCACCGAAGCAATTGGTCGCTTGGGACGTTTCTTGTCGACCTATCAGCCACCGAAAGACTGACGATTCACTCAGGCATCAAATGATGTTGAGTGCATCCAAGAATTTGGCGGCGACTGCTTGATCGCCAGTGACTTTGCAGTGCTCGCTCCAGTGTGAACGCTGAGTTCCCCAGTTGACAAACGAGTGTCCGTTGCTGCTGACGTCGGCGACAGCGCTGGCTGACTTACCTTCGCTAATCACGATGTCATTTCCCGAAGGCGAAATGGTCCAGGTGCCACCACCGGCACCGGTGAGTGTCAAAACAATCGGGGCCGAAAGGGCTTGACCGAGGTTGGCTTGCATCTGCGGCATTCCGGTAATCATCCAACGAATGGCTGGTCCGAGACGAGTTGCGTCAGAATCGGGAAGGCGACGCTCGACTGGTCCTTCGGGAGCGAGCAGGTCAATGCGGAGGTGGCAGTAGTGATCGAAGGCGTAAGCATCGGCGAGTTGGTTCATGGGGTAGGAACCGAGATCAGCCAGAGGGATCACGGTTGATGCCAGCGGCTCTTCTTGCATCGAAGCCAATACTGCAACTGCTTGATCGCAGAATGCCAAGTACTCATCGAGGATCTGTTGGTTTGACCAATCTTTTCGAGGCTCAACAAGTAGGTCCATCATGCGTTCGGCTGGAAGATTGATGGGTTCGGCAGGTACAGGTGACGGATCAACAGTTTCTTTGTAGTTCGAACTCATGTGGGCGACTAGATCGCGAACCGACCAGCCGGCGCATCCGCTTGGTCGCAACCATTCCTCATCCGTGAGAGTCGTGATCACCGACTTCACTTCATCGACGGCGATTCTTAGGGCTTCAATTCCTTCGCGTGACATTGGCTCAATCTCCTCGGTAGTCCGTGCCTTAAGAGTACGAAGGCGGTCAATGTTGTGGCGAAGCGGGACAAAAAATAGTGATTCGTGGCAGAGTATTGGCATGGAATTAACGGCTGCTCCGCCACTTGAGGCGGCTTCACATGTGGTGGGCCATCGCTCAACTTTGATCGTGGACACGAATCGATCAGGCCGAATGCTTGGCGTCGAAATTTGGTATCCGGCGGTCGCAGCAACAGAGCGAACGACGTACGACTTAATTCCTGGAATCACGTTTTTCTCTGCGTCGGCTCACGAGGACGCCGAAGTTCAACCGGGACGACATCCGTTAGTGATCTGGTCGCATGGCCGTACTGGTATGCGACATAACTACAGCTTGCTGTGTGAGGCGCTTGCGGCACGTGGATACATCGTGATTTCTTCCGATCATCCGGGCGACACATTGTTTGATTGGGCCCTTGGCACCCATGTTGATGACATAACGAATGACCGCAATCGACTCGGCGATGTGCAACTACTGATTAATAGTGCGTTGGGTAATGGTCCCGAGATTGTTTCGTGGTTGGCATCTCATGTCGATGAAACGCGTATTGCAATTGGTGGACATAGTTATGGCGGGCTGACGGCATTAGCAACGGTGTCAACGCTCCACGAATTCACGCCTGATGTGCGGGTGCGAGCAGCAGTTTTGGCGCAGGGGTATACGCGTATTTTGCCGGAAGCAATGTTTGCAACAACTGCCTCGCCAGTGTTGATGGTGGTCGCGAACAACGACAAGACAACCCCACCTACTACCGATGCGGACAAGGCATGGGGTTTGTTATCTGCCCGAACGGATCGTGTTGGTGCATTGTCGCGTCGTGTGGATATTGACCAAGCCGGTCATCAAGCGTCAAGCGACTTTGGTTTATACGCCGAACTTGCGCCACAAGTTGAAAACTTGCCCGATATGTTGCGCGCCTACGTGAAAATGGTTGTTGACGACTCTCCGCCGCAGTGGATACATAATTGGCGCACATCGGTCTTGCGCCACGTCATCCTCATCGACGACTTCTTAAACTCCCTGTGATTCTGGTGTCGTTTTAATCGGTAATAGCGAATTTATTGACACCAGTTTCACAAAAGTCGCCGAAGTCTCAAGGTCGACGCCCACATTGAGGCATGGATCTCAAACTCATACATGAAAAAGCGGCGAAACAACACGGACTAGTCACCCGCTTTCAAGCACTAGAAACCGGAATCAGTAATTGGCAATGGTTTCGTCTCCACGAACAGGGACTGTTGAATCATGTGCATCCGAATGTGTCTTCCGTGTTCGGTTACGAACCGACATGGTTGCAAAGGGTGCATGCAGCAACTCTTTCTGGTGATGGTCGGGGCATTGCATCGCATAAGACCGCGGCCGCGCTTTGGAATGTATGGAAGCCTTCAGAAAGTGAATTCATTGACATTATTCGAGTAGGACGAAAAAAGACTTCAGTCCAAGGAGGAGTCAAGTTCCATCATCCGCGTGATCACTTGGATATTGCTCCAGTTCGGCGAGAAGGCATTCGCGTCACAACCGCCACTCGGACATTGCTGGATTTTGCAGCTGTCGCACCTCATCTTCTGCCAATTACGACGGAGCGGATGCTCATGGAATCTCACATTTCACGGGGACACCTCGTTGCTGCAGTTGCACGACATTCAAAACGAGGACGAGCGGGCATCGGTCCTGTGCGAGACCTCCTTGCAACATGGCCATACGCAGACAAACCTGCAGATTCGGTCTTGGAACTTGAGATGCAACGGTTGTTGTCAAAATATGATTTCCCAAAATTTGAAACGCAGATTTCTGTTGGCCCATATGTTGTCGACCTTGGGTGGCCGGAGTGGAAAGTGGCTAGCGAAACTGACGGCTGGGGGAAGTATGAACAACGTTCAGATTTTGAACGCCTTGCAAAGCGTGACATTTATCTTCAAAAGCATGGTTGGTCAGTCGCCCATTTCACATGGCGTGATGTGAAAGCTCGACCGCGCTATGTCGTCCAATCGCTCCGAGATCTTTTGAAGATCCGTGGATACCCCGCCTTTGCCCACTAGTCAATTGTGCTTCTGGTGTCGTTTTAATCGGTAATAGCGAATTAAACGACACCAGAAGCACGAGGGGAGTTAGATGTTGTAGGTGCGGGCGGCGGTGTTGTAGAACAAATCGGCGCGTTCAGAGGCTGAGAAAC
>CALEHE010000053.1 GCA_937876415.1 uncultured Actinomycetes bacterium
CTTTGGAACGTAAGGCTATTTGTGATGGTGCAAAGAGAAACTCTGGCTTTGGCCCCGCGAGCCCTCCGCCAGTTGCCGTCGGCGCATCCCAGTGGGTACTGCCTACAACCATGCTGTACGAAAGATCATCTTGATAATGCGCGTGAACGCCGTGTGTCACCGAGCGATCGCCAGCGATATCGACGTAGGCAGTGATGTCTGAAGCGGTTCCTGATGGAAGATCACCCATTTGGTCATAGGTGACAACACGGTGATAACAATCAAGCGAACGAACAAAACCAGCATTTTTCGCTGAAGTCAAACCAATAACGGTGACTCCAGTTCGTCGAGCCAACAAATACGCCGCACCGATTGCGGTCTTGCTTGAAGCACTTGAAATCACCACTGTTGTAATGCTCGAGGCATCATCCTCGAGAACATTTTGTCCGAGGAAATCATCAATCATGAATGACGTCATAAAGAGTGGCCATAACACCATCTGCTGAGCTTCACGATCGACGCGATACATCGGATCATGGTCGGTGAATATGTAACGGTTGTACGTGGCAGCCATGGCAGAGCGATGTTCTGCAGTGTCCACAAACCCACGTTCATCAACGCGACCTGGTTTCACAATAAGGTCGGTACTCATTGGCAAATACCCGTAGATTCGTCGACCCACGTCAACTGCGGGCATGCGCGACTCAATCACCTCGGCGAAACCCCACACGGGAATACGGCCCCACAAAACTGCCACATCTTGATTTTGGTTGTCTTGCGTTGACGGAAAGAAGTCCCAGTAACGCATGCCATCACCAAAGACCCCGTACGTGATGTTGTTGGATGTCAGCGCGAAATTCTCGACAGAAACCCGCACTTCGCCTTCGACCAAGGGGCGATCTGCTTCTTCAAAAATACGCGTGGTTGATAGTTGCTTACGATCAACATCAAGAGTTGTGACAGTCATAATGTCAGTATTGCACACGAACTCATTCGGTGAATGACGGACGCCGTTCGCGCGCCGCCGGCATCCAATTCGGCCCAGCGGTGTCGTCGATTCTTTTCATTAAGCGGTCGCCGATCGGTTCGACCAATTTCAAGAACCTCTCGGTGTTTTCAAGACCAAATGATTGCCACGCGCGTTGTGTCAATTCATTAGTGCGCTCTTCAATTAGTTCACGCACTGCTAAACCCGCAGTTGACACGACTCCGTCTTCGGCTAATCCGCGCGATTCAAGATCGGCGAATGCTTCGGTGATTGCTTCAGCGTCGGCTCCTCTGCTTTGCGCGATCCAACCACCGTAGTTCAGATGGGCATCATGCAAGATGCCCGCTTGCACTCGTGAAATATCTTCCGATGTCAAAACTGCGAAGTGAGTATCGCCGCGCCATTCACGAATGCAGTTCACTGCCAACCAGGCCGACACCAAAGGGTCATCAACTCGAGGGGCTTGGCGATGAGCAGCAAAACACACGCGGCCCGACTCGGGCAATGCATCGGCGACGCGCCAAAGTTCATCACGAAGATCCGCTAGGTCATCACAAATCTCGGGAACGAACTGACGCAGTCCTTCGCCCACTGCTTGATTGCGCGCATCGTAAATGTCATTCCAAGAAGCATGCTGCGCAGCCAAGGTGACAGCGAACTCAATGAACTTCGGGTGGATCGAATAGAACGCTGCAGTCACTGCCTGGTGTCCTGCTGGTAATAGCGGTGCAGCACGGCTGGCGACGTAATAACCAGTGCCATTGGGAACTCCGAGTTGGGTGTACAACTCAATCGCTCGCGGATCCCAATAGATCCAGCCGATTATTCGATGCGAGGCAAATGAACTCCGCCTTGTTAGTTCGAGCCAGTCGTGTGCCATGCATTCAGCATGACACACGACTTGATTAACGATGTATTTGCGAGAACGACCTGTAGTCGCTTCTTCATGCGATCTGGTCGGGAAAAGCTGAGGAAATCTGCCACTTAGACAGACCAGATTGACCCTTCGATCAACTAGTGTCACT
>CALEHE010000054.1 GCA_937876415.1 uncultured Actinomycetes bacterium
AGGTGATGCCAACTTAGATTTACTGACCCTTGTTCGCGATGCCGTTGACAGCATGGATGCTCTTCTCGCTGAAGGTCATCGAGTTCTCGTGCATTGCCATGGTGGACGCAGTCGTACTGGACTGATTTTGAAAGCCTGGGCCATGCGCCAGTATGACTTTGATGACCAAGAGGCTCACGAATGGGTGACTGCTCGTTGGCCGTACTACGCAGTATGGAATGAAACGTTCTTGAATTTTCTCAAAGACGAATGGAACGTCAATCGGCGCCGTTGAGTTCAGCGTCTGACTCGGCGTTACTCACCAATTCGGGCGTAGTCAGCGCTTTATCAATGGCACTTTGCCAGGTGCGCTGATCACGAAGATCGTTGACCAGCGCAAGAAGTTCAGTCTTCTTGCGCTGGCTGCGCATTCCAGACTTTGAAATTGTGTTGAACGTTGCATCAACCGTTCGTTCACTCGTGAGTCCTTCACCATCGCTGATTGACATCGCCAAATCACGTAACGCACTCGCGACCGATTTCTCTTCGATACTCGGTCGCGGCAAATTCTCATAGTTATCAATGACTTGGTGAAGCGCCGCTTCAACACCCTTAGAGGTCGCACGAGATGCTCGACGCTTGGGCTGCAATTGCACTGGCCTCAACAACATCGATACATCAACACGCCGTTTTAACTCGTGAGTTTTGAGAAGTGAACTCGTTGAATCAGAAACATCTTGACCGTCTCGAGCCAGTTCAATCAGATCGGTCACGAACTGTGCGACAACCGGTGGCATGCCATCGACGTACGAACGAACTGACGCATGCATCAGCTCAAGCCCAACGAGAACTTGTGAATCCCGAAATGGAATCCATTCGGCCGTTGTGTCAGCATCTAACCGTTCGCGCACAACTCCGGCATTGATATCGGGCACCGACGAGGTTTCAGAATTCTCTGCTTCCAACGCGTCAACAGACGCGATCACAGTGTCCGACAAAGGTCGATACCGTAACGTTAGAAGGGCCTTCACAAACTCCATGTTGCCACCTTGGCATGGGGGTCAGGCAACATTTTCGTACTTGTCACGTGCCACATGCCAACAATCACGCGTACTGCTGGCGAATTTCCCGAGCTCGCTCAGCCACAACACTCTGTAAATTCGCCGGACTCACCACGCAAGAGGTTGGACCACAGCGCAACAACAACCGTGCCAACCAGGGCAGGCTTGCGACATCGACCCACAGAAACATCGAACCATCTTCATTGATCACATGGGATTTGATCGCAATGCGATCTAGCAACCAATCATTGCCCGGCGCGACATACAGCGCCGCTGGTTCAACTTTCCCCCGAAATTTCCACTCTGTAAATTCAACGGCCCGAGGTTCAAATGTGTTCTCAGTTGTTAAACACTCAATGAGTCGGTCAATCCGAAAGATCTTTTCATCGACGCCCGTCAAGACATCATCAGCAATCAAATACGACTCACCGCGGTCAACAAAAATCAGTAACGGGTTCAACACACGTTTGGTGACTTCTTCTTCGCCATTCACATATGTGACCTGAATCTGTCGCGCTAGCCGAATCGCTTGACTCACTTCTTGTAGCAGCGGAGCATCTTCTAGCCGCACTTGTATTGGCAAATCGCCAACCGCTGCTTCAATCTTCTGACGTAATGACGTCACTGCATCATTTCGCATGGAGAGGTCACCTACAACGGCATCGTGACTAGCCAAGGCAACGCCAACTGCGGTTGCTTGTCGTGGCGTCAATTTGACTGCACGCGTCATCAAGGCTTTGGTGCGTCTCAACGGACCAAACATTGGCACATCGCCATGAAAGAGAACTTCTCCATCAACGACCGAGAAATCAAAGAGAGCATCGTGGGTGTACGGAGGTACACCACACATTGACGCATACTCAAGATCTTTGATGAGGTGCGCCACTGAGATTCCGAGCATGCGCGCCAACTCTTCAACAGTGATCGACCCGCGCAGTCGCAGCCACGGCAAAATTGATAAGAGCCGTTGCAGTCGTTCGCCCAACGGACGAGGCCCTGGTCGATTTGTTGGTGCAGTTGGCATCTCTGGTGCATTCGGAATGAAGTCAGGCAACTGTTCAAGCTTCTCTAACCACTGCACAAAATCTTCGCGTAACGATTCGGGCGATTCGATGACTGCGTGGGTGCCGAATCCTAAAACCCATCCCCGCAAGCGCGCCGGGTCATCAACCTGCACCGTGATTCGCAATTTGCCATCGGGCAAGGCCTCGGTTTCACGAACTCGGCTATCCCACCATGAGATGCCCGCGACATGTCCATCAACAAGTACCTGCGCTTCAACATCATCGTCTTCTACGTTGTGTACCAGTTTGCGCAATTCTCGATTACTCAGATTCTTCTTCGTTGAGCTCACTTCACCATCAACAATGGAAAAGTCTGGACCGATATGCGAGCACTTAATTGCGCGCAATTTCTTCTCACCAGCAACCATCGCGATGAGGTACCAGGTTCCCTTGTCGAACAGTAAGCGCGAAGGATCAACCACAACTGACGCCCCATTGATCACGAGATGAGCAATCTGGCGCCGTTGGATCATCTCTGTCAGTCGCACCACGATGAGCGGTACTTGGACATTGAAGTCGACCGCAGAGCGCTGCGGATTCATCCCTTCAAGTTTCATCATAGCCTCGCTGGCCTCGGGTACCGAATGATGAATGGATGCCAAGGCCAGACTCAAAACTGAGAGCTCGTCATGAGTGAGGTCAAGCTCGGGGACACACATGTCCTCTTCGCTAATCCAGTATTTCGTCTGACCAGCTTCGTCACCTTGCGCAACAGTTTGTCGAACTTGAATTCCAAGATCACGCACGATCGTGTTTTTGTCGCTTCCAAAAAGTTGGCGCTGGGCATCGTCTGCTTCGGGATACGGCGTCATTCCTTTAGCCATTTCAGCCACGATTTGCTCACGCGATAGCGGATGCGTTGAACGATGCAGCAACGTGAACAAATTCAACACTCGTTCCAAGGGGTCAACCCTGCGAGGAGCCTTTTTGTTGTTTTTTGCTTTCACGGCCATTCCTCTATTGTGTCCCAAATTCGCTCGGTGAAAAACCGTCGAACTACACCGTTAATGAAATCTGGGAATCCCCACCCAACTAGTCGGCTGGGTCTATCGCAATATGGTTCAGGGCCCAGGTGGCCTCTCGCAGCGTGTCAGCAACCTCCCGCCAACGTCCGCCATGCAGGATATGCACGAGCGACCGTTGCGTCGCCTCATGAATCGACATGGGCAAGCTCGTGTGCACAGTTAAGGCATTCAACGTCCGCACGACTGCTGTGGTGGGTCGAAGGCCTTGCGCTTGGTCCACTTCATTGGCAAGTTGTGACCACAAAGTACGAAATTCACGGCTCAACATTTTTCTTGGTTCGTCGTCTGACTTCCCGGTCCGCAGCATCAGCGATTGATGCGCCACCCCCATGTCATCAAGCGCAGCCGACACCGCCTTGATATCAGCAAGCGAATCAACGGGCCTCAAAGGTTCAGAGCATCGAAAAAGCAGATCGGTTGCAGGCACTTCAAATGTCTCAACCCAGGTCTCGTGTGGACTACAAATCTTTGGCACTGACTCAATTGTCCCTGAAATCAAGCGGATTAACTGCGGCGGTACGCGCGTTTCATGAAGACCCGAATCTCGACGCTCGCGAGCTCCAATGATTTGCAAACCAACAACATATGCACTTTCTGAAGTAGCACCCTGATTGGTCTGAATGTTTCGATACTCAACACGAGTATCAAAATCGGGTTGATAAGTAACAACTTCTCCAGGCCCGAAACATTCTTCAAGTTGAGACTCATTACAAATCACCAGTGCCGTGTCGGACAACGAGCGATACGAGACCGTCACGTTGATAAAGATGCTCATCGTCTCAAGTTCAGGTTGCACTGGGGAACGCTGACGCATGAACCAAAGAACCATCAAGCAGTAATGCCTGACCGGTCAATGCGGCATTTTCGATACGCAGATGTTCTCCCAGACCAGTCGAAGATGTTCGTGGGGTTTCATTGATGGTCTTGCTGAGGCGACTCAAGAACTTCAGAACTCGATCACCAGAATTATGACGGCTTTGAACTGATGTTGGCGCAACATTGGCACCCAATGCAGACTCGATCATCTTGGGCCACATTGCATCTAAGAACTGCTGCGAACCAAACAGATCAACTGACTGAATCTCGCTGCCGCGGGTGACGACGATGCCGGTTTGGCCAGCAAGCGGTCCCCAACTTGCAACCTTGGCGATCTTCTCGCGACGTTTGGCGTCAGATTCGACATCAACGCCACCGAAGAAGTCGCCGAGGGCCATCGTGTTTGATCGAATAGCGCGCGACTGCAAAAGTTGCTCCACTTCATTCCAGACTTCGTGTTGCATTCCTCGAGATGCCGAGCGGCGCACATTGCTCGGCGACATGCGTCCGACACCTCCAAACTCTTGGGCGCCATGCCAACGGCCTTGCTCAACACACGAGACCGGAATTTCGGTCACGCTCATGGGTGGCAAAACAACTGTTTGGTTGAGAACCCGTTGCTGGCGACCACCTTCAAGAGTTTCACCAGCAAAGAGAACCACTGGCACGCCATTGTTATTTTCAACGACCAAAGTCGGAACCGTCGGTGATTCCATTTCGCGGATCTTCACAAATTCATTTGGTCGGATCACCGTCAGGTCATTGTCACCATTGCCCCATTTGTACACGGGATAGATCGAAATACCGAACTTGGTGATAGGTCGGCCGATGGATGTATTGGTCAAAGTTGAAGTGCTCATGCTTAACAAACGAGTGACATCGACCGAAATGTGCGATGACCGCGAGATCAAGCCAAAAACTTAGCTGTGGTCGCGCTTGCCCCGCAGGTGGCGACCGATATAGGCCACAACGACCTGGTGTAAATCGTCATCAAAAAAGACGTGCACACGGTACAGGTGCACCCCGCGACCATTACGAATATGAGCGACCGCGTATTCGGTTCGACCACGCCACGTAAACGAATAATCCTCGCCATATTTGTTTTCAGCAACTTCACCGATTCCGGCTGCGTAGTTCAAGCCAAAACTTCGACATGAAATCGTAAGTGACGAGTTCGTGATACGGCCGGTCTGCCAGTCGCCCGCAACGATGTTCAAACGAACAAGGTCTTGCAGAAGTCGGTTGGCATCAATTCCTTGAATTTGCTCGGCTGATCGAAGTGCCTGTTCATGGAACACCAAGTTTTCACACATTGATTTGGCCTGACGCACGGCATCAATTGCCGATGTCGCAACGAGGCCCGTTGGGCTACGCCCAAGCCG
>CALEHE010000055.1 GCA_937876415.1 uncultured Actinomycetes bacterium
TTGGACGTTTGACGCTGGTGGCTTCGGCCCAAGGATTGCGGGCAATTTTGTGGCCAAATGACGATCCCCGCCGGGTGCCTGGAGTCGCCGATGCCAAAAAAGGCTCGAGCCCGATCATCGAGGTCACGATTGGGCAGCTTGACGGATACTTTGCCGGAACTCGCCACGAATTTGATGTGCCACTTGATCCCGAGGGCACCGAATTTCAGCAGAGCGTCTGGCAGGTGCTGCGAACTATTCCGTACGGCGAAACGATGAGCTACGGGGAACAGGCAATAGTTCTCGGCGACCCAAATAAAGCGCGAGCCGTGGGCACTGCGAACGGTCGTAACCCAATCAGCATTGTGGTGCCGTGCCATCGAGTGATTGGAGCAAACGGTTCGTTGACTGGTTTCGCCGGTGGCATGAAAGCTAAGAAGTTTTTGCTTGATCTTGAAAAGAAAAACGCGCCGGCGCGCTTGCCGATTCGCAAAGCCAACGAAGATCCGCGACTCGCCGAAATGTTTTCGAAAGGACTGATTGGACCGAACGGTGACCCGCTCAACATTTTCGGGGTACTGGGCAATCACCCCGACATGTTGAAGCGTTGGCTGGTGTTTGCCACGCATGTGTTGTCAAAGAACACATTGACGGCACGCGATCGAGAACTATTAATTTTGCGTACTGGCTGGAATTGTCGCTCGCGTTACGAGTGGGGTCAGCACGTCGAGATTGCTTTACGTTGTGATATCTCGGCTGAGGAAATCAAAGCAGTGAAGAAAGGTGCTTCGGCGTCAACTTGGTCGCCGATTGACAAGTTGCTCTTGACCGCTGCCGACGAATTACACAACGAATACGCGCTTTCGGATGCAACATGGCGCGATCTTGGCAAGCACTGTTCAAACGAACAAGTTCTTGACCTCATCGCGACAGTGGGCAACTATCACTTAGTCGCGATGTTCTTGAACAGCACCAAAGTACCGATTGACGCCGGCATTCCCGACGATCCAGATTTGCTGTAACGAAAGTTACTTGCGG